>JBDKTZ010000237.1:0-2586 GCA_039679975.1 Prolixibacteraceae bacterium
TGGTACCATCGGCCAGTTCACTGTTCAGTTCCAGCTTGAGCGGATCCTGGTTTTGAGAAAACATTTCCAGCGCATCGGCCTTGGAAATCTCGCTGCGGATAATTTCATTCCGTTCACGCGAAAGTTCCAGCATTTTCTTTTCAATTTTTTCCAGATCCTTTTCCGTGAGTTGAATGCCTTCCGGAAGATCTATATCGTAGTAAAAACCGGTATCGATCGTCGGACCAATACCGAATTTGGTGCCGGGATAAAAGAATTCAATCGCTTCGGCCATCAGGTGCGCAGATGAGTGCCAGAATGTTTCCTTGCCTTCCCTGTCGTCCCACGTGAACAGCCTGATGTTCGCGTCCGATTTGATGGGTCTGTTCAGATCCCAAACTTCACCATTGACCGAGATTGCCAAAACATCTTTCGCCAGGCGGTTGCTGATGGCATTAGCGATATCGAGACCGGTTACACCAGCCTCAAACTCCCGGATGCTATTGTCAGGAAGAGTTATTTTAATCATCTGTCTGTTATATTGTGACTTTTTTCAGGCTGCAAAGATAAATATAATTAACCTGACAGAAATATTTTTGTCTGTTTTTTCATTTCCGAACTTCAACCATCCCTCCAATCAACAGGAACAGGGGCTTTTGCCCGACACAAAAGCCCCTGTTCCTTCGGCCGTTCCTGCTGTTTAATCCGTTTAATTATAACGGAATCCCAGAGCGATGCCGGCATTATAGGAGGTATACTCCATCCGGTTGATCGATCCGTAAAGACTAAAGAAAGCCAGTTTAAGCCTGAATCCCGCGCTCAGGGCGACGTTCGAAGACTCAAACTCAAGCGCAATCGGATCAGTTTCTCCGTAAATAACCGACTGGTTGCTTTCATATTTTGTAAACGGATAACGCCCTTTCAGGTCAATGTCCGACTTGCTGGAACTGTGTCCCGCGCTGGCAAACAAGGTCAGAACGCTCAATTTTTTGGAAATGACCAACCCATAGCTTGACGTACGGGTATCGATTAATAAACGCTGATTCTCATCATGAACATATTCGTTCCTCGAAGCCGCAACAAAAGCATCGTTGTAGTCATCGGCAGAGAAATCGAGTGCACTTTCGGCATTAATCTTTGAAAAATTAACAAAAACGGAAGCATCAAAAGGAAGCAGTTTTAGTCCCGGGATCGACTTCATAAAGTTGTGTTTAACCCCCAACCCGAACATATCGAAGCTGATCTCATTGTCATTGAACGATTGCTCCGGCACGTAACGGATCGAAACATCCGAATAAGGCAACACGCCTATGGTGAGCTGGGCCATAGGCACAGGAACCAGATCATAACCTGATCCTTGAGGCAAGTTAAATTCGATGGTTTTTAGCGGGTTATCAGGATCGTTCGGGTCAAGTGCAACCTTCATTCTGGGGCCATCCTCTTCTTTACCCGCAGCCGTCGGAGAGTTGGGATCACCCGAAACCAGCGTGGCACGGGTAAGACCGAGTTCATCAACGTTGAACGATTGTTGTGAAGTCGGGATCTGCACGGCACTCACGTTAATAGCCAAATCCATCCCCAGTATTTTGTGCGTGGCCGCACTGTTAAACCATCCGTTGTTTAGTCCGTCCCCAAGCCCCAATACATACGGGTTCAGATAAGCTTCTACCAGTTTGGAAGCATCCTCCTTTCCTGCCTGGATAAAACCGACCACATCCGACTGTGCAAATAAAAATCCCTGAAAAGAAAACAACGCAGCACAAAGCAATACTTTTTTATTCATAAAGATCAGTTTAGTTGTTAAGTTTTTATTCTTTCCCAATTCCATTTTACCAGTTAAAATTACCTAAAAGTAACAAGATCTGGTGTAACGGACAGGTTATAATTTTACTCATTGTAAAAATAATGCTGCTTTTAGTTTTTTTATTAAAGAAAATTCTAAATTTTGACCTTTTATTAAATTTAAAATATCAGTTATGCGAAGTCTTGTTATTCTGCTTATTCTTTTCTCGGGAGTGGATGTAGCTGTTTGGGCTCAACAAAAGATTACCCTTGATGATCTTATTTTCAAAAATACGTTCGGACAGGAGTCGGTATATGACGTAAGGTCAATGAACGACGGCTTGCATTATACAACATTGGAAGATGGAAATAAGGTCGTTAAATATAGCTTTAAAAACGGTGAAAAAGTTTCAGTTCTCTTTGATCTTTCAAAAATTGAAAAAGCACCGATACAAAATTTTTCGTCCTACGAGTTCAGCGACGATGAAACAAAATTACTGTTAACAACCAACCGAATACCAATTTACCGACGTTCCTACACGGCGCGGTACTACGTCTGGAATTCCGTGACGAATGAATTAACTGAATTATCAATAAAAGGACCTCAGCAGGTAGCAACCTTTTCTCCCGACGGAGAACGTGTTGCATTTGTTCGCGATAACAATATTTTCATTAAAAACCTGAAATTCGGAACAGAGAGCCAGGTCACTTCAAACGGCAAAAAGAACGAAATTATAAACGGGATTCCCGATTGGGTTTATGAAGAAGAATTCTCCTATAACAAGGCTTTTGCATGGTCGCCCGACTCGAAGTTCCTGGCATTTA
>JBDKTZ010000117.1:0-6138 GCA_039679975.1 Prolixibacteraceae bacterium
TTTGTGCCGATGTAAAAAGGGCCATAATCACCATACGCGGCCATTGCCACGGTTAAATCGGGGCGCATCGCTTTGGCTGCAAGCTGATATTCAACGAACAATTCTCCGGGCATGAACAAGATCCGGATAGGACCAAGCCCCAGGCAGGCAATATCTGTTTTTTTACCTGCCTGCTGACGTTTCCACCATGCCAGTTTGCCCAGGTTATTGGTAAGCTGGCGCGGATTCATGGTTCGTATCCTTTTTTCAATAGCGGCAAGCGAATCCTCTGCCGCCGGTAACCGGACAGGAACAACATTCCAGCTCAAATCGGCAGGTGCGACCGGAAATTTCGCAACTGATTCCCAAGCTTGTTTCATTCCGAGGGCGAGTCGCCTGGCCAAAATTTCCCGGTTCACATGGGAGCCATCGTTGTATTTTCCTGCTGCAATGTTTCCGCCGGCCCCGTTGAAATGAATATGCAGGGCATCGGGAACTTCCAGTTGGCGGTAAAAACGGGCCAGTCCGGGAAAATCGGGGTTGGCCACCTTTGTCAGATAATAGCTTTGCGGATGGACGGCATAATAACTCATCACGGCCAGCGGTTCCTGCCGGTTCCAGAAACTGATTACCGTAACTATTGAATCGATAAGCCCTTCGGGTTGGGCGACCAGATATGGATCCCGGGTTGATGACCCTCTCATGGTGCCAGCTTTTTCCTGTTCATTGAGTATCCTTCTGTTTGAAGCGACTTGCCTGACAGGGGCCTCACCAACTCCTACATGCGTTACCGGCTGAGCTTTTGCCAGGGAATTTTGCACCGCCACCTTCAATTCCTTTAAGAGGTTTCGTGCAAAACGGCCATCGAAGCTATAGGTTTCCATTCCTGCATCCATCAAAATTTTTTCCGCCCCAAAATCACAAATAGGGGCGTCATGCTGATGGATGGTATGCACCACCACCCGCCCGGGAGTGGTGTTGGCTGCTTCGGCAAGTGCTTCTTTGAAAGCGTCCTGGCTTTCATTGGCAATCCCGATCCAGTCAACAGCACACAAAACGACAGGCTTTCCGGCTCCTGAAATCACAATTCCTTTTGCCCTTAAACCCAAATCCCAACGGTTTTCCATACGGTCATACGCAAGCATACTCCCGACCGGAGGTGTTGCATCAATATCAAAAGCGGACAATCTCAGGCCCGGAATTTTCTCTCTGGCTGCAACTTCCTTTTCTGCACCTTCCGCTACCTTTCCGCCTCCCTGAAACAAGCTGAGCAGGAGGACGAAACACCATACCCGACAGTGAGTTGACCTGTACATACCTTGATCAGATTGCATTCAGTTTATCGCGATTTTCGTATATTTTCGTGAGGGCATTGATCACATCGTCCATATCTTCTTTGGTGCCAAGCAAGGGTCCTGATGCCCATAACATCAACATTTCTTCGTTACAGATCAGGTCACATATGGGGCAGTCCATCTCTTCCTTAAATTGTTGCAATCTGTCCTTTCCGTACATCTGCTGATATTCTTTCCTGCTTACAATATTGTCGATCCATGGTTCTTTGTGCAGGCCGTTCTGTATGTAAGGACTCAGTGAGATGCCCTCGGCTGCAAGTGCTTTAAAGTATTTTTCTCTGGGAGCTCCATGATATTCTTCTTTATTGTAATTCATTGTATACAAGTAAAATGACCCTTCTTCCGTGCCATCATACAATTTCTGGGGAGTAATTCCCGGAATATCTTTAATTTTTGAAGTAAGGTAGTTTGCATTTCTGTTGCGTATCGCATGGCGCTCAAGAGCAGTGGGAAGCTGCCCTAATAATATAGCTCCTTCAAATTCGTTCATCCGGTATTTCGGTCCGATCGTTTCAGTGCTGCCTTTCCGGGATGTTCCATGGTTCTGAACGGTGTAACACTGTTCAATTAATTCGGCATTATTACTGATAATACTGCCCCCCTCGCCGCACGCCACAACCTTGGAAGTCTGATGGCTAAAGCAGCCGATGTCGCCTAAGGTTCCAAGCATTTTACCCCTGAATTTTGCAAAATGGGCCTGACAGGCATCTTCAATGAGATACAGCTTATACTTACGGGCTATTTCAAGGAAACGGTCCATATCGGCAGGTTGTCCCATCATGTGTACCGGCATAATGGCTTTGGTGTTTTTGTTAATCCTGCGCTCTACATCGTCCGGATTGACCTGGAAGGAATAACGGTCGATGTCGGCAAGCACAGGAAGCGCCCTGGCCGACAGGATGGCTGCAATGGTACCGGGGTCGGTATAGGGAGAAGTAATAACTTCGTCGCCGGGGCCCAGCCCAAGCGCTTCGACTGACGTATGGAGTGCCTGGGTGCCGGATCCGACAGCAACACAGCTCTTTACTCCGATCATTTTTGCATACTCCTCTTCAAAACGGGCAACTGTGCCGTTTTTCGGATTATTAATACGGCACCACAAACCACTTTTGGCCGTTTCGGTTAGCCGGGCAATCATTTTGTCATCAATGTGCGGCCATTGTGGCCAGCTTTTGTTTTTGCGTACAGGCTCACCTCCAAGAATAGCCAGCTTACCTGAATTGCCGGATGTGTTTCCAATAACCGGTATTGCACCCGATGCGGCCATGCCAACTGTACTTAATGACACTGCTCCGATGAAATGGCGACGAGATAAGTTATTTTTTTTCATAGTAACGATTATTAAATAGTGACGATTTATAATTGATTATTTAAATTATTCACTATCAGGATATTTGCCTGTTTTCTGCAGTCTGTTTTATCCGTTTTGAGCAACTGTATCTATCGCGATTTATCAAAAAAACGGTATTCCTGTCAAAATGCCGCTCATCCCGTCGTTAGCGCCATGAACGAAAAGAGTTTGTCCAAACACTGGTCTCAGTCCTACCTGTTGCTGACGCTTTTACAAAATGGAGATAACAAGATTTCAGACGCCAAAGGAGTATACCGAAGAGTCTCCGGAAAATCCTTGATGCAGGAAAAAGAGCAGTGTTGCCGTTCGAATTCAGGTTTATTAATTATTTCGTTTATACAAACTTAAGAAATAAAAATAAAATACGCAATCGTTTGTGTAATTATTGTGAGTTACAAAGTAAGCAGAAAATACCCGGCTACTATATTCTTGAATAGGACCTTTATGCAATAGATATAACCGTTGTAAATTTGGTTTCCGGGGATTGATTGCGGATGGTAGCAGAAGTGAATCTACGGAATACAACAGTCAGTCCGGCTAAAACATTTCTTGTTCAAGCTTATAATATTTAAGAACACAAGTTGGAGATTTTTATTCAACATCAACCTATGTGGAAATTAAAATTTCTAACTTTGAATGGAGAGACTTTCTGAAAAAGAATTTGAGCAAAAGATATGAATAAGAATCTGAAACAGGACTATTTTCTTTGGCGACGGTTTAAAGAGGGTGATGATGAGGCATTTTTTGATTTATACGATCAGTACGTTGATATTCTATATCGTTTCGGCTCTCAGTATCTTAAAGATCAGGATCTCATAAAGGATTGCATTCATGATCTTTTTCTGGATCTTTATAAATACCGGAAGAAGCTCTCCGATACAGATAACATCCGATTTTACCTTTTTTGTGTCCTTCGTCATAAAATCCAAAGAGTACAGGTTCAAAATAAGACGATTGCCTATATAGATGATATTCAGCTACTTCATGATGAGTCGGTTTCATCTCATGAGGACAATCTTGTTGCTTCAGAGACTGAAAAAGAGAGATTAAAATTATTACAGGAGGCCCTGAAAACGCTTTCAAGCAAGCAATGTGAGACCATTTCCCTGAAATTCAGATATAATCTTTCTTATCCCGAAATCGCAAAGATTCTGAATATCTCAGTCGAATCGGTTCGAACGAGTATTTACAGAGCTTTAAAAGAATTGCGCAGATGTCTAAAGGAAAAGAGCCAATCTCTTCAATTATTGTACTTTTTATCGGGTCCCTCCGGACTTATTTCTCCACACGGAAGTTGATGCGAAAAAAAATGTGATTTCTTGTCTATGTTTTGGCTTTCTCATGCTTTATAGAGTAAACAAGGATAATTAATGGATGGAAAGTCAGGAATAAAGGCAGAAGATATTTTATCCAGGGAAGATTTTTCGGAGGAACTTCTGGTTGATATGGAGAAAAGCAAAGAAATTGGACAGGAAGAAGTTCGCATAGTCCGGAGAATTTATTCCTTTCTGTTGTCCCGCTATTCCTGGAATAATCTTACCTCTTTGGAGAAGGAACAAATTAAAACACGGATTACTTTTTCAGTGAGAAGAGTAAACGATAAAAAAAAGCGCAAATTAAAATGGTCGGCGGTTGCAGCAGTATTTCTGGTTATGATCTCCATTTCGCTTTGGCATTATTTCAATGATTCAAGACACGTATTTGATCATTTTGACCAAACTTATAATCAGGTACAGATGGCCGGTACAACCCGCTTGATTCTTGAAGACGGAAGAGAGATCCGGATTGATAATAAGGAATCCAGGATCCGGTATGTTCAAAACGGCGAAAGTATAGTTATTGATTCCGCTAAAAAAGTAACCCAGGAGGTGAAACTTGAAAAAGTGGTTTTCAATACGATTGTAGTACCTTACGGAAAGAGGACACAAGTTACCCTTTCGGACGGGACACGGGTTTGGTTGAATTCCGGTTCCAAGTTAGTCTATCCTGTGCTTTTTGAAGAAGATTCCCGGGATGTTTATTTAGAAGGAGAGGGAATATTTGACGTATTTCATTTCGAATCAAAGCCATTTTATGTAAAAACGAAAGATTTTCAGATAAAGGTCTTAGGAACGGTTTTTAATGTAAGTGCATACCCTGATGATAAATGCTCCAGGGCGATTCTGGAACAGGGGAGAATAGAAATAGCCGCTAACCGGACATCTTTCTTTTCAAAAGATGAATTAATTCTCATGCCCGGTAATATGGCCGTTTTTAATCCGGAAGAAAAAATTCTGAAACAATATCAGGTTAATCCGGCTGATTACATGTCGTGGAGGGAGGGGTATTTCATTTTCAAGAGCGAAAAACTTGAAAATATTCTGAAAAGACTGGGGAGATATTATAATGTAAAAATGATTATACAAGACCCGTCATTGGGGGAAGAAATATTTTCCGGGAGCTTGGATATGAAAGGAAGTCCGGAAGAAGTTTTAGGAATGATTTTTAAAACAACACCATTTAAAATCAGATATGAAAATGAAGAGATTCTTATTAATTCCAAATAGTTGGCCTATGATATAGACAGATCATAAAAGCTTGCAGATGTTGACACCATCTACAAGCTTAAAATCCAATTAACATCGCTTAGCAGCGACATTAACGAACTAACTGAAGACAAATTTATGAAAAAAAGTAGTATTTGTGCCTTCCTTTTTTATGAAAAGGATTATTGGGTGCATTTTTTTAGAGTTATGAAAATAACGTTCTTATTTCTTTTTCTCGGCGTCGGAATTGTCTTTGCCGATTCTTCTTATTCCCAGAATACCCGTTTTTCCCTGCATTCGCAGAATATAACGATCAAAAGGGTGTTTGAAGAGATTCAGCGACAAAGTGAATTCATCATTTTCTATAAAGATAACCAGATTGATCTGAATCGAAAGCTGAATATCGATATTGAAAATGGCACTATAGGTCTGATATTGGAGAGCGTCGTGAAGGGAACCAATTTGGATTATTTGATCTCAGACCGTCAGATTGTTATCTTTCCCGGAACAGATCCGATTCTGGTTGGAGGAGTGACAGAAGAGTTGACAAACCAGCCACGAAAAGAATCGGTAAAAGGATCAGTCTTTGATTCCTCTCCGGAAAATCCTCAGCCTGTTCCGGGTGCATCAGTCATTATTAAGGGGACAACTACCGGAACAGTTACGGACAGGGATGGTCACTTCTCGATTAATGGAAATATTGGAGATACGATTCAGTTTTCATTTATTGGATACGAGCTGTTTAATTATGTAATAACCAAATCTGTAGGGAACCTTTTTGTGCAGCTGAAAGAAAAAACAGTGGGAATTGAAGATGTGACGGTAGTCGCTTTTGGGAAGCAGAAAAAAGAAAGTGTGATCGCTTCTATAGCAACCGTCAAACCTGCTGACCTGAAAGTGCCTTCCAATAACCTGACAACAGCTATTG
>JBDKTZ010000415.1:0-7020 GCA_039679975.1 Prolixibacteraceae bacterium
GCTTTACGTTGCAACCCAGTTCCGGATCGCATGCTATTTTGGTCATGGCTTCTATGATCCGGAAATACCATGAATCAAGGGGAGAGAGTCATCGGAATGAGTTCATTACGACGATTTTTTCCCATCCGTCCGACGCGGCTGCCGCTGCCGTTAAAGGGTACAAAATCATCACGATTTATCATGACAAAGAAGGCTTCCCTGACATTGAAGCACTGAAACAGGCGGTGTCTGACCGAACGGCCGGTCTGTTTATTACAAACCCTGAAGATATTGGAATTTTCAATCCTCGAATCGATGAATTTACAAAAATTGTACATGACGCCGGTGGTCTTTGTGGTTACGACCAGGCTAATCTGAATGGACTAATGGGAATCACCCGGGCAAGAGAAGCGGGATTTGACCTTTGCTTTTTCAACCTTCACAAGACATTTTCTGCTCCTCATGGCAGCGGGGGCCCGGCTGCAGGGGCGCTCGGAGTAACGAAAAAACTCGAAAGCTACCTTCCGGTTCCTTTGGTGAGCTTCGAAGGAGGAAGATATTTCCTTGATTATGATGTTCCTAATACGATTGGGAAGACCCGTTCGTTTTTTGGCCCGTTCCCGGTTATCCTGAAAGCGTATGCCTGGGTCAGATCCCTTGGCGCAGAAGGATTGAAGGAGGTTAGCCGGATTGCGGTCCTGAATAATAACTACCTTTTGAAGCATATCACAGCTATCGATGGAGCTGAGTCACCTTTCTCCGCAGGGAAACGACGGATTGAACAGGTACGCTATTCCTGGGAAAAGTTGTACCGGGAAACCGGGGTTGGTACGCACGACATTACCTCGCGGATGTGTGATTTCGGGTTTCATCTCTGGTCAAGCCACCATCCGTTTATTGTGCCTGAACCGTTTACGATTGAACCAACCGAATCGTATTCAAAAGAAGAACTGGACGAATACCTGGATGGTCTGAGACACGTCGCTGAAGAAGCACATGTCGATCCGGAAACATTGAAAAATGCGCCACACAAGAGCGTGGTACATAAAATAGATACCAGTTGGGATGATGACCCAAAAAAATGGGCCATTACCTGGAGGGCTTATTTGAAAAAACACGTGAGAACAAAGTAAGTAAGCTTGCAGGTGAATAAGCCCCAAAAGAGAAAAGAGGGAAACATGAAAAATAATTTGATTATATGGATCTTCCTGGTCATGGGATTGTCTGTAGCCTTTGTCCGGGCGCAGGATATAAACGACTGGGAAAACCCTCAGGTGACCGGCATCAATAAAGAAGCTCCAAGGGCAACTTTTTTCGCTTTTCCAGGGAAATATAACCCTTCGGATATCGATATGAACAAAGCGCCCAATTTCCTTTCACTTAATGGTACCTGGAAATTTAATTGGGTGGAACGCCCAGCCGATCGTCCCAAATGTTTTTATGAGAATGGTTACGATGTGTCAGGGTGGGATGACATTGTGGTTCCGGGTAGCTGGGAGTTACAGGGATACGACGTTCCCATCTATACGGATGTGGAATATCCTTTTCCGAACAACGAGCCTGTTATTCCACACGATTATAATCCGGTAGGTTCTTACAAACGATCGTTTGTGCTTCCGGATGAGTGGCAGGGGCAGGAGATCTATCTGCGCTTTGATGGAGTGAGATCGGCGTTTTATGTCTGGGTAAACGGACAGAAGACAGGATACAGCCAGGACAGCAAAACGCCGGCTGAGTTCAACATTACCCGCTGGGTCAAACCCGGGAACAATCAATTAGCTGTTGAGGTTTACCGGTTCAGTGACGGCAGTTACCTGGAAGATCAGGATTACTGGAAGATCAGTGGCTTTGAACGTGATGTATACCTGTTCGTGCGTCCCCGGGTACATATTCGTGATTTCTTTATCCATGCCGGGTTGGATAACGAATATAGGAACGGGCAGTTTGGTCTGGACGTAGAAATAGAAAACCTGTCGCCGGTTTTTGGGGATTTTGTGGTGAACTGTTCGGTGAGGGAAATCGGATCGGGTAAGGAGGTTTTTAACGGGACCGGAACGCCAGTACTTTCCGGGGACACTCCAAAAGTGAATTTCTCAGCCCAAGTTCCCAAAGTACAACTTTGGACTGCGGAGACCCCAAATCTTTATTTGTTGATTATTCAACTACGGGATGAAAAAGGAAACGTGCTGGAATCAATATCGCGCTTTTTTGGATTCAGGACGGTGGAGGTAAAATACGGGCAATTAATGATCAACGGAAAACCGGTGACCATTCGGGGTGTGAACCGGCACGAACACGACCCTGTGACCGGAAGGTATATCACAGAGGAGCTTATGCTGCAGGATATACGGCTAATGAAGGAGTTTAATATTAATGCGGTGCGGTGTTCTCATTATCCAAATCAGGAAAAGTGGTACGACCTGTGCGATCAATACGGGATCTATCTGATCGATGAAGCGAATATCGAAGCACATGGCGCCGGACCTTACGATCCGGAAACTACCTTGGCGGATAAACCAAGCTGGCAAAAGGCATTTATGGACCGTACAAAAGCTATGGTTGAGCGGGACAAAAACCATCCCTCCATAATTATTTGGTCATTAGGGAACGAAACGGGGAAAGGTCGTAATTTTGAAGCTACTTATCGATGGATCAAAAGCAGGGATAAAAGCCGCCTGGTCCAGAGCGAAGATGCTGGTGAAGACTGGTATACCGATATTTATTGTCCCATGTATGCCCGCTTTGATAAAATTTATCGGTACCTGGAAAAATCACCCCGCCGTCCTCTCATTCTTTGCGAATATGCGCACGCCATGGGAAACAGTGTCGGTAATCTAAAGGATTATTGGGACCTGGCAGAACATTACAGACAATTTCAAGGTGGCTATATATGGGATTGGGTTGATCAGACCTTTCGTAAGGTAGATGAACAGGGGGATACCATATGGGCCTATGGCGGCGATATGGGAGTATATAAGGTGTCGAATGATTCTAATTTTTGTGCGAATGGTTTGGTTGCTGCTGACAGGAGTCTGCACCCGCACATCCATGAAGTGAAGAAAGTTTATCAACCCGTGAAGTTTGAGACCGTTCCTTTTGCCGGTAATCAATTTTATGTTACCAACAGGTACGATTTTAGTTCATTGAAGAAACTGACATTCCGGTGGAGTGTCTGGTCAGAAGGAAGAGTGATCGAATCGGGCTATTTTTATCCACCGTCAATTCTTCCACATGAAAAGCAGGTAGTTTCCATTGAATTAAATCAACCCAAGCTGGTTTCGGGAGCAGAATATTTTTTATACCTTGAAGCTCTTACCCGTGAGTCGGATTTATTGGTTCCGGCAGGCCATCTGGTTGCATGGGAACAGTTCAAATTGCCTTGGAATAACGGCGAATCAGCCTTCGAAGCAGAAAGAAAAAAAATTGAAATTGCAGAAACTGCGCAAACGGTCGATCTCCATTTCGACGGCGGGAAAATAAAGTTTAACAGGAGAACGGGCCTTATAGAGGAATATCGTTATATGGGAAAAGAATTGGTCACATCAGGTCCTGAGCCTTTCTTCTGGAGAGCGATGACAGATAATGACTTAGGAAACAATCTGTTCGGTCGTTGCGGAAAATGGAAGCATGCAGGGAGAGACCGCAAACTGGAAACCATTAAAGTGATCCCGGGGGAAGACAGGGTGGATATCCATACCCGTTTTTTGTTGCCCGATTCGCTGGGGATCTATGAACTTAATTACAGGATTACCGGTAACGGGGCGATCCGGATTGAGGGATGTTACCGGCCTGCTTCGGGAAATTTGCCGCCTGTTCCAAGGATGGGAATGAAACTGGCCCTACCCTGTACATACGACAGTGTGGAATGGTTTGGCCGCGGGCCGCACGAAAACTATTCCGATCGTTATACATCCGCGGCAATCGGCTATTATAGGGGCTCTTTGAGAGAACAGTTTCACCCCTATGTCAGGCCGCAGGAAACCGGAAATAAAACCGATGTCCGGTGGCTCGCGCTACTTAATTCCGATGGGGGTGGTGTTCTTGTGGTTGGGGAAAAACCGTTAAGCATGAATGCCCTGCCTTTTGACTATCAACGATTGGATTACGTGCCTTACAATATCAAACGGAAACATGGTGGAGAAATCAAACCCGGGGGTATGGTAACCTTGCTGGTAGATCAGAAACAAATGGGACTGGGAGGTGATACCAGTTGGGGGGCGCCGGTCCATCCGGAATATCTTATACCGGCAAGGCCAGCGGAGTATCTGTACTGGATTTGCCCGTTTGAACCGGGAGAAAACCTGTTTCAAAAGGCCCGAGAAATAAAGTATTCAGTGACTTTTAACTGAACCTTAATGAATCGTTCAAAACTCCGATCTATTCCAGATAATCCATATTGTCTGTAACCAGGAAGCGTTTAAATTGACAACAATCAGAAAACTACTGAATTGTCACAATGATTTAACATTCTTTGTAATGTGTTTTTCCAGATATTCGGCAGGGGTTAATCCGATAAAATTCCTAAATATCCGATAAAAACTGGTCTTTGAATTAAAGCCGCAATCTTCCGCGATCGACAAAAGAGTGAAGTTCTTGTTTTTAGGATCTTTCATCATTTTTTTTACGGCTTCAACCCTGAAATAGTTAACAAAGTCGTTAAAGCCGATATCAAGTTGCTCTCTCAAAAGACTGCTGAGATGAGCCAATGAAATTTTCAAATGTGCTGCCAATTGGATTTTTGTCAGTCGTTTGTCCAGATACATGTGTTCTTTTTCCATGCTGTCGATTAGCCGCTGAAGTTCTTTTTTTATGCGAGGATCGGGATTTGGATCGAGTTTGAAGCGGGGAAGCAACAGGTCGCTTCTTTCCGCTTGCCGGCTCTTTCGGTTCAGTTCCGAAAGTACCTTTTTTAACGATTTGCGAAAATAGAACAACATTCCTGCAATAATAAGTACCAGGAAAAAATTACTGATGTATCCGGCTATCTTTCCTAAATCACGGGTTACCCTGATCTTTAAGGCTACCGGTTCCCGGGACCAGATCCCATCACAGTTGGCCGCTTTTACCTGTAATAAGTAATTCCCATGCTTTAGCCGGGGAAAGTAGAGGCTGTTTTTATTCTCTTCAGTAAAGAGCCAGACAGTGTCCTTCTCCCCCGAGAAATGATATTTGTAACTGTTTTTTCGGGAGTCGATATACGAAAATGCTGAAAACTCGATTTCAATATCACGATAACTGTCTTTCAGTTCTATCCGGTCTCCTAAAATAACAGAACGTCTCAAAGGAACATTCGACCCCACTTTCTGATTCGGGCTAACCGCATGTTTCGAGATATTCAGGTTCGTAAAGCGGGGTATGGGAACATAGGTATTACCGGCAAATTCATCGGGGTTAAAAATATTCAAGCCATTGTTACCGCCAAACAAAAGCGAATTTCCTGTTTTTTGTTTCACCTTATATTCAAAGATATCACCTTGTAACCCATCAGAGCCGGAATAATTGACGAAAGTACTTTTCAACGGATCAAAACAGCTCAAGCCTTTGTTGGTACCGAGCCATAAGCGGTGAGAGTTATCCTCAAGGATGCTTACAACCATGCTTCCGGGCAAACCCTGGCGAACATTATAGTTTGTGAATGAATTGGTGGACTCGTGATAGACATGCAATCCATTCTCGGTACCCAGCCAGATACCCTGTTCATTTTCAAAAATATCCCAAACCTGGTTGCTTTGTAGACCGTTCATCCCCTGATTCCAATGAACAGTGTGCCCGGTTTTCGGGTTGTATCGGGCGACGCCTGCCATTTGCAAACTAAACCACAGGTTTCCGCTTTGATCAAAATGCATCACTTTTATGTTTCGGGCTTTCGACGGATCAATGTCTTTCAGGTGCAGACTAATTTCTTCCAGTGTCTTTTCCCGGATATTATACCGGAACAGGCCACGGTCCATCTCCGAAAAATACAAGTTCCCTTCTTTGTCTTCAACGATTTCGTATATTCCCTTGTTTGTATAGCTATGTTTCCCGTCGAAATCGAAAAGTTTAAAGCGGTCAACGGCGGGATGATATTTTAAGATTCCTTCTCCGGTTCCGAAAAACAATTCCCCGGACCGGCACAAAAAGGAAGTATAAATCCGGTTCTTACCCGGGTCATCCAAACTATAATGGAAAAATTTTCCGGAACTTCGTTCGAAACGGTCGATCCCGTTATTTTGTGTTCCGATCCAGATATTTTGTTTTTTGTCGGTGACCAATGTGCGGAGCGTGTTGTTGATCAGCGAGTTTTTATCATCGGGTACAGACTGATGCAGTTCAAAACGGTGAGTGCGGTAGTTGAAACTGTTTATGCCCTGCATTGACCCGATCCAGTAAGCTCCGGTACGGTCGCGAAAACAGCAATTGATATTATTGCTGCTGATCGATTGCTGATTGTCGGGATGATGGAAGTAATGGATAATCTTCTTTTCCCGTCGCTGAAAAAAATCCAATCCGTTTCGGGTACCGGTGTACAAATTTCCCATTCCGTCTTCCATGATCGAAGTGACGATGTCATCCGACAGACCGGCTTCCCCTTCACCCTTTAAAATGCACTGAAACGACTCATTTTCTCGGTCGTAACGGGCTAAGCCGTTTGTCGTTCCAAACCAAAGGATCCCGAAGCTATCTTCAAAAATAGTTTCGACAAAGTTACTGCAAAGCGTATTGGAATTTCGCGGATCGTTCAGAAACACGTTTTTGGTATGGTCGGAAAGATTCAGACGGTTGGCCCCGTTCCCTTCCGTTCCGACCCAAAGGTAACCCAACCGGTCGAAGAACAACACTCTTACGATCCGTTCTCCCTTGGTCATACTCTGGAATTCGTTATGGTGGAAAAAATAAGGGTACACAACAAACTGGTCTCTTTCTTTATCCAAATAAAAAATGCCATTTCTTGTTCCTGCCCACAACACCCCGTCTTTACCGATCACGATTGAGTTGACAAAGCGGCTCAGGTCAAGGCGGTTTTCTTCATCGAAAAGGTAATGTTTGAATGTTTCCGTA
>JBDKTZ010000152.1:0-10140 GCA_039679975.1 Prolixibacteraceae bacterium
TTTGGTGTCTGTTTTTTACCATGGGATCGATCATTAATGTGGCGTATACCCTGTATTTGATCAAACGGAGCAAAACCGGCGGGAGGTTGCTTGATCACAGCGGAGTAAACTGGTTGCTCATACTGGCCATGTCAGTGATGTGGATAAGCAGCCTATATATTTACGGGATGGGCAGTTTTCTTTTGGGAAGCGCCGGACTCATCGCAGGATGGCCTTTACTGGTGATCCTATCCATTTTGATCGGCAATCTTTGGGGAATATACCGGAAGGAATGGGCAGATGCCACATCGTATTCCAAAAGAATGCTGAAGAAAGGACTTCTTGTTTTGCTGGTGTCTGTAATCATTGTGGCCCTGAGTAACCTGTAGTATTTTATTAAGAAAATAGACGAATGAGAAAGTATGTAATCTTCTGGATATTACTTTTTGCAGGAATGGTCAATTGCCCTGCAAAAAACACCGAGTTTGCAACAGCATGGTTTAAATTAGCGCTCGATGATAGCGGAAAGATACAGCTTTTCGATAAAGACCGGAACCTGATCCGGACTGTAGATTTTACCGGAAAAATACCGTTTTTATCTCACGGGAAGAATACGGTAGTCTTTGATGCTGAATTTTCGGAAGGAGGCAATTCCGTATTTAAAATAGAAATGAAAACGACCGATCAACCCGAATCGGTTAAATCCGAAAATTAATCGTAGCTGTCCGTAATGTGATAATTTAATGGATCTGATAATATGTCTCTTTCTTCCGGGGATTTTCATCACGGGAAATCCCTTTAATTTTTTTGAGGTTTTGATTTTTTAGACTACTTTTACAACGCAATACAGGACAGGACAGAACGATCTATACGATCATTTTCATTGCTTTGAAAAGTACAAAGTCAAATAGGGAACTTGTTTTACTCATCCAAAAGGATGACAGGGTTGCTTTTTACTACATTTATGAGAGATATTGCAAACGGCTGTACGGTTTTGTCCTTAAATATTTGAAACAGAAAGAAGATGCGGAGGAAATCGTTCAGGAAGTTTTCGTAAAGATATGGGAATCCCGCGGTAAAATTGACGCCTATTCTTCATTTGAGTCTTTTCTGTTTACAGTGGCCTACAATGCCACCATCAGTATGCTGCGCAAGAAAGCCAGCGAGACAAAATATATTGAGTACCTAAAATCGCTGCAACATATCGATAACACCCCCGATTTGGCCGATGAAATTCATTTTAATGAATTAAACGGCAGGGTACAGTCACTGCTTGACGAATTGACCCCTCGTCAGAAAGAAATCTTTCGTTTAAGCCGTGAAAAAGGACTGTCGCACGATGAGATTGCAGAAAAACTGGACATTTCGGTAAATACCGTAAAAAAGCACATAGCCAACACACTTGCTTTTCTAAAGTCTAATATCGATCATGAACTGACAATTAATTTGTTTTTTATTTTTTTGTTCCTTTCTTAAAAAAAATCATTTTTACATACTTCCTGCGACCGGGTTGAGCGTATAACCTTCGAAAATTTTTAAAAAAGAAATTTTGAAGAAGGAATTACTCATAAAGTATTTAAACAACCGGTGTACAGAGGCTGAACTCCATGAGGTGCTTCGTTGGATAAAGAAAGAAGCATTAAACGAAGAAGATAAAAAATGGAGCCTTGAAGCATGGAACTCCTGGCAAGGTTCAAGGGGGCCGGACGATGACGAAAGTTTCGCTGCCATTTTTGATAAGATCCAGGAAAGAATAGACCGGAACAATGTCAAAACAGGCAAATCATTAAATTGGCCTGTCCTTACAACCTGGATGACAAAAGCTGCCGCTGTTCTATTAATACCTGTATTGGCTTTTTTACTCTATACGATTTCCGAAAGGAAAGCGGAGTCTGTCAGGTATGCCGGCCTTGCGTCGGATTCCCTGGAAGTGATTGCTCCTTCAGGATCAAAAACAGTGGTGCAGTTATCAGACGGCTCGGAAATTCATTTAAATTACGGGAGCAAAGTGAAATATCCGCATTTTTTTTCAGGTGACACACGGGAAGTAATCCTTAAAGGTGAAGGTTTTTTTAAAGTAGCTCATGATCCTGAAAAGCCATTTATTGTAAAAGCGGGAAACCTGAATATTAAAGCGGTTGGGACCACATTCAATGTGTTGGCCTACCCTGATGACGATTTTGTTGAAACTACCCTTGTTACCGGTAAGGTGATCCTGGAACAGGTTAAAAAAAACGGGAAAGTTGAAAATATCGGGACGATGAGGCCGGATCTGCATGTAACGTGTAATTTACAAACCGGTTCGATTTCGAGTACCGAAGGGAGTATTGAAAAGTACATTTCATGGACGGAAGGGAAGCTGATCTTTGAAGACACGCCCATCCTTCAGGTTACTGAGAGGCTAAGCAGGATGTTCAATGTCGATTTTGAAGTCAATGATGAAATTAAAGACTATATCTACACGGTCACTTTTGCGGATGACCCCCTCTTTCAGATCCTCGATCTGATGGCCATTGCAACTCCGGTTGCTTATAAAACACTCCCCCGGCAAAAATTGCCGGACGGCACATACTCGAAACAAAAAATAATATTGGAAAAACGAAAATAAAGCTGAGCCTTAACTTTCAAAAATGATCTGCCTATGAGAATATAAACTAACCAAACAACAACAGGGAAATGCGTCAACACTTCCCTGTAGAGATGAATAACACCCTGTCTGACATACAGGGTAATTATAAACCATCAATACAAAATTATGAAAAAAATTAAGGAATTATCGGGGAATGCAAAATTTTCCCGGCTTAAAAAAGTATTCAGAACGATGAAACTAACGGTTTTTTTGATTTTGATTTCCCTCGTTAGCGTTTTTGCAAACAAAACCTATTCACAATCAAAAATGCTAAGTCTAAACATGGAAAAAGCAACGATTCACGAAGTGCTCTCAAAAATAGAAGACCAAAGCGAATTTCACTTCATGTACAGCGGCAAGGTCATTGATGTAAACAGATTAGTTTCGATTAATATGCAGGATGCAAAAATTGATGCAGTCCTGAAATCATTGTTTGCCGGGACCGATATTAGCTATACCTTGAAGGACAGACTTATTGTACTAAGTATACCTGAAGCAACAGAAGGTTTGGCGAGTCAGCAACAAAAAACAGTCTCAGGAAAAGTAACAGACTCTTCCGGATCCCCCCTTCCCGGAGTATCCGTATTGATCAAGAGTACTAGCTTAGGGATCATTACAGATGTTGACGGAAATTATACACTGTCCAATGTTCCCCTCGATGGTGTCCTCGTATTTTCGTTTGTCGGAATGAGAAGCCAGGAAATCTCCGTCAACGGGCGGAGAGTTATTGATATCCGGATGGAGGAAGAGACTATCGGTCTGGAAGAGGTGGTTGCTGTCGGATATGGAACGCAAAAAAAGGCTAACCTTACGGGTTCGGTAGTGTCTGTTGGAAATGTTGAATTAACCAAACGCCCGACACCGAACGTTCAAAACCTGTTGCAGGGAAAAATTTCAGGCCTGCAAATTACGCAAAGCGGAGGAACTCCGGGTGCTGATGCCGGCACCATGCGGATCCGGGGAATTGGCACATTCAGCGGTACTGGCAGTAATCCGCTTATCCTGGTTGACGGGATAGAGGGGGATATTACTGACTTGGATCCCAACAATGTCGAGTCAGTTTCCGTGCTGAAAGATGCGGCTTCTGCAGCGATATACGGGGCGCGGGCGGCAAACGGCGTCATTCTTGTGAATACGAAAAGGGGGTCGATCCAGGATTTAGCGGTTGAATATCATGTGACTTTTGAAGCCCAGAAAGCAACCAGGCTGCCGGAACTTTTAACGAATTCGGCTGACTATATGCAGTTTTGGAATGAAGCCAATGAAAGGTCCGGTAAGCAGAAATATTTTACCCAGGCGGAGATCGATGCCTTCAGAAACAACCCAAACGATCCCGTCCATTATCCGAATTTTAACTGGATAGATTATGTGTTTAAAACAGCTTTTACCCATAACCATCATTTAAGTGTCAGCGGAGGAAATGAAAAAACAACGTTTAACATGGCTGTCGGTTACCTGGATCAGGGAGGAATCGTCGAATTATATGATTTTAAACGGTATAATTTTCTGCTTTCGGTTGATACCAAAGTAACCCGATGGCTGACACTGGGCGGAAACGTACAGGGCGTAAAAAAGGACATTACTCAGGATGTCCAGGGAACACATAACGAGGCTTATTTCGTCATGCATGCCTACGGCCCAGGTCCGAACTACACGCCTACGATGACACTGCCTGACGGTTCTACAGGATACGTTGCCCGATACAGTTCGTCCATTGCGGAATGGACGGTAAGAAATCCTGCCGCTATCATCGCCCAGGGATCAAATGTGACCAACAATTATACGGTGCGGCCGCAGATCTACGCAGACGTCAAACTGACAAAAGACCTGAACTGGTATACTAAGGGTGCGGTTGACTTCGATTACAACTTCCGGAAAAATCATGAGCATGCCGTGAACTGTTATTATTTTAAGGACGGATCATACGCTCATAATGGCGCTGTTTGGAATCTTGGTGTTCGCGACAATATGAATACGTCATTTTTGACGACGCTATACTCCACATTAAATTACCACAAAGTCTTTAACGCCGTTCATAACTTGGGAATATTAGCAGGCTATAACCAGGAGTCCGCTTACTACAGATCATTGGGAGGATCAAGAACCTATTTCCCGACCGATAACCTCAAAGAGCTTGATGCAGGTTCGGCCTTGAATCAATCGACCTCCGGTACTGCTACTGAATGGGCCATTCAATCTCTTTTTGGGCGCATTACCTATGATTTTCGATCGAAATATCTCTTTGAAGCAAATGCCCGTTACGACGGGACTTCCCGTATTGCTCCGGATACCCGCTGGGGTTTTTTCCCTTCCTTGTCAGCCGCATGGCGGATCTCGGAAGAACCGTTTATGACTAATGTGGCTTGGCTGGATAATTTGAAATTGCGGGGATCATGGGGTAAACTGGGAAATCAGAACGTAGGAACATACCCGTATCAGGACGTTTTGTCAACGACTTCATATCCTTTCGATGCGTTGGAATCGGGAGTCCGGCTCACCAGGCTGGTGGATAAAACGTTGAAATGGGAAACGACCAGGGTCGTCGACTTCGGATTGGATGCGAGTTTAAAGAATGGACTTTTATCGCTCACTGCCGATTGGTATAACAAGTTCACCAGTGATATCCTTTATAGTATCCCTGTTCCTGCAAGTGTAGGATTATCTGCTCCCACAGTCAATGGCGGCGAAATGAAAAATACCGGCTGGGACTTTGAACTGGGTCACAGCCATAGTATCGGTAATGTCAAATACAGTATTGACCTGAATTTATCAACCTACAAAAATGAAGTAGTAAAAATCTTAAGCCCCACTTACGGAACGAATATTATTAAAGAGGGTCTTCCTTACAATGCCTATTATCTGGTTGAATGGATCGGGATTTTCCAGAACCAGGCCGAAATTGACGAAGGGCCGGTGCATCCGTTTAATCCCAAACCCGGTGACCTGAAATACAAGGATCAGTTGACAGTCGACACCAATGGAGACGGTACTCCCGACGCCGGCGACGGCGTGATTAATGCGAACGACCGGGTTGTTGTTGACGGCGCCTATCCTAAGTTCTACTATGGCGGAAGCATTAATATTTTATGGAAGAATTTCGATATTTCCGCGTTTTTCCAGGGAATAAGCGGTGTTAAAAATTATTTTGGGGGAATGCATAAAGGATGGGGCTATGTGCCTTATGTACAGGGATCTGCTCCGACTTTGGACTTTGTTAAAAACAGATGGCAGGGAGAGGGGTCAACCAATAAATACCCCGCAATGTATGAGCAGTCCTATCTGCCCGTCAACGGAACACACTCAACGTTCTGGTTGCATGATGCTTCCTATCTCCGCCTAAAAAACTTAAGGATTGGCTATACCTTGCCGTCCTATGTAGTGCAAAGGCTCGGATTTAAAAGTGCCCAGGTTTATTTTTCAGGAGATAACTTGTTTACGATCTCCGATTATCCCGGAGCAGATCCTGAACGGTCAAGCTTAACAAGCAGTTACAGCGTATATCCGCAACTTACCACTTATGCTTTCGGAATTAAGATCAAGCTTTAAAATTTCTACGTCATGAATAAGTATCGTATTATTATAAAAAATTTTTTCACCGGAATTTTGGCGATTTATCTCGCAGCATGCTCCGATTTCCTTGACAAGAACCCTCTTGATCAGATATCCAGTGAAGCTTTTTGGTCCAATGAAAAGGAAGCTGATATGGCTTTGACCGGAGTCTATTCCCGCCTTTTAGTCTACACGTTTAACCATAAAGATGCTGAGTTTGACATTATGGCGGGGGATGTATGCGGAAACCAGACCTCCTCTATTATCAATATTGCACAGGGAAATATCGAGGCAACATCGGGGGGTATCGTCAACAATATTTTTTCAAACTGCTATGCAGGCATCAGTTCCTGCAACTTTTTCCTGGATAATATTGAAAAGACACCTGTGACCGCCGAAAAGTTAAACCGATACAAAGGAGAAGCAAGTTTTTTAAGAGCGCTGTTTTATTTTATTCTTTCAGAACATTACGGAGGCGTGCCACTTTACACCCACCCTGTTACGATCGAAGAAGCAAAGGTAAAGCAAAATACAAAAGCTGAAGTCATCCAACAGGTCTTCACTGACCTGGATTTTGCCATTGCGAATCTCCCTAATGTAAAGTACACGGACGGACATGCCGTAAAGGGATCTGCGATGGCACTAAAAGCCAAGGTATTACTTCATAACCAGCAATGGGGGGACGCAGCAGGCATGGCTAACCAGATTATTCAGGATGGCTTGTTTGACCTTTACGGTGATTACCGGAATTTATTCCTTGCTGCCGGACAGAATGATAATCCCGAGATCATCTTTTCGAGCCGGTATTTGAACCCTGATGTCACCTCCGATTTGGATATCCGGTGGTCATGGCACGGTGTAGTTGAACCCAGACAGGAATTGGTGGACGAATTTGAATGTATTGACGGGCGCCCAATCAGTTCTTCTCCGTTGTATGTCCCTTCAAACTGGCGACTGAACCGTGATCCCCGGTTATTGATGACGATCAAAGCCTTCGAAGATTCGGTGGTGAATTCTGCCGGACAAAAAAAGGGGTTCAACTACAATGCAGTTTCAGGAACCGGATATAATCCCGTCAAATATTGCAACTGGGATGTTTTGCCAATCGATTACAGTACAAAAAGCGAGCAGGACTGGATTCTGCTCAGGTATGCGGATGTATTACTGATGTACGCAGAAGCAAAAAATGAAGCAACCGGACCGGATGCGTCTGTTTATGAGGCTGTGAACCAGGTCAGGGCAAGGGTGGATATGCCCCCGGTTCCCGAAGGGCTGACAAAAGAGGAAATGAGGGAACGTATCAGGCACGAAAGAAGAGTCGAACTCGCTCTTGAAGGAGTAAGGTGGGGTGATATCAAAAGATGGAAAACAGCCGAGGTTTACATTCCAACGCTTGTTGATCCGGGAGGAGTAAGGCGTGCTTTTGATCCGGCTAAACATTATTTGCTGCCTTTTCCACAGAGTGAAATGGATATCAACGACGCTCTGGAACAGAATCCCGGGTATTGATCTCTCCGATTTTACGTTCATGAGCATTGAATAACAGGACCATAAAGCCACATTTGGTGGTTTTATGGTCCAAATCTTTCGCTTTTGATGAAAGAATACCGTTCCGAAAAAATGTAAATTTGATACGAACTATCTTTAAAATGATACAGATGATTAACCTGCCAAAGAACCTCAAACTTATTTTTTGTTTTTCAGTGCTGTTTGCCGGCGGTTGCCGGGTCGGCCATGTCCCGCTATCCGGCGATCAGGAAGCGCTGCGCGAATATAACGTAGTCTGGACTTCTCCGTCTCAGGATCATCACGGATCCATGCCCGCCGGGAACGGCGATATCGGATTGAACGTCTGGGTGGAGAACAAGGGCGATATCTGTTTTTACATCGGAAAAACAGATTCTTGGGATGATAACGGGCGTCTCTTAAAGGTGGGCAAAGTGAGGGTGAAATGTGAGCCTGAAATCATTTTTCCGGGTGCCGATTTCAAACAGGAGCTGGATCTTCTTTCAGGGAAGGTAAAGATAAGTTCCTCGGGGATCAGTGACGGAAAAAAAACAGATCTGAGTTTTCAGGTGTGGGTGGATGCCAATAACCCAGTGATCCATGTGATGCACGAAAGCACGGTGCCTTTGAAAATGAAGGCTTGTATCGAGTTGTGGAGGACGATTCCCGATACCCTCAGCCAGCTTGAGGTAAGCGATTTGCTGAGGGATCAGCCCGACTCCATTCATCAGCCGGTCGTCGTGGAACCCGACAGCGTGATCAAAACCAGTGCGCCCTTTATCGGATGGTTTCACCACAACCGCAAATCGGTCGGATTCGATCTGACCAATCAAATTCAGGAATTATCCGGCTGTTTTAAGGAGGATCCTCTTCTGCACCGGACGTTCGGGGCGATCATCACAGGGACAGGGACAACCAGGATCGATGATCAGACCCTGGAGACAGCTTCATCCAAAACGGGCCGGCTCAATGTTTATGTTCTCACCACACATCCTTCCAAACCGGATGAATGGCTGGCGGCCATACGTGATTTGTCGGAACGTATCGAACGGGCTCCTTTCAAAAAAAGGAAAGAAGCACATGAAAAATGGTGGGCGGATTTCTGGAACAGGAGTTGGATCCATGCAACCGCTTCCGAAAATGATGCGACCGACAGCAGTGCCTTTGTGGTGTCCCGGGCATATGCCCTGCAACGATTCATGAATGCGTCAGCGGGGCGGGGAAATTACCCCATTAAGTTTAACGGCTCCATCTTTACCGTTCCGGACGGGAAGGATACGGAGGGAGATGCGGACTACCGCCGATGGGGACCGGGTTACTGGTGGCAGAATTCGCGCTTGCCTTATCTGAGCGCGTGCACTGCCGGTGATTTTGATCTGCTGCAGCCTTTTTTCAGGATGTATGCCGAAGAGATCTACCAGGTTTGCAAATATAGGACGAACAAATATTTCGGATTTGACGGTGTATATTATCCGGAATGTATGACATTCTGGGGGGCCGTTTTTTTGCAGACATACGGATGGACGCCTTACGGGAAGCGCGAAGATAAACTGCAGGAAAGCGGCTGGCACCGGTGGGAGTGGGTCTCCGGACCTGAGCTGGTATTCATGATGCTCGATTATTATGACTATACCGGGGATCAGGATTTTCTGAAAAACAGAATTATCCCGGTGGCCAATGATGTGATCCGGTTTTTTGACAATTACTATAAAACGAGCGGATCGGGTAAACTGGTCATGTATCCGTCTATGGCCTGCGAAACATGGTGGAACTGCACAAACCCCATGCCCGAACTGGCCGGACTTCACAGCATTACCAGACGGTTACTGGGCTTGTCGGGTGAGTTGACAAATGAACAGGACAAACAATACTGGAAAGTGTTCCAGGCAAAACTCCCGGAAATCCCTTTCCGGGAAACACCCTCAGGAAAGGCGCTTGCCCCAGCTGAAACGTTTGATCAGAAAAGCAATGTAGAGAACCCGGAATTATATGCCGTGTTTCCTTTCCGTTTATATGGTCTGGGTAATCCGGAATTGGAATATGCAAAAAATGCCCTTGAACACCGTTGGGATAAAGGCGACTTTGGATGGAGGCAGGATGATATTTTTATGGCTTACCTGGGCTTGGCTGGTCAGGCAAAGGAAAATCTCGTCGCAAGGTCAAAAAACGTTGATCAAAACTCACGTTTCCCGGCCTTTTGGGGCCCCAATTATGACTGGACTCCCGATCAGGATCACGGAGGCGTACTGATGAAAGCATTTCAGTCGATGGTATTACAGGCGGACCCCTACTCTGAAAAAATCTATCTACTGCCTGCCTGGCCCAAAGACTGGGATGTTTCGTTTAAATTGCATGCTCCTCATCAGACGACGATCGAAGGTCGATTTAAAGACGGAAAAATTGAATGGTTAAAAGTGACACCCGAAAGCCGTCGCGACGACCTGGTCATTTTGCAGGAGTAAAAGCCATTATATGCA
>JBDKTZ010000342.1:0-20337 GCA_039679975.1 Prolixibacteraceae bacterium
TGTACTTCATACGATAATTCACCTATGTTATTGTGATAGTTTAATTCAATTTCAAACCCGTAGGAATTCATCTTTCCATAATTTTCACTAGGCATTGAACCTCCGAACGTCGTCGGTAAGCTAAGCACTCTTGAACCGAGAATATCATAAGTATGCCTTTGCCAGAAATCCAGGCTCATGCCAATATTGCTGATAGTTGCAATATCAAGTCCAAAATTTGTCGAGCGGGATTTTTCCCAAGTCAAATCCTTATTGACAATGCCTCCGTAACGAATGGCTTTCTGATTTGAATTTCCAAAATAAAAATCACTGGATGGATAATAAGCCTCCTGCCACTGCCATCCTCCGACAGCATCGTTACCGGTATATCCCAGAGACGCTCTCAGCTTAAATTGGTTGAATATACTGAATCTCTCCTTGAAAAACTCTTCTTCCGATAATCTCCATCCAACAGAAACGGATGGAAAATAACCCCAACGCTTCCCAGGAGCAAACAGCATGGAACCATCAGCGCGTAGTGACGCAGAAAATAAATACTTATCATCAAACTGGTAACTTGCTCTTCCTATGAAAGATTTACGGCCATTGTAACTTTCGCTTCCGTTTCCGTAAGAATCCTGAGCATTACTGCTTGTAGCATAAAACTGATCCTTATTTAGCAGCGGAAAATCGTAACGGGTAAGATTAAAATCAATGTTGGATCCATCATATTGTTCAAAAACAGCTGTTGCATCGATATTGTGCTTACCAAACATACGGGCATATAAAAGCTGAACATTAAACTGATAAGAATTACTGCGTATATGGGTATTACTTAAAGACTCCCTGGCGGGGTAAGGAGCTTTGACGACACTGAGAAGTTCATCAGTCCATATTTTTCCGGTCGATCCTGTTGTCTTATAGTTATAAAGCGTCGGTTGGATGTAATATGTTCTTGTATAGTTAGTTGCTATATTCTTACTGTATATACCCTTAACAGATAATCCTTTAATAAAAGGTATTTTATAGTCAACCCTCAATTGCGCGTCAATATCGGCTTCATCAACCTTATTGTATCCCCCTTCTTCAATTAATCCGACCATACTTCCAATCCAACCCGGATTTACTAAATTTCCATTAATACGTATAGGAACATAAAAAAAGAAATGGTCTAACTTGCCGTACCAATCAGACAAATCTGTATTCCCTGAGTTAAATGTCTTCTTTTTTCCATAAACTGTACTCAGTTGTAATCCGACCGTAAGATCATCTGTTATTGAAGCATCAATATTTGATCTGAGATTATATTTTGAATAATCCAGGCTAGGTAAAAATCCCCCTTGATCTAAGTAAGATCCTCCAATATAATATTTTATTTTTTCATTACCTCCTTCGGCATTTACTGTATGATTTCTGGATGAAGGAGTTTGATATAATTCATCCAGATAATTATATCCGCCTGTCTTTTTCAATTCATCCAGTTCATCTTCACCAAACCAATTGGTCGCCGTCTGTTTTTGCCAATACTCGTTGTTCAAAAGGCCACTCGTATATGCGTCAAGTTTATCAGATCTTGATGTTGGCGTTTCAAAGCTGTAGTTGGTCGAAAAGGTAATTGTCGATTTTCCCACGCGCCCGCTTTTTGTAGTCACCAAAATAACCCCATTAGCTGAACGAGAACCATAAATTGCAGCAGACGCCGCATCCTTTAAAACAGTGATATCCTCCACTTCATTGGCGTCAAGCATATCAAAACTGTGTTTATCTCTGACAACACCGTCAATTACATAAACCGGTGTGCTTGCATTCCAAGATGCGCTGGATCTTACCCGTATATCTGATGTTGTTCCCGGAACTCCGGTCGATTGGGACACATATACTCCGGACAAACGACCAGCCAGAACATTTGAAAGCTTTGATGCGGGTACTGTCGCCAGTTCTCCGGCTTTGACTGTAGTAACAGAACCTGTCAGGGTTGTCTTTTTCTGTATTCCGTACCCTATTGCCACAACTTCTTCAATTCCAAGTGTTTCTTCCTGCATTAGGATATCAATGCTGGTTTTGCCTGCTACGGCAATCTCCTGGGTGATCATACCCACAAAAGAGAAAACCAGCGTAGCATCAGTCGGCACATTCGAAAGCGTATAGCTGCCATCTGCGCTTGTAATTATTCCCTTTGATGTATTTTTCACTTGAATAGTTACGCCAGGGAGCGGTGCACCTGATGAATCGGTGACTTTACCTTTTATATTTAAAGTTTCTTGCCCTGCTTGAAAAGCTGAAGCAAAAGTATCTTTTGCAAAAAGGAACACCTGCCTCTCCTGGATACGATAAGTTACATTTGTTCCTTCGAACAATTGCTTCAGTACCTCTTCAATATTTTGCCCCTTAACCTCGATCGATTTTTTGCCCAGCGAATTAATTACATCCAAATCGTAAATAAAAAGATACCGACTGTTGTTTTCGATGGATAAAAGAATGTCACTAACAGAAGAGTTTTGTACCTGAAGATCGATCTTTGTTTGTTGTGACCAGGACTTTGCTGATACCGTCAACGTCCCCACGAGCATGAACAGAGAAAATAGTCTCATAATTAAAATCAGAACTTTTAACTTTTTCCAATAGACGGGAAAAGCATAATTCATTACTTTTTTCATAACTTTGGTTTACTTTTAATTAATATTATGCCGTCAGGCATGATTCAAACCGGTCAATGCTTCCAACATTGGCCGGTTATTTTTTATTCATATAAAATGTAGTTGCATTCCCTTTCTTTGTATATTTCATTTTGGCCATTTCTGCAATTCCTGCAATAATACATTCAGGATTTCCCGATAGATCCAGTTTGCCGCTAATATTCAGCTGACGAATGTCACCTTCCAGGTTGATCTGTACATTGTAGTAACTGGCAATTCTTTTCAGTATTGATTGAACATTCTCATTTCTAAATTCGAGATACCCGCTGACCCATGAAATATGGTTTTTCATATTTTCAACCGGTTCGATCTGAATGCGGTCATGATCTTTCGTAAGACTGGCAATCTGATTAGGACTGAGCCTGACAGAAGCCGGTAAAAACTTATTATTCAAGCTCAAATTAACTTCCCCTTCTACGAGCACTGTGTTATAAAGATCTTCATTTTTGTAGGCCTGCACATTAAAAGTTGTACCTGTCACCTCTACATTGAATCTGTCGGTCTGAACATAGAATGGGATGAATGTATTCTTCTGGACCTCGAAATAACCTTCCCCTTCAAGGTAAACCTCTCTTTTATTCTTTTTGAATTTCGATCGATAGATCAGTCTTGAAGCTGAATTCAATCTGACCTTCGTCCCATCAGCTAAAACGACGGTACTTTGCCTGCCATAAGGCACAACTAACTGGTTAAAACCCTCCTGTGTCTGGTCAATTCTGATGCTGTCATCTAAAATCATATACTCCCCACCATTAACTGACACAATACCGGGATGATCACCTGTTAATAAAATATCCGTTCCATCAGCCAGAATAAGTTTGGATTGTTCAAAATTGGCCGGACAGGATTCAGCGAACCCGACCATGGGTGAAGGTTGTTTGATAAAATAAAACACTCCTGTTCCCAGCGATATCATTAACAACAGTACTGCCGCATAACGAAGAATTACGAAACTCTTTGCTTTTCGATGATTGTCCCGGATCCGCATCCACAGCCTGTACTTCAGATCAAGTGATTGTCGTTGATTAATATTTAATCCAAGTAAAATATCAGAAGCCATGCGGATATTCTGTTCATTTCCGGCTGCCCCTTCAATAAATTCATGTAAGTTGACATTTCCTTTTTCCCGGACCAATTGTCTGAAGTCATCATTTAAAACTAAATCAACAACCTCCAGACTTTCGTATTTTTTCTTTCCTGAATCCATTTACCAGATTATATGTCTTAAAGACGGGGTCTGATAAATTTTCCGGACATGAAAAATCAACTTTTTTTGATTTTTTTTATCCCGATAAAAACCCACAGCAACAAACCGGGGTTATTGCCAATTATCTTTTCAATGTCTTCCTTGATAAATTTAATGGACCGATAGACTGATTTGTAACAAGAATCGACCGAGATATCCAGCATTTTTGCAATTTCCGAATAATCCAGATCCTGGTTAAAACGCAAATAAATAATTTCCTGTTGTTTCGGGCCAAGTTTGGCAACGCTTTTGTGTACCAATTGAAGAACGCGATCGCGTTCTTCAGAATTCATCTGGTCCTCTGCCTTATTATAGCAAAATTGATCGGGGGTATCGTGAATTTTGCCGGAAAAGGTGATCCGTTCTCTCTTCTGCAATTGATCAAAAAGTTCTCTCCGAAAAATCTGTAACAAGTAATAACGAAGATTAGACACAGGATTTAGATTTTTCCCTTTTTTAAGCAGTTTTCCAAAAACATTCTGAATGCAGTCTTCAACCAGGGCTCTGTCGGAAGTATATTTTAAAGCAAATCCATACAAAAAGTCAAAATGTTCATAATAAATGAGGGAAAGCGCATCCTGGCTACCATCTAACCTGAAATTATCCCACATTTTATTAAGCTCATTTTCTGATAATAATTTCACTTTTAGGTTTCTTTAAGTTCTCTATTGATATCTCATTTATTATCTTTTGTCCAAAATTAAAAAATAACTGTCTTGAATGACAAATAAACTTTATTACTCCTTCAGCAAATTATTTGGCTTAACAATGACGTACAACTACTTCAATCGGGTAAGTCGCTAAATGAAGGATTAATTAAAGTGCGTGACCTTGCTTATATGAAAGGCCACGGCATAGCCTGAAGGCAAAGACTTTTGTTTAGGGACCGTGATCCTGAAACCGTCGCTGCCGGCTTCCCATTTCAGAAAGCTCCCTTTTTGACCCCGCATGGAAATCTTTGCCCCTTTGGCCGGAGTAAAGCCTTTCACGGTAATTTCAGCAGGAAGGCTTTCGTTTTCATCGAGCAGATAAATGATATTTGCCGAACCATCTTTTCCGGCGGTATACCTTAATTTTCCGTTGACGTAAGGAGCAATCGGACGGGTATTGTATATGGCAGAACCGTTGATTTTAAGCCAGGCACCGACTTCCTCCAGGCGGCTGTATGCTTCATCATACCAGGTGCCGTCGGGTCCGGGTCCGATATTCAGCAACAGGTTTCCTCCTTTGGCTACAATGTCGGCGAGCATGTGAATGATCTTTCGTGCAGGCATCATTTTCGCATTAAAGGAATATGACCATCCCCCGCCGAGGATCATACACGACTCCCAGGGATAGGGCAACATCTTTTCGGGCACCATATTTTCGGGTGTCAGGTAATTTTGGTTTTTTCCTTCCACGGCGCGGTCAACGATAATGGCATCGGGCTGTTTGGACCGTATCTTGCTTACGAGCTCATCCATCCGGATATCCTGATTATAGATCTTCTTTAGCCGGTAACCTGGCACCTGCGGAGGCTTTGCCGGATCCTCGTGCTTTTGAACCCAGCCTCCGTCGAACCATAAAAGATCGATTTTCCCATAGTTGGTGCAAAGCTCCATCACCTGATTATGCGTGAAATTTACAAAGTCGTTCCACCGCTCCGGATAAACAGCAGGATCATAGTTCACATTCCGGTCAAAAGGAGGGAACTGCGGCCACCAGTAATCCGGGGAGTGCCAGTCGGGTTTCGAGAAATAGGCACCCACCCAGATACCTTCGTTACGAAATGCATTGAAAATTTCACGGGTGACATCAGCTTTCGGATGGGTATGGAACGGACAATCTTCAGCTGTTATTTTATAATCGGTATACTGCGAATCGAACATACAGAATCCGTCGTGATGTTTGGTGGTGAATACCACGTATTTCATTCCGGCATCTTTTGCCGCTTTGGCCCATTTCTCCGGATCAAACTTCACCGGATTAAAGGTTTTTCCCAGACTCTCATACCGATGCTTATAGGCGAAGTAGTCCTTCACCGTGTCGGGTATACACCAGCCTTCGTCTTCCGGGCATATAGACCAGGATTCGACAATGCCCCATTGGCTGTATGGCCCCCAGTGCATCAGCAGACCAAACTTAATGTCCTGCCACTGGCCGATGCGTTCCCTGATTAGGGGATCGGGATCGGGGATATAGGTTTGCTCTTCGTGCTGCGCAGCGGCAGCCAGGCTCAGTGAAAAAAAGATAATCAAAATAAAATTTTGCTTCATAACAATAAGGTTTATATTTTTTCCCGTTCTCCGGGCAGCCGGATTCATGCGACCCGCAGGTTTAATAGGTGTCGGGAACACTTCTCGGATCGACCAGTTGAGGGAGCCAAACCCGAAAGTGAGGATATCCCTCGCGGGTGTTTCCGGCCGAGGCATAATCACAGAGAGTAACGTGAACCGGTTCACTTCCTCCCTCTCTGTACGATTCGGGAACAAATAAAGCGTTGAAAGCCATCCAGACTTCCCGATCCGGTCGTTCGACAGGTTCAAGCCCGATGGTACCGTCGCTGCCGGCCACCGGCTTCAGGATCGATTCGAGGGCAGGCTCGCCCAGGCGGGTATCCCGTGCCAAGACCACGGGTCCGCGTACAATGGCCACGTTTTCCGGGAGCTGCCCCATCCGGAATACCCGCCCTCTCATGGCGGTTTCGAGGACAATCCGGTCACCCGGCTTCCAGGTTCTTTTAAGGGCAGTATATCCTCCGTACTTCAGTCCTTCAACCTTTTCTCCGTTCACAGTCAGGCTTGTTTGCGTGCTCCATTCGGGGATCCTGATATGAAGCACCAGCTCTTCAGGCCGTTTGAGCTGCAGTTCAAAGGCGATCTGTGCACCGGCCGGATAGGTCGTTTTCTGAATCAGTGTTATTGATTGTTTTTTCGGGCTTGTCAGCCTCCAGCTTCCTTCTGCAAAGAAGTTCACCTGCAGGCCGTCTTTGGCCGACATCACCGCTGTAAGCGGAAAGGTAAACAGCCCTCTCGGTCCGCTGGCCACGCAGCAGTTCAGTCCCATGTGGCACTGTTCGCTGCCTTCGAGACGCTGCCCCGACAGCGGCGTGTATTTGGCCCAGTCAGAGCCATCGGGTTTCATGGCTCCCAGCAAGGCATTGTAATAGCTCTGTTCGATGGCATCGGCATATTTAGCCTCTCCGGTTAAGCGCAGCAACTGCTGGCTTAATTTGATCCAGGTGGCCGTGACACAGGTTTCCTGGTAATGGGCAACAGGGAGGGTTTGCAGGGCCGCTCCGCCAAACCAGGCCTCCATGGCCGATCCCGAACCGGCAATATTGATTTCTGTTTCGCGGATGTTCTCCCAGGTCTTTTCAACCGCTTCACGGTAAGGTGCCTTACCCGTAAGCCTGTACAGTTCCAGCAATCCTTCGTAGCACGACATCATCTCGTAGGCCTTCTGTCCCTGTTCCCAGCCATACCAGCTTTTCAAAGGCTTTGGAAAACGTTTCGAGACATCGGTTCCTGCTTTCGACAAAAGTTGGGGTCCGTCGGGCGTTTCCCATTGCCGGACGATCTCCTCCGCAAAATCCAGGTACTTCTTCTCCCCTGTCCTGGCATATAACCGGCAAACCGGTTCCAACACCGAAGAGGCTGCCATTCCCCGGTGATTGCCCATTTTTACGATCAGGGCATTCCGATCCTTCAGTTCCTTCATTAAATGGTCGGCAATCTTACAAGCCGCCTGCAGCGACTGTCTATCTTCGGTCAGGTCGTAATAGTCTATCAGCCCCAGCATACAGTACTTGCGGCCCCAGATATCCCAGCTTTGAAGATGTTTGTCATCGGCATAATTCCCTATATATCCGTCGGGAGTTTGTGTGGCCAGCAGTCCGGCCACAGCCTGATCGAGTTTTTCTTTCAGTTCCGGCTCCGGCCGGTAACGATAAGCCAGCACAGCCGAAGTAAACCATTTACCCCAGAACTCGCTTTGCCAGCAACTTGATTCCGAGCGGTCGCGAAACGGAATCACCAACCGCTCCACATCCTGCGCCAGGATGCGGTTCTGATACGAAGCGTCGAGTTTGGTCCCGACATAATCGCCTATTGTGGCTGAAACAGCAGGAACAAGGCAGTCGGAAACAGGCGTTGCCGGTTGAGAAAATAAAGGCTGGATCAAAACAAGGCAAGCGGGCAAAAACAAAAGTTTCTTCATCTGATATGAGTTGTTAAGTTAGTTTCTGTTTGACGAGGCAATTTACAAAATTGCCGGAATCGGACGCCTTTTGGGCTCCTGATTTTGTTTCAGGAACTGAAAGAATCTCAACAACCAGGTAAGCCAGTGACTGTAATTTCGATGACCTCGTGGCGGGCTGAAAGAACTTCAAAGACCGGCTTCGCCCGTCAGCAAAAAATTCATCCGGCAAAACCCCGCAGGAAATCGATTGTTACATTAGCCGTATTTGCAGGTTGCTGAAATGTACGCTACCTTCGGGCATAATAACGCAACTGTTTTTTTCAAGATAATTGACTATGGGCAACAACAAAATCTCGGAATGGATCCGCAACAGAAAGTCTACTTTTATTCACGGTTTAAAGGAAGGCGGAAAAATTGATGATGTGGTGATTGAAAAATTACTTGAAAACGCCAATCTTGCGCCGTCGCACGGACTGGTTCAGGCCTGGCACTTCAAGGTTTTTGCCGGCGCAGGGGTACGCCGTTTCTTTCAGGCACAAAAGGCGATCTACAAGGAAATCACACCTGCCGACAAATTCTCCGAATTTAAGTACAACGATTATGATACTAAATGGCTGCGTGTTTCGCATGTGATCGCCATTATCATGCAGCGTGATCCGCGCAAACGCTTTCCGAAGCAGGAAGACCTCGTTTCGACTGCCTGTGCGGTCGAAAATATTTACCTCAGTCTTCAGGGGTTCGGCATCGCCGGGTACCTCAGCACAGGCGAGGTTTGTTATGCCGAACCCATGCGGAGGTTTCTGGGATTAAATCCCGACGATGAGCCGGTCGGCTTCTTCATTCTCGGCATCCCCGACGAGAATGGAACCGTCCCGACCCGCAAACGCATCGATGTTTCAGAAAAAACAGAGTGGATCAGGGAGTAATTCAATGTTTATGAATTGAATGTTCTCCTTCTTGTTCCACAATGTCGTGAATTGCTTCTATCGTATGCGTGTAATCAACATATGCTTCCACATATTCGCGGCCTTGTTCGGGGGAATCATTTTTTACTTTTTCAAGTACTGCCAATTTTTCGTATTTCTCTTTTATCACTTTTCCGATGTGCGCGTTTAGTTTTCCAAGCAGTTCATCAATATCATTATTTTCGATCGCCTGATCGCTGAGCTGAACGATCTTTTTAGTCGAGCCGGCAGGTTTCAGCCCCGTATAGGGAGCGCCCTCCGTTTCACGGTGCAGACGCACAAGCGTTTCAAAGAAATGCTTTTCCACAATCGCATATACGTCTTTGTCGCCCGATTTCAAAGAGTATGTTTTATCAAACAACGGGACAATTTCTTTTTCCTGTCCGGGGGTAATCCATTTCAGAACTAAATTAACATTGTTTGTTTCGAGCGCTCTGACAGCATCCTTAATTACAGGACCATCGTACGAATCGCAATGTGCGTATGCCGGAAGTGATCCGAGTGTTGCAAATGAAAACAGCAATGCGATCAGGAAGATTGAATGAATGCGCTTATGATCCTGAATTTTTTCGGGCCTTGTAGTTACCGGGCCATGTTCTTTTGTTCTCATGATCTTTTAAATTTTAATGTGTTAATAATCGAACTGTTCAGGAACAAAAGTACATTGAGCCTTTTCATTGAGCGACCTACTTTGTAAAGTGAGACCCTTTCAAACAATGAATCAGGTCCTGTCTTATCATCGTTGACTTCCTAAAGACTATTTTTAGATCTGCTTTTGTATTCACTGGGGGTAAATCCTGTCATTTTTTTAAAAACCCTGTTGAATGCCGATTTGGTATTAAAGCCGCTGTCGAATGCAATTCCTAAAAGAGACAGGTTTTCGTATGCAGGATTAGCTATCCTTGATTTCACTTCTTCTATTCGGTATTGATTAATAAAATCAAAGAAGTTTACACCAAACCGTTCATTGATGATCCGCGAAAGCTGGTGAGAAGGTACTTGAAGCTTACCCGCCAATTCAGGAAGCGAAATATTGGCATCCAGATACGGCTTTTCTGCAGCCATGAAATGTTTCAACTTATTTACATATTGCTCAACATCAGTTTCTTTCAAAGACATCCCCAAATATTTAGCTTTTGGTTCAGTCACGTATTCGGCGTTCCGGTCTGAGTAATGAATAAAGACTTCTTTTTGCTTCAGACCATAATAACCTATCAGAATGATAAAAGCAGATAAAGAAAGAGACAGGCCGTGCGTACAGAAAGTCCACGAAAACATATGAAAAACGTGATGGACAGTTGCAACAATCATTAACACCGTCCAAATGCCGCCAAAAATATACACCAGTTTTCTCAGCCAATCAGGCTTAGTATCCTCGTACGACGAAAAATTATTAAAAATGTCAATATCCAGTTTCCGAAACAGCGTAATTGCCAAAGCAAAATAGAAAGGCCCGGATACAACGGTGAGCAACAGAAATAAATTAAACAGATGAGGAGCCCCAGGTTCACTTTCAACATGGTCCAGTCTTATTCGTTCCGAAATTTCAGGGAAAAATGAAGCGATAACTATGAAAAGATTGAACAGGACAAAAGGAATAAAATGTGACAGTTTTCCTTTGGTGAACTGAGCGTTGGGGTCAATCAATGCAGAAACATATAAAAACAGAAACGGCCCATGAAGTAAAAGTAATGAAATAAAGCTTACCGACAAGAGATGGAAATTCATAAAGAGCTCATTTGAAAACAGGGCATAAATCCCTGTGTACAAGCCAAGATAAATGAGCCAGAAAATAAGAATTTTATCATGTAATGCTTTTCTCTTCTGGCTAATAAGAAAAGCAAAAAACAAAGCGTTAAAGGCAGCTATCAGGAAAATATACTTCATGGTCTGGTCTATAAATACATAAAAAGCAATGGAATTTTTGCAAGAAATCCCTTGCTCAAAACTATCTTGTTAAATTTAGTGGATTTACGGGATTGACAGGTCGATAGGCGCTAATATTTTTGAATAGAAGATTAGAACAGACAACCTTTACTGTCCTAAAAAGAAAATATTCTACGCCTTAAAATCTAATTAGAAAGTTCTAACTATATTTGGGCCCACGGAAAAGTAGTCAGATCATGGATACATTGACCTATGCCATAGCAAAGCTTTCGCGCGAAATTGGCCATCTGGAGGAAGCAGCCAAAGATCAGTTCGACTTCAAAGAATTGACCCTAACGCAAATGAACTACCTGGAAACCATTAACCATTTAGGAAACCCCAATCTTACCGAACTGGCCGCCGAGCTTCACCTGACTAAACCGACTGTTAAAGTGACGATCGACAAGCTGGTAGAAAAAGACTTTCTATACCGGGTCAAATCGGATGCCGACAGGCGGAGCGCTCACCTGCATCTCACCGTAAAAGGCAAGCTGATCAATCACATGCACGATTTTGCACATAAGCAGATGGCCGAGATGATCATGCAAAAGCTTAGTGAAGATGAAGTCGTTCAGTTGCAGAGAATTCTTGAGAAAGTCTTTAATAAAGCCTAAAAATTTTTAAGTATATAGTTAGATTAATCTAATCAATGCGTAGCACTATGTCATTCGAATTGAAGCCGGAAAATCAAAAAGGTTTGACCGAAGAGGCCGTTCGGGAAAAAATCAGGAAAGAAGGTTATAATGAGCTGCCTTCATCAAAACCGAAAAATTTGTTTTCCATTGCGTTGGGAGTGATAAAAGAGCCTATGTTTCTGTTACTGGTAGCCTGCGGTTCTTTATATCTCACTTTGGGCGATGTAAAGGAAGGTCTTATGCTGCTTGGTTTTGTCATTGTAATTATGGGCATTGAATTTTACCAGGAAAAGAAAACCGAAAAGGCGCTGGATGCGCTAAAAGATCTTGCCAGTCCGCGTGCCCTGGTAATTCGCGAAAGCATAGAAAAAAGAATAGCAGGCCGTGAAGTTGTTACCGGCGATATCGTTATTTTGCAGGAAGGAGACCGTGTTCCGGCCGACGCCCGGGTTCTGTGTGCGGTCAATTTGATGGCCGACGAATCGCTGCTCACCGGAGAATCAGTGCCGGTACGGAAATCCGAATGGAGCGGGTCGGGCGCAACCAACATTCCCGGCGGAGATGATCGCCCGTTTGTTTACTCCGGATCAATGATCGTGCAGGGAAACGGGATTGTTCAGGTAACGGCCACGGGATCAAATACCGAAATCGGGAAAATTGGCAAAGCCCTCGATTCGGTGGAAGAGGAACCCACCCGGCTAAAAGCGGAGATGAGAATCTTAGTCAAGAGGCTGGCTATAGTGGGAATCTCGCTCTGCTTGCTGGTTGTGGTGGTGTTTACCTTAACACGGGGAGATTTATTGAAAGGCTTTCTGGCCGGGATAACGCTGGCCATGGCCATGCTGCCGGAAGAATTCCCTGTAGTGCTTTCTATCTTTATGGCGCTGGGAGCCTGGCGCATGTCGAAAAAGCACGTGCTTACCCGCCGGCCTGCTGCCATAGAAAATCTGGGTTCAGCAACCGTCTTGTGTACCGATAAGACCGGAACGTTGACGCAAAACAAAATGACGGTGAGCAGGCTTTACAACGGAAAAGAATTTCACGTTGCCGACCAGCATCATGCTTTTCCCGAAGAATTTCACAAGATTATAGAATACGGTATCCTGTCGAGTCAAACCAATCCGTTCGATCCCATGGAGAAAGCGATTATCAGGCTTGGGAACACCTATTTGCAGGATACAGAGCACATCCACACCAACTGGCAGATGGTGAAAGAATACCCGCTGTCGAAAGATTTACTGGCTATGTCGAGGGTCTTTACCGACCCGGGCAGCGAGCGTCTGACCATTGCAGCCAAAGGTGCTCCCGAAGCTATTTTCGATTTATGCCACCTTACGGACGAAGAAAAGAGCCGGTATGCCGAAGCAGTGTTACAAATGGCTTCGTCCGGCCTGAGGGTGCTCGGGGTTGCCGGCTCGCTTATCGAAAACAAGCATCTGCCGAAGATCCAACATGACTTTGATTTTGAATTCATCGGATTGATTGCTTTGTCCGACCCCATTCGGGAAACAGTCCCGGAAGCTGTTCGTGAATGCGATCGTGCAGGGATCCGTGTCATCATGATCACCGGCGATTATCCTGTAACAGCGATGAATATCGCCCGGGAAGTCGGACTGAAAAACCATCAGGTCTGCATCAGCGGCCCTGAGCTTCAGGAAATGAGCGAAGTTGAACTCTGCCAACGAATCAGGGAAGTGAACGTATTTGCCCGAGTAGTGCCGGAACAAAAGCTCAAAATTGTTAATGCACTAAAACAGAACAACGAGATCGTAGCAATGACCGGTGATGGCGTAAACGATGCACCGGCGCTGAAAGCGGCCGACATTGGTATCGCCATGGGCGATAAAGGGACCGACGTGGCTCGTGAAGCTTCATCACTTGTGCTGATGGATGATAATTTTTCCTCGATTGTAAGCGCCGTGAAAATGGGACGGCGCATTTTCGACAACCTGCAGAAAGCACTTAGCTATATTTTTGCCATCCATGTGCCTATTGCGGGACTGTCGCTTATTCCTGTCTTCTTTGCCCGCTGGCCCCTGTTGCTTTGGCCGGTGCATATTGTCTTCCTTGAACTGATCATCGATCCCGCCTGCTCCATTATTTTTGAAGCCGAAAAAGAAGAGAAAAATATAATGAACCGACCTCCCAGAAATATCCATGAACCATTTTTCGGGGCAAAGAAGATTTGGTTGAGCTGTTCGCAAGGTATCGGGATATTGCTCATCGTGTTCGCCGTTTATTTGGTTGGCCTGAAGATGGGGTACTCTGAACGGGAAGACCGTGCATTGGCTTTCACTACCCTCATTACGGCAAATATCATGGTTATCTTGTCAAACCGCTCGTGGACGAGGAATATTTTTCAGATTCTACGCACTTCAAATAAAACCGTTAAATGGGTCATTGGTGGAGCGGCATTTTTCCTCATCCTCATCCTGAACGTGCCTTTTCTGCTCAACCTGTTTCAGTTTGAAAAAATCAGCTTATGGGAGACATTGACCTGCATCGGGCTTGGCGTGGCAAGCGTTATCTGGTTTGAGCTATATAAGGTTTTCAATCTGCCAAAAGGAGAAAAACACCTAATCTAAAATATATGGACACAAAGAAAAAACTAATTACCGGAAGCTGCCAAAATACCTTTCCTGCACAACCTGTTCAGCAGATTTCGGCTGCCTCATCATGGGTGAAGTATGTTCCCCGACGCATACATACTCTTAATGCCCGATTGTCCGTTTATTGATTAACTGTTCGCAAAAAAACAAGAAAATGGAGCAACAATCTTTTACACACAGATTATTAAGCGTAAACGGCATTCAAACACACCTGACAGAAGCCGGGAATAACAAAAAGCAACCCATTCTGTTTCTGCACGGATATCCTGAGAATTGGAAAGAGTATGAAAAGGTAATGATTTTATTAAAAGATGAGTACCATGTTTTAGCTATAGATCTCCCGGGAATTGGGGCCTCTGCACCAATTAGCAAATCTGACAAATTATCAGTTGCGTGCTTTGTAAAAGAGCTCCTGCAGGTTCTGAACTTAAAAGATGTAACTTTAGTTGGTCATGATATCGGAGGCATGATCACTTATTCTTTTGTAAAACATTTCTCCGGTTTTCTTTCAAAAGCGGTCATCATCGGTACTGCCATTCCCGGAGTTAGCCCGTGGGAAGAGGTTAAAAGGAATCCGTATATATGGCACTTTGCTTTTTTTTCTGTTCCCGAATTGCCGGAGTCACTTATTGAAGGAAAACACCCGATATTGTTCGAATATTTTTACAATGCGCTGTCCTTTAATAAGGCCGCTATCGATCAGGAGAACAAAAAAGCCTACATCGAGGCATATCATTCCAGGCACAGTCTTGAGACAGGGTTAGGCTGGTACAGAACACTTAGTATTGATGAAAAAGAGAATTCGCAAAATGTTCCTGTAAATACCCCGATTCTGTACCTTAAAGGAGCTAAAGACTACGGCGATATCGACGCCTATATCCGGGGATTCAGGAAAAACGGAGTAAATAACATCACAGGAAAATCAATCCCCGACAGCGCTCACTTTGGACCAGAGGAGAACCCTGAATTTGTGTCACAGGCAGTTCATGAATTCATAACTGCAAATAGGTGAGTTTCATCAGTCAGTTTAATTCCTGCAGGCAGACGTTCCTTGTTAAAAAATAACGTACTAAACTTATTCATTTGTAAATTGTCACCTGTTAAAACGATGATGCAAATGGAAAAATGGATGGAAGCGGGAATCTGGGGCCTGATATCGGGCGGGGCACTGGTGATTGGTGCGGTACTTGGTTATTTTCTGAACATCTCGCAGAAAACGATAGCCATTATTATGGCTTTCGGTGCTGGAGTGCTTATATCTGCCCTCTCGTTTGAATTAATGGACGAAGCTTTTCGACAGGGAGGGTTCTATGCCACTGCGTTTGGCTTTATCCTTGGCGGCCTGATTTACTCGTTAGCAAATTATTTTTTATCAAAATATGGTGCCCGACATCGCAAACGTTCACAAAGTCAGCAGCCGGCAGAAACTGACCGCCCGGGGAGCGGGACCGCTATCGCATTGGGAGCCTTACTGGATGGCATTCCTGAATCAATTGCCATCGGGATCAGCATGATTCAGGGAGGGGCAGTGAGTACAGCCACTGTAATTGCTATTTTCCTGTCAAACCTTCCGGAGGGGTTATCCAGTTCTGCGGGAATGAAGCGGGCGAAACGTTCAAAGTGGTTCATCTTCGGTTTATGGGGTGCTATTGCCGTGATTACGGGACTGGCGGCAATAAGCGGCTATTCCGTTTTCAGTCAGTACCCGCCGAAGGTAGTTGCCTCCACTTTGGCCGTGGCGGCCGGTGCCATATTAGCGATGCTGGCCGACACAATGATTCCTGAAGCATTTGAAAAAGGACATAACCTCACCGGATTTACAGCGGTTATCGGCTTTTTAATCGCCTTTATCCTTTCGAAGCTTTCAGAGCAAATGGGATAAGCTGCTCAGCTAAACCCTTTCTTCATCATTCTGCCTGTATTAAAAAGACAATGAAAACCAACAACGGGACAATGATCCAGACGATGCCGTAAATTTTCTGAAACAGATTCAATTTATAGCTTACTCCTTCCACGTTCTTTTCTCCGTTGAACATGGAAAAAACACTTTGATGTGCTTTATGGGCAAGCCTGTCGGCCAACAATCCTGCCAGGTGAAAAATAACCAATCCCAAAAACAGATTAGCCATCACCTCATGTACCTCTTCGAGGAAATCTTCACCATTTCCGATGTTTACAATGCCATGTTCGCCACTATACAACAAAAATCCACTTAAACAGGCGAGTAAGCCTATCACAAGAATGGCCAGCATCACCAGAGCGGCCAGCGGATTATGTCCGATATACGTTTTAGCTTTTCCAAAAAAGCTGCGAAAGAACTCAAGCTGGTTTTTAATCCTAATGGGAAATGCAGAGAACCGGGTATACTGAGTGCCGAACATGCCATAGAAAAATCTGAAAACGATCAGGCTCCCAACCAGAAGGCCAAATGCTTCATGGAGATTCCGTAAATCATCGTTCTCTCCCAAAACGTAAGCAAAAATGAAACCGACTGCCAGTAACCAGTGAAAAACCCTTAGTGAAAGAGGCCAAACTTTTGTCTTCATACATTTCATTTGTCTTCGTATTTTAGTTAACTTAGTCTTCATCCAGTACGACCGGCACCGGGGCTTTCCCGTCCCATTTTATCCGGAAAGTTTTACCCTTATCTGTTTTTACGGTGACCACTTCCTGTTTCCCATTCCGGACAACCTCGATAGCAAATGTACGATTAAAAGCTTTTATATTTCGAAGATTCATATAATCCCATCCTTTGGGCAGGCGGGGCGTCATTGTAAAGGCATTCAGCCCGGTCGGTTCAATTCCGAAGAGTCCCTCCGTGATCACCCGGCAATACAAAGCGCTTTCGGCCGACAAATGCCGCTGATCACCCTCCGGCCAGGCCTCCACCGGATAAGGTACGTGTTCGCCCAACAGGCGCATAGCCGAATAATAACCCAAATAGCCCATACATTTATCGGTAGCTCCGCTGGCCAAAAGTCCGCGGAAAGCATACAGCGTAGAGCGGTCCCAGAAGGTCTTGCTCCCGGATTCCGTCAGAATGCCGTTGGCAGTCCAGAGGTGGTCGGAAAACAATGCATCAATAGTTTGTTCCTTGCGGTCGGTGATCCCCATCACCAGCGGCAGACATATCCACGAACGCAGCTTGGTATTGTCCGCGGAGTACCGGTAGGTATCGAACCCCTGAATGGTTGCCCCGAAGTATTTTTCAATGGCGACTTTCAGCGCAGCTGCCTCTTTCCTGTAGGTTGAAGCGATCGTACCCATTCCCAGGCTTTCGGCCAGATGAGCGGCACTGATACAGGCGCCGTATGCCAGGCTGTTGGTCGACAGGTTGATCTTTCCGGCAGGGAAACGCCCTTCCAACTCGTCGTTATCTGATGCGATAACGCCTTCACTTGTTTTCTTGTGCTCCAGATATTCCATGCACCAGCTAATTAACGGCCAAAGCTCACTGGCCGTACGTTCCCGGCCGTAGGCCAGGGCAAAGCGGGAAGCCCCGTAAGCGATCATCGCCATGTCACCGCGATCGCCGGCCCCGTTCCAGTAATCGGTACCCTCGGCGATAATTGAACTCGGTATGGGCTTGTACTCCTTGTTCATATACCGTGCAAACAGGCGAAAGCTGTTGATTGCCGACTCATTTGCCTGCAGGATCCCCTCAAAAGGGAAAAAGGGATTTGCATACTCAGCCTGGTCGTTCGCCCAGACGGCCGCATAATAAGCGCCTCCCCCCGGACCATGCATCAGTCCGCCTTTGGTATCGTAAATACTCTCCGTTGCCCGTATTTTGGCAAAAGCAAACTCCCGGTCAATCGTGTCATTGGGCGTATCCAGCTGCAAACAGGCAAACACATCGGCAATGAAATCCTCCCGTTTGTCGAGTTCAAAGGAAGGCGACCAGGAATAAGGCTCTTCACAGGCCTTCCTGCCCGAATAAACCACAGCAAATTCGCAGTTCTCGCCCGCCGCAAGTATTTGCTCCGGTATGCTTCTCACTTCACCGCCCACGACGGTTGCGGCTGTCACCACATATTGTCCGTACACCCCTTTGAAAGGGTCGGTATTGATCGCTTCATAATTATCGTCAATTCTGATCTTACAAGCGGTACTCCCTGCGTTCTTAAGACTGACGATCTCGATGAACGCCGCTTTGTCGACCGAAGGGAACAGGATACGCCTTATCTCCAAACCTGCATTGGTCGAACTGTTTACAACCAGCTTACCTTTCAGTTCGAACGATTCAGGATACTCCTTCACCTCCGCTCCGTTTGCCTGGATGGAAAGCCGTGCCTGATCATTGAACTCGAAAGTCAGGCTGGCATGGGTGTTATTCGGAATCGTCCTCAACATCGGAAATACCAGCTTTTTGCTGACCACCAACTCTCCATCCTCATTCACACCGTAACGGATGATCCCTGATATCCTGAGCCCGCTCATTTCGATATGATCAAGATGACCCTCTCCCCTCTTTACCTGCCAGCGAATACCCTCATCGCCTGTAAAGGCCCATCTTCGGGTATTCTGCGCGAAAACAGTATTTTGCGTACAAATTAAAAGGGATAAGACCAGGAACAGAATGTGTGTATTAAAGCTTCGTTGCATAAGTTTGTTTTTATATAGCTGCAGTTCGGTTATAAAAGTAATCATATGTCTGAAAATATGCTTTATTTTTGGCGGCATTAGAAATACTTTTGCTCACGCAACTATTCAGAGCAAAAGATCATCTGTATGCACGGGAGCTATACTCGTATAAATTGAAACAATTAAACATGAAATCGACGTGATTCGACAAACACGAGTCGGGGTGAATATGTGCTAATCATGTCAATTCCATTTGGTTTTAAAAAATGAATTATATACAAATGAAACTAAAAAACTTTTTTGGATTTCTGCTGCCGGTCTTTGTGATCATCTTTGTCGCAGGTTGCAAAGATGACGAACCTGAACCCCTTCGTTTTTATGGTGACTCGTACGAAGTGCCGGTTCATGGTGTCCGCTACATCGGCGTTAAAAGCGGAAGCGGCGATTACACGATTCAGGTTGAAAACACAGGCATATTCTCCGCTTCGGAAGACGAAGGTTGGTCCAATCCGGCCGGCATGCTGTTAGTCCGCGGCCTGTTAACCGGCGAATCCATCCTGTATATTACAGATAACAGCACGGATGAAACAACCACACTAAAAATCAAAGTAGTTGATCATTACGAGGTTCTTCGTGCATCTACCTTCGAAAACAATTATCCGGTATTGATTAAAACACCCTTTATTTTTCTGATCAGCAATGAGTCGCGCGACCTGTACCTTGCAGACATGAAAGGGGAAAAAACGATTACTGACAATGGCCTCCGGATCCGGGGAAAAGGTCATTATGCATTTTCCATGGAAGATGACAAACCCTACCTTACGCTGACGTACGCTACTGATGATAAGGGCGCGATAACCAACAATCCGGTCTATTCTCCCGAAGCTCATAAGTTTCAGATTACCCAAAGCAGCGAGTTTATGCTCCATCGCCTGGATCAGAATCTGAATCTCGGATGGGAAACTGTCGCCAAAAACTTTTCTGAAAACCAGTGTTCCCTCATTATGAAAATGGAACAGGCAGATTCCGGCTATAAATTCGAGACAGTGCCAGAACAGGTCGAAATACCGGCAGGGATTCTAAACTAATCAGGTGCAAAAGGTTTCCCCAAGGTGTCCTGCAGGACACCTTGGGGAAATCCTTAAATTTACATCAAGACACACATTTTACCAGAAAATAGCCTGGTCTTCGTCGGGGACCTCCATGAATCGCATGCAATCCGTACACACCTTTTTTATTTTCCCACCTTTTTGCGTAGACATCATCCCGCCCCCTGAACAACGACATGAAAAGCCGGATCTTTTCGTCAGGATCAGACCTTTTATTTATGATTCCGGCGGAAGTTGAAGGTTTAGTCTCCGGTTGCTTATCAAATGGCTCCGGTTCTGAGGCTGAAAAGTATCCGGAAACTGCGTCGCCTGAAATTACATATTCAATAGCCATTTCCATACGGGAATAACCTCAATTATTCTTCCATCCATCTCTAACATCCGCTCAGTGTCTCGTGTAATCATTATC
>JBDKTZ010000069.1:0-9213 GCA_039679975.1 Prolixibacteraceae bacterium
GCTGCTTCCTGCAGTTCGACCGGTATTGTTTTGAGCACTTCGTCAAAGGCCCGTACCAATATCGGAGTAATCAGCAAAGCAACGGTAATGATACCGGCCAGCAAGGATGCGTTCATTCCCAAAAACAGCATAACGGCAAAGCCAAACGCTCCGTAAACAATCGAAGGAATGCCCCAGAGTGCATCCAGAAGGTAGCGTATGGTGTTTTGCATGCGCTTTAGTCTGATGAGCTGGACATTCAGAAAAAGCGCTGCGGGAAGACCGATGATAACGGCAAGTATCGTAGCGCCGATCGACAGGTAAAATGATCCCACGATGGCATTTAAGATTCCCCCTTCTCCGCCGAAGTAGTATCCGCCCTGAGGAAGCTGGCTGATGGTTTCCCACGACACCGACCCAATACCTTTGTTGAAGATCACGATCAGAATAAAGGCCAGGATAAAAATGACCGACCATGCCGAAATAAACGACAGCGTCTTAAAAATCACTTCTTCAATTATCCGTTTCTTCATGATCGTTCGGTTTTATGGATAAAATAACGAAAAAACAGGTTGAATATCAGGATGATCACAAAGAGCAGCAACGCAGAGAACATCAGCGCCGAATCGTAGTCGGGGATCGACATCATTTCCCCGTAGTTGTTCGCGATCAGGGCCGGCAACGGGTAACCTGAGCTGAAAGGTGATGCTGAGATGTGAAGAGTATTACCCACAACCATCAGGACGGCGATGGTCTCTCCAAAGGCTTTGGCAATGCCCAGTCCAAACGCTGAGATAATCCCCGGAAAACCTTTACGGATGATCACATGTTTCACCATTTCCCAGTCGGTCGCACCCAGGGAGAGTGAAGCCTCTTTCATTCCAACGGGTATAGTCTGAAAAACTTCGATCAGCATGTTGAGCATATAGGGAATACACATCACTGCCAATACCACACCGCCCGAAAGCAGGCTGTACCCGGAACTGGTTACGTTAAAGAAAGGCGCAACATACACTGAAACAAGGGGAACGATGACCAGGACACCCCATACGCCGTAAATGACAGAAGGAATTCCGGCCAGGATGTCGATCACCGGCATCATGAAAGCCAGCAGCCGCTTTTGTGCAAATTGGGTCAGGTAAATGGCAGCCAGCAGGCACAGGGGTGCTGAAAAAATGAACGACAATAACGTTACATAGGCTGAACTGTAAATAAATGGAAGGAAGCCAAATTCTCCTTTGGTGGGCGCCCATTTCCCTGAAAAGATCAAATCAGTAAATGAATGTTTGTCTAATATGGGAAAAGCCTTCCAAAGCAGTCCAATGGTGATCAGCAGCGGTACTGAAAGCAGCAGGTACATTCCGCTCTTCATCCATGTGGACGCAAAAAAATCGGCCAGCCTCCTGTTTCTGTTCATATTCATATCTTCCTCATTAAACGCATATTTTACAGATTAATTATACTTTTATCATAAGAGTCGGCCTGTCTCGCTCTGAAATTAAAACCGCTACCCTGATTGTGATTGATTTCAGTTGCTCTGACTTGTTTGTCTGATCTTTTGGGGCTTAATTGGTCGTCAGCTTTGCGGTTTCCTCATCGAGTCTTGTCTGGGTGAGCGGTACATAACCTGCTTCGGGAACATACGACTGCCCCTTGCTTACAACCCATTTCAGAAAATCGATCGTTGCCTGCTTCTGAGGCTTGCCTTTTGCCACAAAATAAAGTTCGCGGGCCGGCGGGGAGGGGTATTTTCCTTCGGCGATAGCCGCAAGTACCTGATCAAACTTATTGTAGAAAGCTTCTTCTGCATCAATGGTCCCGTTTTCATTCACGTCGATGGGGATGATGTCTATTCCTGCGTTTTTGTTCCCTGTTTTGACGTCATAAAGATAGATCGTATTATTAAATCCGATACCCTTTACGTCTTTTACTACAGCATCGGCCAGACCGGGATCGCCGAATATGCCTGTTCCCTGAAGGTTTTCCTGCTTTCCGCCCAGGTAAGCGGCCCATGTTTCAGCGGCGCCACAGGCGTCGGAGCGGGTAAAGACATTAATGGCCTGGTCGGTTTCAATCCCCTCGATCTGATTCCAGTTTTTTACTTCACCTGTGATATAGATCTTTTTGAACTCATCCCGGGTCAGCCCTCTTTTCTGAATGGCCGCCAAAGCCGGGTTTCCGGGATTAATGGTCGGGATTACGGCATCTTTGGTAACGGCTACCCACCATACGCCTTTGTTTTTTTCTTCGGGCGATATTTCGCGCGAAAACATGCCTAGATCGACTGTGCCCGACAAAGCGTCGGCCATGCCCTTTCCGGCTCCTCCCGCCGAAATGTTAAAACGGATTTCCGGATTTTCCTTTTTATATTCTTCTGTCCATTTGACTGCGAGCGGATATAGTGCAAAAGCGCCGGAAAGACTAATGGTTTCATCTTTCTTCTTGCCGGACGAGCACGACGATGCCAATACGGTAATGGCGACGAATAAAGTCAGCAGGTGTGTTTTCATGTGTTTGATTTTTGAAATTAATAACTCATAATCGTTTTATTTGCCAAATATTTAATATCGTCTCGTGGACTCATTATAAAGATTTTGCAGAATTAAAAAGTGACGGCGTAATGGTTAATTGCAGGTAAAAGAATTGGGAGAACTTATTGTCTTCAACTCCCTGGATCGTTTTGAGTGAATTGGTTGGTAAAAAGAAAGAATATCCTGCTTCAAACGCTCCCCAGCCATAGAATTGGTGTTTGAGCAGGATGTCATTTTCGTAGCCCAGCTTTTTGTCATCGGGCGTACCCGGATTGGTCTGAGCAAGCTGGAAATAGTGACCTGTGTTGCGCAAACTGGTTTTCCCGGAGAATTTATAGTTCAGGAAAAGGTAATAATCGATCAATCCTCCCTGTTTGGTACTGGAGTTGGGACTGCGGAAATAATCGATCGATCCGTATACCCGGTGACGGGCGCCATATAAAATGTCAAATAAACGATCGGTTGTTTGTTCTGCGCCCGTTTTACTGTTCCCTGAAAGATAACCGATACCTGTTCCGGTTGTCATTTTCCCGGTTTTCAGCGAGGCCTCGGCATCGATCAGTGAAGCGCTGACATTATTTCCCGCCTGGTTCTTCCCGTATTGGTAGTAGGCATTTGCCCACAGGTTCCAGTTGTCGTTTTTGTAAGTTGTGTACAATCCGGTGGTTTGTTTGAATCGGAGTGTATTTTCTGTTTCTGATTTTGTTACCCCTGAGGCGATATGTGAGAGGGACAGGTCCCATCCTTCGCTCAATGTGTGCTTTACCCATAAAAAGTTCAGCGATTTGATCCGGGCGGGGTCATATAAATTGTCGGCGCTGTTTTCTCCGGTCGAGTTCCAGCTGCTTCCCAAATGAATATCCCAGCCCTTCGGAGTCAGCTTATACACGATGGCATCGTAAGCTATTCCGGTCTGATTCCAGTTGCGGGCCGCCAGGAGGCGTTCATTGTCATACACCAGTTGTTGCCTTCCGATCGACAGCCATCCTGAGCGGCCCGTCCTGATCTCGGCGAAGCCTTCAAAGAGATCGAGTGAGGCTTCATCTCCGAAAACTCCTGTGGAAGTGGCCAGCTGCTCGTCACCCCATACCCGCACATCCTGGGGTGTGAATTTCAGACGAAGGTTTTCTGTTTCGTAGCTGAAGGTGATTCTCGTCCGCTGCGAAATGAACACAGCAGGAGCAGCCCCATCTGTAGCCAGTTTCTGATAGCCATCGCGAACCTCAAAGCGATTCCGGAGCTGGGCATTGATTGAAAATTGAGCCTGAACAGTCGAAATAGCCATCAGCGAAATAATTCCTGTTATACCGATTTTTTTATAGCCGTTCATAATATGCATTGTTCTTAAATTTAGAATATCCTACACGTTACAAAGCTACGTTGTGCAGAGGCATATCATTCCCGTTCACTGATTGAATAGTCAATGCCGGGAAATGAAATACATCAGCAGGAAACATTAAATTTTTAATATTTCCTGCCTGACAGGAGTTAAAATAAATTTTGCTATGCCGGATGTTCAGCCTTTTGATTCTTGCCGGCAAAATGTCTCACTTTTTCGAAAGCCTGAGCAAGATCATCGATGATATCGCTTACATTCTCAATACCGACCGATAGCCGGACCGATCCCGGGATCACCCCGGCAGCTTTCTGTTCTTCCTGAGACAATTGCTGATGGGTGGTCGATGCCGGATGGATAATCAGGGTTTTTGCATCACCCACATTGGCCAGATGGCTAATTAGCTTGAGGTTGTTGATAAACGCATCGGCTGCTTCTTTCCCCCCGTCGATGAGGAATGAAAGCACACCGCCAAAACCAACCTTCAGGTATTTTTTTGCAAGTGTGTGGTATGGACTGGTTGCAAGTCCCGGATAGTTGACTTTTCGTACCTGAGGGTGCCCGGAGAGCCAGTCGGCAATTATCTGTGCGTTCTGCACATGCCGTTCCACCCGAAGCGAAAGGGTTTCAAGACCCTGCAAAAGCAGGAACGCGTTAAACGGACTCAGTGCAGACCCATAATCACGAAGGCCTTCCACACGCGCCCGAATGATAAATGCGAGATTACCGAAGGGGCTGCCCGCGCCAAATACGTCCCAGAATTTTAGCCCGTGATAACCTTCGGAAGGTTCGGTAAATTGAGGAAATTTGCCGTTTGCCCAGTTGAAATTCCCCGCATCAATGATTACTCCTCCAATACTGGTGCCATGCCCGCCAATCCATTTGGTGGCCGATTCAACCACGATATTGGCACCGTGTTCGATGGGTCGGAACAGGTAGCCTCCTGCTCCGAATGTATTATCGACAACCAAAGGGATCTGGTGCCTTTGGGCGATCGCTGCGATCGCATCAAAATCAGGGACATTGAATTCGGGATTACCGATGGTTTCAAGGTAGATTGCTTTGGTTTTTTCATCGATTGCTCTTTCGAAATCCGCAGGATCGTCGCCATTCACGAATTTAACCTGAATTCCCAAACGTTTAAACTGAACTTTAAACTGGTTATAAGTGCCGCCATACAGAAATGAAGTGGAAATGAAATTGTCGCCGGCCTGTAAAATATTCGACAGAGCAATGAATTGCGCTGCCTGTCCGGAGGAAGTGGCCAACGCTGATATACCGCCTTCCAGGGCAGCAATTCTCTTTTCGAATACATCGGTAGTTGGATTCATGATCCGTGTGTAGATATTCCCGAATTCTTTCAACCCAAAAAGATTCGCTGCATGATCGGCATTGTCAAATACATAAGAAGTGGTCTGATAAATCGGAACAGCTCTTGAATGGGTATAGGGATCTGCTTCCTGGCCTGCATGAATTTGCAGAGTTTCGAATTTTAAATTTTGTTCTGACATGATGTTTCTGTTTATGGTTATTAATATTCACGATAGCGATCCTGCCGTCTGTAACGGTTACTCCTGATTCCAATTACCGGATGGCGTATCCCTGGCAGAGACAGGATATTAAAATTTTAGAGAAATGATAAAAGGAAATTATTGCAGAATAAGAATTACTGGCACATTCGCATCTGCATTCGGAAATAAGAAGAGTTTAATTGACAACAATACCTGAAAAAGGCACGGGGATCCTGATCACTCAACAGCCGTGGTGTATTTCGTGTGGATATGTTTTTTGTCGTCTTCATTTTTCAACTTTTGATTGACCTGACAAAGATGGGCTTCAAAAACAGAAACTGAAATACCTCATTTCTGGTAAATTATATACCACAAATGAGGTATTTCCCGGAGTAAGAACTGATATAATCAATAATCAGATGCTGATCGTATAAAAACCGCGTTGCAGATGATATTTATTTTAGGCCACCTGTGTATTCCATAATATCAAAAATTTTATTTCTGTCCCAATTCAACCAGTAATTAATCGCGTTTCGACGAACAAGGTGCCAATACCCTTCATCCTGTAACCCGAAACTGACGATCGCTTTTTTGATATCATCGTTTAGTTGTTTCAGGTATTCCGGTTTTAAAGAGAGTTTGACGGAACGGTTTTTAAATGTGAATACGGCAGAGGGTCTTGTTGTGCTGTCGTTCGCCACATGGATTGTTCCCATTCCCAATGTGGCGCCGGTACTGACCTGGATACCATCATTCAGGCAGCTGTACGGAGGTTTTGTTCCTGCGAAAGTGATCACGTCAATTTCATCGTGATCTGCATCGAACAGTTCACGGGCTTTAATGCCCATTTTCGCTCCAACGATGGAAAAAACCCCCAGGTGCCCGTGGAACTCATCAGTCAATACGTTGGCTTTCCATTCATCAAGTCCGTAGCGTTCAATCGCCGCGTCCATGATTTCGCGGATATCGTAGGTAAACAGCTCCCGATTTTTCGGAAATTCATTAAAAACCACACTTTCCCCTCCAATGTAATTTCCTTTGATCATATCTTCGATCACTTCTTTCACGGCATTTATACTGTAGTCCTTGTTATACCGCACGCTGGAACCAATCGCTTTGATGTTCATGTCAAACAATTCCGGATCTGTCAGGTAAACGGCAACCAGATCATCACACAGACTGAAATGGCGCTGGAACAGAAGGTCGGAAACAGCCGATTGTGAAAAGACGTGGTGTAATACATGCGACAACGGCGTATCAGCCCGTACGAGGACAGAACAAAACGCCGGATCCAACACGGCCTCTTCTTTTTGCAGGTTTGAAATTACATCGATCCTGATACCGGCTTCAAAAATAAAGTCAGCAGACGGAGGGTCACAGTCATAATTAAACCCCTTTAATGGTTCTGCCGATTCATTATACCACACGATCCGTTCTATTTTTGAAGCAATTGAATCATTTTCCTGAATCAGTCGGGCGATATTGGTCAGCGGGCCAAGGCAAACCAGGGTGGTTTTTTTGTTCTGGTTTAATTTTTCGTGTAACAATCTGACCGCATCAGGCCGGGGAGATATGCTGCCCCTACTTTTTCCCCAGCTCAGCTGTCTGTTAAACTGCCGCCACGGTGGATTAATTCCTTTTAATTGTTTACCGGGCGCTACAGGTATGGTATCCCGGTTGAATTCGTGCAACACGGTCATTACCTTTTCAATACCATCATCGGGGGCCAAAGAACCATCAGATAAAACAATGGCTCCTATGGTAATTCCCGGTTGAGAGAGTAACAGGCTTATCGCTCTCATATCGTCAATTGCACAGTCCGTGTCGATGATGATACTTCTTACCGGTTCAATATGCAATGGACTGGAAAATACCCCGATACTTATCAATATCAGGATAGAAAGAACTGTAAGCTGTTTCATTTGTGAATAATTTGTTTTTTAATCGCTCATTTCCGGTTGGCATTCAAATCATGGCTGTTTTATATGTCTCAAAAATGCACGTTCAATCCACCGAACACGATAAAACCAGGCATAGGATAGCCTTCGTTGATAGCGTATTTTTTGTCGGTAAGATTTTCACATTTTACAAATACATCAACAAATTTACTAAGTGTCCGCGATATTTTTGAATTTATCAGCATATAAGTGTCTTTTATTTTTTGCGGTTTCACCGTTGTATAAATATCATGGACATATTGTACGGAGAGGTTAAGGTTCCATTTTTTCCGGTTATAAGTTCCTTTGGCAAATAACTGCTGTTCGGGAGTACCGGCAATAGCCTCGTCCATATTGATGTAGCTGTAATTCAAATTAAACGACCAGTAATCGCTGGGATCGTATGTTCCGGCCAACTCAATTCCTGTATTCGAAAATTCACCGGTATTTTGATATTTTGTTCCATTTGTTCCGGTGACGGTTTGGATCAGATTGTTTCCTTCTGATTTAAAAATAGTAAATTCAAGAGACAGCTTATTCTTCAGTAATTTTTGGAGTGCACTGATTTCGTAATTAACCATCCGTTCCGGATTTAAATTCTCATTGGCTATTCCCCATAGGTAAAGTTCACGTATGGTGGGACTTCGAAAACCTTTTGCCACAGAGGCTTTAAACGTTGTCGAGGCTGCGGCATGATAAGCCAATCCGCCTGTTGGAACCGGTTCATACCCGAAAACACTGTGATGTTCCAACCGGAAGCCGGTATTTAGCACCAGTTTTTTCAGCAGTTCCTGCTGGACATAAATATAACCGGCCAGCTCCCGTACTGTCGTATCACCAATTAGCATTCCGGCGCCATTCATGGCTTTCACATTTTCAGCGATTCCACCGTATTTTTTGTAATCGATACCTAATGTAACGGTATTTCCCTTAAACAATTTGAGCGCCTGGTACAACCCAATTCCAAAGTTGTCGTCTTTTGAGTGGAAACCATCGGTGATATGATGTTCTCCGAAGTTGTAAAAAAAACGAAACGAACCGCTCGTTTTGTCTGACTTGTTGTCAAACGCGACGGCCCCCATACCTCTTGTGATGTCGATACTGTTACCGGCTTTCGACCCTTCGGCTCCCGGATCAGTTGCGTTGAAGCCGGCGAGGCTGAAATCGGCATTTACATTCAGGTGCCGGTTGATCTCGTATCCTGCACGCAGGTAACCGTTGTTGATCGAAAAATCGGAGGAGTCTCTGTGTCCGTCAGTTTGGTCATGGTTAAAAGAGGTGAACAGATTGAATTTTTTATTCCTGAAGCCACCGTTTATCATGTATTTCTTAGTGTTGTAAGAACCGTACATCAGGCGGCCGTTACCTTTGAATCCATCCGTTTTCTGCTCTTTTGTAATAATATTGATCACACCACCCATGGCATTTGTTCCGTAGAGAGTTGACGCCGGACCGCGAATGACCTCCACCTTTTCCACGTCGGAGGCTACATACGCATCGGGTAACGGATGCCCCATGATACCCATGAATTGCGGATTCCCGTTTAGTAATACTAAAACCTGGGTATTGGGACTTCCTCCGATACCACGAAGACTGATCTGACCCGCAGCGCCTGTTGATACGCCGAACCCGGTTATGCCCCGTTGAGTGACAAAGAGCCCGGGAACCTGGCCCGATAAAACAGGTAACAAGGCTGATTCAGAACTGTTTTCGATTTTTTTTGCCGATATCACTGAAACCGTCAAAGCGATGTTGTTTCGGCTTACCGCGGCCTTGGTCCCCGTCACTACAACTTCATCCAGATCGATCGGGCTGATCGTATCTTTTTTTTCCTGTGCCTTAGGCTGCACGACTGTTCCAATAACAAACAGTATGGTCCAAAGCAATTGGTTAAAGCAGTTGATTTTTCTTTTTGTCAT
>JBDKTZ010000619.1:0-29500 GCA_039679975.1 Prolixibacteraceae bacterium
ATGGTCTTAACGATTAATTGCTTCTCGATTTCGGATGAAGCATTTTTTAGCATGGAGTCGGATCTCAGTTCCCCCTGAGAATGGATTCCGATCCGGTCTTTTTCCTGATAGAGGATTTCATATGGCAAACTAGCTCTGTCAATAATATCACCGGGTGCCATCAGTACCGACCGTTTAATCACATTCTTCAACTCCCTGAGGTTTCCATACCAGGGATAATTTAAAATGATCTTTTCGGCTTCCGGCGATAAACCTGTTATTGAACGGTTTAACTCTTCATTGGCTGTTTTTATAAAATGAGAAGCGAAGATCATCAGATCTTTACCTCTTTCGCGTAAAGGAGGCAAAACAACACGGAACTCATTGATCCGGTGATAAAGGTCCTCCCGAAAGGCGCCGTTCCTGACCTCATTCAGCAAATCTTCGTTTGTCGCCACAATGATCCGGATATCCACTTTCTTCATTTTATCATCTCCCAGACGCGAAACAACTCGTTCCTGGATTGCCCTGAGCAGCTTCAGCTGCACATCATAACTCAAATTTCCAATTTCATCCAGGAAGAGAGTGCCTTTGTCTGCCTTCTGGAATACGCCGTCTTTATCCACGACAGCTCCTGTAAAGGAGCCTTTCACATGGCCAAACAGCTCACTGTTGGCCAGTTCTTTTGGAATGGCGCCGCAATCAATTGCAATGAAGGGTTTGTCACGTCGTCTGCTGTTTTCGTGAATATAGCGGGCAATATACTCTTTTCCCGTACCTGTCTCTCCTTCAATAATCACCGACATATTGGTGGGAGCAACTTTTTTGGCCAGCTCAATCGCTCGCTTAATCTGTTCACTATCACCTACCACAAATGCCCCGTCAGAATACAATAAGCCGCCTTTTTCAGAAACAGGCTCTTCTGCTTTCGCAAGCAGGTTTCTGATTAGCACGATCAGTTCTTCCTGTTGGATGGGTTTGGTAATATAATCATCAGCTCCCATTTTCATCAGTTTGACAGCCATCCTGACATCCGCATAAGCAGTCATAATAATGACGGGAATGCGCGGTTTCAGCGAGCGAAGCTTTTGAAGCAGTTCCAGTCCGCTCGCGTCGGGAAGCCGGAAATCACAAATCACAAGATCAAAATTGACCTTCTTAAACAGTTCAAGGGCGCTTTTTCCTGAAAATGCAATTTCCGCCTGGTAATCATTATTTTGAAGATGCTTTTTTAAAATTCCACAAATGAAACTATCATCATCTATTATCAATATCCTGTTCATGTCGTGTATTTTTTATATTCTAAAGATAACATATTTTTACGATGAACATGCTTCAGTTGGTGTTGCTTTCTTCCGGTTATCATGAGACTCCTTTTAGCGCATTTGCATGACTGACGGCCTGATTAATCCGGGTAATCGTTTCCTGCATCAGAAAAGGCAAATTGCTGAAATCCTTTTTTCGTAATGCCAGATCTTCGATCAACTCCAGTTTTGACGCTATATGTAACAATCCGAAATATTTAAACGACGGAATTGCTTTATGGACCCGTTCTCCTACTTCTTCCCAGTTGCCCGACTGCAGATTGATTTCCAGTACATTTTTCAGTGTTTTTGAATTGTTAATAAAATTATTAATCATCATATTAATGAATTCCCGATCTCCGTTGGCGGTGTGCTCGAGTTCCCCAATATTGAACACATCTCCTGCAATGTTGCTTTTTACATTCAAACTAATCGTTTCATCTTCCGTAATAGGTTCAAGCGACAGGATATTGCAAAGCTTATTATAGAGCTCGCCTTCGCGGTACGGTTTAATCAGGTAATCATTAAACCCGGATTTTATATAGCTGTGAAGATCTGCTTTCATGGCATTTGCCGTAACCGAAATGGCCGGTACATTTTTATTTGGACCTTTCCCTGACCGCAGGGCACGAATGACTTCCACTCCGCTCATTTCTCCCATATGAATATCCAACAGGACGACATCAAATTTTGTCTTTTCCAGATGTTCAAGCGCCTGCCGGCCGTTTTCAACCAATACATAATCCGTTTTCCAGTTCTTCAGGATCAGACCAGCCAGCATAATATTATGCTCATCATCATCTGCGATCAAAATCTTTTTTCCCACAAGGTATTCTCCGTCTATATTAAACTTTTTTTCATCCTTCATAATGATCGGTTCATCAGTTTTTTCAAATGGCAGAACGACGGTAAAAACGGACCCCTTATGCAACCTGCTGGTGACAGAAATTTCGCCGCCCAGAAGTTTTACCAGGCGATGACAGATCCCTAATCCGAGTCCGGCGCCACCACGAACTGAAGCGGTCAGTCTTTCTCCCTGCTCAAACACATTGAATATATTGGGCAGATCTTTCTCGCTTATACCCAGGCCCGTATCGATCACCTGGAACGAGAGTTTCACTTTTCTCTTGTTGTCTCTCAATAACCGGCAAACGAGTTTGACGGTACCCGTATCCGTATATTTGATAGCATTTACCAACAAATTCATCAGGATCTGCCTCAACCTGAACGGATCGCCGATCAGCGTGCGGGGAAGTGCGCTGTCGCTATGAACCTCGAACCTCAGCTTTTTTTCAGCTGCCTGCGTCACAAACAGATCATTCAGTTCTCCAGTTAATTCATCCAACGAAAAAGGTCGCTTTTCAATATAAACTTTTCCCATGCCCAGTTTGAAAAGAAAAACAACTTCGGTAACCAGGTAAAGAAGATGATCGGAGGCCTTCTTGATCAATGCAAGATATCTGGCTTGCTGGGGTGTCAGCTCCGTCTTTTCGAGTTGCTCTGCAAAACCAATGACAGCACTTAAAGGTGTCCTGATCTCATGGCTCATGTTCGCAATGAAGATCGATTTTGCCCGGTCAGCTTTCTGAGCATCTTCCTTTCCTTTCTTTAATTGCTCTTCAACCAGCTTGTCATTCGTGACATTTTGTGAAATCAAAATAGCCGCTATGGTATTATTGTCAATATCGTTCACCGGGATGGCCATGAGATAATAAATACTATTCCTGTACCGGACTTCTCCTTCAGTTGGCTCTCCGTTTAGTGCCTTATTATAAAAAGGGAAAATCGTTCGTAGTGTTTTTTTATCATAGACTTCAAACATGGTTTTTCCGATCAAGTCGTCGTTGGTCAATTGAAAACGTTCTTTTTCTTTCCCTCCCGAAACGATATAACGGTAATCCCTGTCAAATAAAAAAACATCCATTCCGGGTAAGTTGTCGAACAGGATTGACTGGTAATCAGACAACTGATAGTCTACATCGGAGGGTAACTTTACACATGCAATAAAACGATTGCTTTGAATGTCCGTTGACGAGAAGTCGATCGACATGGTACATTTATTTAAGATGTGCGTCCCTGTTTTAACATGAAGTACCAGATCGAGATCTTCGCGCCGTTCTCTTGCTTTCACAAATGCTTCACTAAACCGCTGATGCTCGGTGTCATCAATAAAATCGAGCAAAGAAATTTCGGATGTCCGATCAGAAGGTAAACCCGTGAAATAATTCTGTGGACCGCAATAATGGATAATTTTCAATGAAGCATTGAATACAAAAATAGCATCCTCCCTCCAGGCCGGATTCCCACGCCTGATAATCGTTTTACTGTCTTTCAGCTTTTGCATTTTAAACCGTCCAAGCTGAACCTTCAACCAATTTTCTATTTCATCTAAAAGTAGCGCATTACTCTCTCTGTTCATTATAAAATGATCAATCGACCTTGAAATACTTGTCAATTGTTCATGTATTTCCTTGTTCTTTCTATGCATTCATTTCTTTTAATTAGGATCCTGTAATCGCCTCTGCTTCGGAGTCCGTGTCGACTTATTCTTGCCAGGATTCGCGGTATAATTATTGACTTATAAAACCGGGGCAGGGTTTTTAACCTCATCCCGGGTTCACGTTGGAAATAATTGTTCATCAGTTATGGGTCACCGGCGCCCTGCAGATAGCATGCTTTTTCCTTTCTTACTGAGTTTTGTCATTTACCTCATAAGCGGATCGTCAATCTCAACTCCTGTATAGAATAACATAAAAAAACAGATTTTAGTATGCAGTTCCCATATATAACAAAAATTTATATTCAAAATGAGGAAAGAATACCCCAGAGTGTGGATAAATTCATTCAGTCACGTTAAAAGCAGGGAAACGGAATTCCATGCTGTAACAGGCCCGCTCTGTGATAAAATCACGAAATCCTATGCCGGCGATTAATCTTTTCTGTAAAATGGCACACTTTTGTTCTATATCAATTTAAACTATGACAATTATGGCGGCCAGGATTAACAGATTAGGTTAAAGCCATAAGATTTTGCAAAATTTTAAAAAACAACATATGAAGATAGCTGGTATCATCTTATTTGTTCTGGGAATAGCAGGAGTGGTTATTTTTGGAATTCAGGCGATCAACGACTCAGAATCATTTAAGCTGTTTGGACTGGACATTGCCGTGAGTAAAGCGAACTGGACTCCCCTGATCTTTAGCGCGGCTGTCGCTATTGTCGGAATCTTTTTAACAATAACAACAAAAAAATCGGCACGTGTATAAATTTATTCACTTAACAAGGAAAATATGAGAACGATACTTTATTTAATTGCAGTTATTCTGATCATTGGTTGGCTTTTAGGATTTTTCTTCTTTTCTGTCGGGCATCTGATTCATATCTTACTGGTCTTTGCCATCATTTCGATCCTCATATCATTTATCAGGGGAAGGTAACTCTTCCTTCCCCGTTGTTTCTTTCGTTTCATTCCTTTTCAACAGAGTAATTTCAAAAGGAACAGCATATTTCACAGGTATATTGCGATGTTCGTAATGAAATGAAAACTGACGGGTCAATTCGACCCCGAAGTAGAATATGACTGAGGCATAATACACCCAGGTCAGTATAATGATAAATGAGCTGGCGGCACCATATACCACACCAAGTTTACTGGTGCCGATCACCAGGCCGATGATCATCCTCCCGAGCATAAACAATACGGCTGTAAAGAGCGCCCCATACCAGCTGGCGCTCCACTTCACCTTTACATCGGGTAAGAAATGATAGATCAATGCAAACAAGCTGCCGATGATTCCTATCGACAAAACGACATTGGCTAACCGTACGAAGACAATCAGTTGTTCACTGAAATTCGCACTGATAAAATCCTTCAGATAGGAAATGGAAGCATCAACCAACATTGAAACAAGAAGGACAAAACCCATACTGAGAATAATGCCGAAAGATAACAGGCGATCCCTGACCAGCATCAGCACACTGACTTTTAAATTCCCTTTCACTTTCACTCTCCAGATGTAATTGATCGAATTCTGCATGATGTTGAAAAGAGTTGTCGCTGATACCAGAAAAAACACCAATCCGATTAAGGTTCCTATGCCGCTGTTTTCAGCGATCCGGTAATTATCAATTGCATTTTCGAGTAACTGGCTGCTTTCCGGGCCAATCAATAGATTCAGCTCATTAAAGAGCTTATCTTTTACAGTTGTATTTCCTGTAAAATAGCCAAATACTGAAATGATAATAATGATGATGGGAGCCATTGAAAAAACTGCAAAGTATGCTGTTGTTCCAGCCAATTCCATTGGTCTGTTTGTTCCAAAGTGAGTAACCGATCGTTTCAGAATTCTCCATTGATCAGTCAGTATGATCCTGATTCTTCTTTTTTTCATCTTTGATTCATTGCCTTTTTAATCGTTTGAAAACTAACCGGAGTGTACTCCATTTTCTGCGCGTCCAATTTAGCCATTTCCATTGTGGTTTGAAATTCAATTTGTGATTGGAAACACCTTTGTCGCTGATCAGAAAAGCAAAGGGCCTCAGTTCATCAAAATGTTGCATAATAATCTTCAGAATAGCCAGAACGGGAACTACGATGAGCATACCCCCCATTCCCCAGACCATATTGGCCATCAGAAGCCCCAGTATGATTGCAAGCGCATTTATCTTAATATTGTTCCCTACAATATTCGGAGTAAGCAGGTTGTTTTCCAGGAACTGGACCGACACAAAAAGAATAAATACCTGGAACATGGTATGAAAGGGATCAGGATAAGTAAACAAGATAAACAGAATCGGAAGAGATCCTCCGATAAATGTCCCAATATACGGGATGAGGTTCAACACGGCGGCAAAAATTCCAAAGAAAGGGGCATGAGGAACCCCGATGATGTATAAACCCGTCGTATTCAATATAGCAAGCACCAGTACCACAAGCAAAAGGCCACCCATATATCTGGTTGTAACCTTTGATATTTCTCTTAATATCCGAAGTACCTTCATCCGGTTTTGTCGTCCGGCGAGCATGAAGATGAAATAGGCAGTTTTCGTTCTGTAAAAAAGCAGCAGGAAAGTATACACCGGGAGTAACACGATCTGAAAAATCGTGGTGGTCGTGGTTGTAAAAAACTTCCCGGCCCCGGCCTTTCCCGATTCGAATAACGTACCTGACAGTTTGTTGAGATGTGCGCCAATAGTATCACTTTCTACCCCGGTTCTTGCTTCCAAAGCCTCCAGCATCGCATCTGTCCGTTTATCGATCTGATCTTTTAACTCGGAAAAATTGATCTGCATATCCGAAAGCCTGGACGACAGGATCAGAGCAATAGCTCCAAGAACCAGAAACGCAATCAGCATCACCAGCAATATCGCCAGCACCCGGTGAACGCCCTTTCGTTCAATTCTCCATACCAGCGGATAGAGCAGGTAAGCGAAGAAAAAGCTAACAGCAAAAGGCATCAGAACATCCTTTGCTGCAATGATCACGAAAAAAGAAACGGTGAGTATAAATAACACCAGCGCAATACGGGCCAGGCCTTGATTATTCATTTTGTTTTAGTTTATCCATTCAGCTATCTAACGAAAATTGCGGTCTTTTCGTTTCTGTAACGTGATGTATTCTTTCAAAAAATTGTGCCATTTGTTTGATATCGGAAACAACAAGACTTCCTGAGATGTTTTTGGATTTGCATTTGTACAAACTATTCCCTGCAACTGGGGAAAATTGTGGAAAATCGTTCTCGCAGGGTATTGGCTTCAGAGGACATTCTCAGGATGGTACAGATTTAGCAATACAAATGAAATACGATTCATGAAGATCCGGAAATTTTATAGTATCTTGAGACAAATATTGCCTATGCGAACTCTTTTTCGAGCGATTACCCTTAGCCTGTTAACGGCGTTTTGTTCTCACACTCTTCTTTCAGCACAGGAAAATTATGAGATACGCCAGGTCAACTTCAAAGGGAACACCACTCTGGATGATGATGTTCTTTTGGAAGGAATGGCCATCAAAGAGGTTTCATATCTGGAAAAGCTGATTACCAAAAAGGAACCGTCTCTTTTTAGTCAAGACCTGATTGAACTTGATGTACAAAGAGTGATCAGAATTTACCAAAGTGAAGGGTTTCTCGATGTGAAAGCAAATCTGCGGCCCTTGAAGATCAATGATAAAAAAAAGACGGTTAAAATCACCATTGATATCGAAGAAGGAGAGTTTGTGAAAGTGGACAGCATTTCAGTGAAAACGATCGGAGAAGCAGCCAAAACAGATACAGATTCTCTAATGAGAAAAACCGCGCGAAAATTATTACTATCGAAAGAAGAGCGCTTCAGAGACCAGTCTTTAAACACAGACGTTCAACTGATCAGAGATGCCTACAGAAATTTAGGATATGCCTATTCCGTTGCAGACTATGGGCTGGATCTCCGGCCTGAACAAAGGAGGGTTTCCATCGGCTATTCTGTTACCCCCGGACCTGTGTGTTCTTTTGGGGAAACCCTTATTTCAGGAAACAAGCATGTGTCTGAAAAATTTCTGCGAAAACAGCTGAAATATGATGAAGGTGAGTTGTATAATAAGTTCCTGCTTGACGAAACCCGGCAGAACTTCTACCGGTTACAATTATTCCGGATTGTTTCTGTGTTACCCGAGTCGGATGCAAAAACCAAAAGAAACCCGATCCCCGTTAAGATACAGCTCGAAGAAGCGCCCCGAATCAGTACCCGATTCGGGGTAGGGTACGGAACCGAAGACAAATTCCGCGCATTTGTTGATTTAAATTACCTGAGCTTTCTGAATACGGCCAGCCGGCTGAATCTTTACCTGAAGCATTCTGCACTTGAGCCTTATTACTTAAGTCTGAAATGGATCTTCCCGCAGTTCCCTGTCAACAGGAGCAGTATGTCATTCAATCCCTTTGTCAGCCGCAACTCAGAACCTGGTTATGAAACCCGTTCGTATGGGATCAACATTCCGGCGTCGTATGTTGTCAGCGATTGGCTGTCTGGCACGCTAACGTATTACCTGGAAGACGTCAAACAACAAATAGAAGAGGGCGATGTGGAATTTCCCGACATGGAAAAAGAAGATTTTCCATACTTCAAATCAGGAATTTTGCTGAATGTCTTGTTAAATAATTCAGAACCAAAATTTTCGCCCGAAAAAGGAATAAGCTTTATGATGGGTTTCAAACTGAACGGCCATTTTTTTGGCAGCGATTTTAACTATACTCGACTGTGGGCAGATTTCCGTAATTATCATGATATCGGAAAACTGACACTGGCATTCAGGGCCATGGCCGGGGGAATCAAATCGGCTGACGAAAGCGGGTTTATACCTGTTGAGGACCGGTTTTACTCGGGAGGAAGTAATTCGGTACGCGGATGGAACCGTTCGAAACTGGGTCCCAAACGGGAAAGCGGTACCCCCATGGGCGGTAAAAGTATTGTCGAAGGAAGCGTTGAATTACGTTATCCCCTCTTCTGGAAGCTCAGCGGAGTTGCTTTCCTGGATGCAGGTAACGTATGGACAAAATCCTATTCGTATCGGTTAAATGATCTGGCTTATGCAACAGGACCAGGCATCCGGATTGAAACCCCCATTGGACCAATCAGGTTCGACGTCGGTTTTCCGGTTTGGAATGAGAAAAAGAGCCCGCAGTTTTTTATTAGCGTCGGGCAGGCGTTCTGATAAAGAAATATAAACGGATGAAATTGCCATGAGCGTGAATACCACATCAACCGAAAACGTAGAAATGGCTATTCCATGAGCACGTTCTGAAAAAAACGATTTATTGAATGGCTTCAATACCACTTCCAGATGAATAAAATTTTGAAATATATTTTGCTGACAACCGGAAGTTTGGTTGCCTTTCTTCTGATCCTCGTTGTTCTGGCCGGACTGCTTATTCAGACAAAGCCTGTAAAAAATAAACTGGCTGTGCTGGCCGGACAAAAGGCTTCCAAGTATCTGAACGGAAACCTTTCGATTGGAGAAATCGGAGGAAATTTCTTTACCCATTTGAAAATCAGCCATATTTCACTCACGCAAAAGGAAGATACTCTTGTTTCAGTCGGTACGTTCGACGCCAGCTATAACCTTTGGCAACTGCTTTCCGGCAACCTGCAAATTCATACCGCTCTGATCGATCGTCCCCGCCTCCATCTGAAACAGATCAATGACTCCACATGGAATATTCAACAAATCATAAAACCCCTGCCCGAAAAATCGGACCAGGATTCTGCCGGACAGTTCACCATCGATATTTCGTCTCTCCGGTTAGTCGAAGGTGTTGTATGCGTTGATTCGCCCGATACCCTCATACCTCGTTCGATCGATCATCTCAATACCCGTCTGTCTCTTCGCTGGAGTAATGACAAACAGCAAATCCGGTTAAACAGCTTTTCCCTGTCAACCACCCGACCTGATCTGCATCTGAAACAGCTCTCATTTATGTTCAGACGCGATACCAGCCGCATGGAACTCACGGATCTGAAAATACAGACCCTAAAGAATAAACTTGAAGGAACGGCTGCTTATTCCGGGAAAAAAGGGGATAAATCCGAAGCTAATCTAAAAAGTGATCCTATAAAGACACAGGAATTTGAATTTTTCCTTCCGGGTTTAACACTTCCTGCAACTCCTCAGCTAAGGCTTGATGCCTTCGTTCGCAATGATTCGCTCCGTGCCCTGTTGGATCTTTCCGATCCGGGTCAGGATATTCATCTGGAATTGATTTCACCGGACTTTTACAATCTGTTGCATAATCGGACCGATGCGGTTGTTCGTTATCAGATCCGGGCAGATTTAAAACATGTCGATGTGGCTCACTGGCTGGGAAAACCTGATCTTAAATATCTGATAAACGGACACTTACTGATTAAAGGCGAAGGAATTGACCGGGGAACAGCCATTATCGGGTTAGACGGACAGTTCACTGAAAGCAGGATAGCCGATTATCCGATAGACCGGCTCGAATTGAACTTTAGCCTCGACGAAGGAGATCTGAGTGGTTTTGCCGAAGGCCATGGTAATTTTGGAGCATTCCGTATCAGATCGCAAATCCGGGACCTTAATGGCCGGCCATCCTATCATTTTGATCTGGTGACAAAACGGCTTAATCTGGCAAGGATCACAAGTATTGATTCCCTGCAATCGGATATCAACCTGAGGGCAAAAGTCAGCGGCAAAGGTTTTGACCCGAAATCCATGTTTGCCAAAGCGGCCGTTAACATAACTCACTCCCGGCTCGCACAGGCCCGCGTCGACACGATGTTTGCGAATATTCAGTATGGCAGCGGGAACTTCCGGCTTGATTCGGTCTGGCTAAAAACAGGGAATCTGGTACTGGGCGCCTCCGGGAATTACAGCTTACAAGCAAATTCTGACCTCCGCCTGATTGCCCGCTTTGACAGTATTCATGAATTCGCCGCTTTTCTTCCGGTCGACAGCCTGAAGACCGCAGGTATCGTTCGCGGACAGCTCGCAGGAAAAAAAGACTCTCTGAACATATTGGCGTCGGTATTCCTGAACGAAACCCGCTATAAAGATTTTTCATTCACTGGCCTGACGCTGGATGCCAAAGCTCTTTTGACAAATGAAGATACCCTTGTTCAGGCTGACCTTTTTGTCAAAAATCCGGGAAATAAATCGTTCATGCTCGATTCGCTGTCAGCCGGGATTGAGGGTACGCCCGATTCAATCTTTCTGGATCTGCGAATAAACAGTAACGACATGATGAGTCGGCTGAAAACCGGAATTCGCCTGAAAGAAAAACTGGAACTGATCCTCACCGATTGGCTGATCAATTACAAAAACGAACACTGGAAACTGCAGCAAGCTCCTGCCACCATCGAAATCGATTCCCTCGATTACAGGATCAGAGATTTCAGAATGGGATCGGGAAATTCCGATACGTCGCAATACATAATGGCCAACGGCATTATCAGTCGCCGGTCGGAAGAGAATTTTCAATTGAAAATCGCAAATATTAATTTGAGCAGACTGACGAAATTGTTTCAGGAGAATACAGAAGCATCAGGATTCCTGAACATGAATATGGACCTGAAAGGAACGGCCTTCTCGCCTGAACTAAAAGGCGATTTCAATCTTCGGAACGCGATCTTTAATCGATATCCGCTTCAGAAAATGGAAGGAAAATTCAGCTACAGGCGTAACCAAATGAACATGGAAACGGAAATCATTCCCCGCGACAGCGGTAAAGTTGATTTTTCAGGGAATATTCCCGTTCACGCACGCCTCGACAGTATGGATTTCAATTTTAATCCCAAAGATCCGATCGAAGCCCGGCTGCTGGTACAGAGATTTCCGCTGGCTATTTTGAATGCCTTCGTAACGGCCAGTGAGATCAAAGGTCACATGAACGGCAAAGTGACCATTGACGGCACGATCGATTCGCCCAATCCCAAAGGTCATCTTGAACTGACGAAAGGTTCTTTCAAAATGGATAAATACGGCATTGACTACAGAACGATTAATTTCAATGTGCAGTTTCTGCCTGAAAAGATCAGCCTCGATGCCTTTATGATCAGAACCGACGACGGAACTATGAATGCAACAGGGCAAATAGATTTTAAATCAGCATTTTATAAGGGAGATGTCAGTCAATCGAAAATAAACGTCAAGTTCAACAAGTTCAATCCGTTCGACCATGATCAGTTCAACATGCAGCTTTCGGGGAATGCAAGTCTCAGCGGTGAGAAAGGGAAAGTGGTCTTTGACGGAAATCTGAGTGTTCCTCAATCGGAGTTCTTTCTGCCAACCGTACTCAGCATGTTTGGCAAAATGAACAATTACGAAATCCCGGAACCAATTCTGGTCAAGGAAATGAAGAAAATATCGGAACGACACGATACAATTACACTGGTTCAAAGCCGGGAAGCGGATGAAGACAGTACAGAAAAAGATTATCTCGAAGATTTCACGGGCAAAATCAAGCTGAAAATACCCCGTAACACATGGGTAAAGAGTGATGACATGCATATCGAGCTTTCAGGCGATCTGGAACTTCTTAAGAACAAGGAATTTTTTGAAGTTTTTGGAACTGTCGATGTGGTTCGCGGACAATACGATCTATTCGGAAAAACTTTCGTCATTGATAAAGGAATTATCCGTTTCCAGGGGGGAGAAGAGATTACTCCCAATCTGGACATTACAGCCTCATACGGTTTCAGAAATACGGACCGGATCGAGCAGAACCTGAACGTTCATGTGACCGGCACTGCCAAGTCACCCGCCGTGAGTTTTTCAATGGGTGGCGATTCGATTAACGAAGGCGATGCCTTTTCGTATATCCTGTTTGGCAAGGGAATGAGCGAATTAACAGCCGATCAGCAAGCCAACATGGCCGGCTCGGGAGGCGGCACAATTGCAGGCAATGCCGCAGCATCGCTTATTTCCTCACAAATTTCAAATTTTCTCGGCGATAAACTCGATATGGATTACCTGGAAATTAAAAGTGAAGGGGGATTCGAAAATGCCACCGTAGTGGTGGGGAAGTATATTACCAATGACTTGTTTGTCAGCTACGAACAACGCTTTGGCGAGAAAAATGAAAAAGACGATCTGGCGACCTATGAGGTCAAACTCGAATATGAACTGTTTAAATTCCTTTTCCTTCAATTGAACAACTCCTCGATCGACAGCGGGTTTGATGTCATTTTTAAACTTAATTCAAAATAAAGCCTTATTCTTTATTTTGTAGATATAAGACCTCACTATGTGGACGATCTTATCCATTCTATGAAGTTCCGGACAGAAGTGTTTTTTGGTTAAATCTGTTTATAAACAACAGATTAGAGTGGATTATGCCGGCCGTCTTACCCAATGGCATAATAATTAAAACAACAATTCTAATAAAATAATGACATGACCGGGTTGTTCCTGAGTAAGCTGAGGACTAGTAGATAAAATAAATTTAAACACATGATTATGAAAGTAATAATACCATTTTTCCTGGCTTTCCTTCTTGTTTCAACAGCAATTTACGGCCAGGAATCCTATTCAGGAATAAAAGGAGGATTGAATTTATCAAATCTGACATCAGACGATGGCGATTACGATGACAATATGAAAGCCGGCTTTCATGTCGGCGTTTTCAACAAAATCGCTGTAAGCAAAGGCTTTGCCATCCAGCCGGAACTACTATATTCGCTGAAAGGCCTCAAAATCGACTATGATGGAAGCGCTGTAGCAAAAGGTGATTCAAAATTTAATCTTCACTATATCGATTTACCTGTCAAGTTGGTTTTGAACCTCTCAGAGAATTTCGATTTACAGTTTGGTCCTTACGTCAGTTACCTGATTGCGGCTAATATTGACAACGATGCTGAGATTTTCGACGGCATTGACGTCGACTCGAACGAAGAACTGGACAGGGATCATTTCAATTTATTCGATTACGGTCTTACAGCCGGCATCGGATTTGACCTTGATCCGCTGCTAATCGGGTTAAACTACAATCTGGGATTAAACCCGGTGGCAAAAGATGGAGAACCGGCACGCGAGCTTTTGGGAAATGCTAAAAATACAACTATCATGGTATCGGTAGGATTCAAATTTTAACTCTTAAATAGATAATTATGCTACGTTTAGCACTGATTTTTTTTCTTGTCGCCCTGGTAGCTGCCTTGTTTGGCTTCGGGGGTATTGCTGCCGGCGCAGCTGAAATCGCCAAAGTAATATTTTTCATTTTCGTGATCCTTTTATTGCTTTCATTAATAGCAGGAGGAATCAGAGGATTCCGTTAAAGGCGGGAATGAGTGTATCAATCTTAAAAAAGATAAGTTATGAGTAAAGCAACAAATGTAATGATCGGATTCCTCTCCGGTGCCGCCATTGGAGTGTTGGCGGGAGTTTTAATCGCTCCTGCGAAGGGATCCGGAATCAGAAGGAAAATTAAAAACAAGTTGAACGATGCAACGAAGACTGTAGCCGCATCAATTTCGGATCAGATCGATCATATGGAGAATAAAATCAAACACTTGAAGAAAGATGCGGAAAAGGAAGCCCGTAAAGTCAGGAATGCGGCCTCAAAGACAGAAAACGAAATGAGTACTGTGGGCAACATGATGTAAAACTATTTTTCAGGGGAGCTAAGCTGACGCTCCTTATTTGAATGTCCTATTGAGCGTCTTTACCTTCGCTCAATAGGACAAATTCATTTTTACCTGGTCTGAAAAACCTGGTTAGCATCTCCGCCCAGCGAAGTAATCAGATCGACCGTACTTAAAAGCTGGCGACCGATCAACTCTACCAGCAATCGTTCCGCTTCCAGCACAATCCGTTCGGCATCTACAACCTCCAGGTAGGTGACCAAACCTTGTTTATAGCGCTGTCGGGACAGGTCGGCAGTGCGAAATGCCGCAGCCAGATAGGCCTGCTGATCCGACAATTGCTCCTTCAGCCGTTGCAGTTCGGCAATGGCTTGTGAAACCTCCCGGCCGGCTACCAGCTCATTCTGTTTCAGGTTTTGCATCGACCCTTCAAGCTGGAATTCAGTAATGTTGAGCATCGACTGCCTTCTTCTTCCTTCAAAAACAGGAATCGACAGGTTGGCGCCAACCACCCAGTTTTTACTGTCCCCTTCGAACAATTTATCGGGAACGGCCGAAATCAAACCTGCCGAACCGAATAAATTAAGAGAGGGATAACGATCGCGGCGGGCATTCTTTACCTGCTGCTTATACGCTTCGATATTGAACTTCCCTGCTTCCAGGTCAGGCCTATTAATCGTTAATCCTGAAAGCGATACCGGCTTCACTCCCGGCGAGATAAACCGGATCCCGTCACTATCCAACGAAAAGCTGTCAGCCGGCTGACCCGTTAAAGCAGCTAATTGAAGTTCAGCATTCCTTCTTTCTATCTGAATATTTTTGATCTGCACGTCAACTGACGATAATTCAGTTCGGGCCCGCTGCACATCCATCTCATTCGTTAAGCCCGCCGTGTAGCGGGTAGTTACAATATCGACGTTTTCAATCCGGTCGAGCCGGGTTCGCTTTAATACCTCCCATTCCGAATCCAGCATCAGCAAAAGGATATAATTTTGCGCCACGTATGCGGCAGTTTCCAGCTCCGAGGCCTGCTGCGACGCGACGACCGACTCATACCTGTACTGGCTTGCCTTTTTTGCGCTGTTGTTTTTCCCAAACAGATCCACCTCATATGACAATTCAACCGGTAAAAGATAGGTACTGTACCTGACTTTTTCGGCCGGTACGTCAAAAGGCACCGGACGGTTCGCTGCAAGTTCCTCACGTGTAAAAGACGGATTCACCCCCAACGAAGGGAAAAGTGAAGATTTAGCCAGTCTTACCCTGGCATCCGCTTCACTTACCTGGCTTTGTCCGGCAGCTAACTGGTGGTTCCTGGTTAAAGCCTGTTTAACCAGGTCATCGAGCTTCTTATACCCAAAGATCTGCCACCATCCCTGATCAGTCGCCTTTACCGGCGGAGCAGGTTTTAGCGTGTCACGCCCGTGGCTGATGATGATCTGTTCTGCCGGAATCAGTTCCGTTGTATCTGCCCCGGTTGCCTGTCCTGAAACCTGATTCAGGACAGATAGAATAAAAAATGCCAGTACTATTATTTTTCCCCGTACCATTACGTTGTTGTATTTGATAACACCATTGTTCCTTTATTCTTCACTCTCAAACGGCTTACTGCCATTCCCAGCTTCCGGCTCAAAACATAAAATACCGGGGTAAACAGCAATCCGAAAACGGTCACGCCAAGCATTCCGAAAAACACGGCTATTCCCAGCGATTGGCGCATTTCAGCCCCTGCACCTGTTGCTGTGGCCAATGGAACGACACCAAGGATAAATGCAAATGAAGTCATCAGAATAGGACGCAACCGGAGTTTAGCCGCTTCGATAGCAGCCTGTCCGAGTTCCATACCCTGTTCTTCCAGTTTTTTCGCAAATTCCACGATCAGAATGGCATTCTTACTGGCCAGCCCCACTAATACAACCAGTCCGATCTGAGTCAGCGTATTGTTATCCAGTCCCGTAATATCTACTCCAATCAATGCCGAGAGCAAACACATGGGCACGATCAGAATAACCGCCAGCGGCAGCACCCAGCTTTCGTAAAGTCCGGCCAGCACAAGAAAGACAAACAGCACGGCCAGTATGAATACGATGATAGCTGTATTCCCGATCTGTTTTTCCTGGTATGCCAGTTCCGTCCATTCGTACGAGATGCCGTCGGGCAGGACTTCGTCGGCCAATCGTTCCATTGCTGCGATGGCTTCACCCGAACTGTAACCCGGCTTCACGCTCCCTGTTACTGCAATAGCCGGGTACAGATTATACCTGGGGACATTTGAAGGTCCCGCCATATCTCGGAACGTACCCAGCGTTCCCATGGGCACCATTTCGCCCTGGTTGTTTCTGACCCTGATGCGGTTAATATCTTCCGGAACAGCCCTGAATTGCTGATCGGCTTGTGCGGTAACGCGGAATGTCCTTCCCAGGTAATTAAATTCATTCACGAAAGCCGAACCCAGGTAAATTTCCAGTGAGCTGAAAACTTCCGACAGCGGCACTCCCAGCTTCTCTGCTTTTACGCGGTCAATATCAAAATATAGCTGCGGCGTACCGGTATTGAAAAAAGAGAATACGTTCGCGAGCGCCGGATCCTGATTTGCCCTTTGGATCAGCTCACCCATCGCTTGCTCCAGGGCAGGCAGTCCGCGATTGAGCCGGTCCTGCACCATCATCTTAAAACCGCTTCCATTCCCGATTCCGCGGACCGGCGGCGGGGGAATCACCACCGAGAAAGCCTCTTCCATGGCACCCATCCGGCCACGCATTTCTGCTATAATATCTTCGTATTTGAGCCCCAGCTTTTTTCTGGTTTTAAAATCTTTTAAAACAGGGAACATGGTTGCCGCATTGGACGAATTGGTAAAGGTCGAGCCGTCAAAACCGGCAAAGGCCACAACATTCTCCACTCCTTCCATGCTCATAATTTCCTTTACCGCCTTTTGCACAACCTCATCGGTACGCGCAAGCGACGATCCCGGCGGCAACTGGAGGGCAACGATCACATATCCCATATCCTGGTCGGGAATAAAACCTGCAGGAACCCGGTTAAACTCGAATATGGCAAGAGCCATCAAAATGACATATACCCCTGCCATAACCGCACTTCGCTTTAAAAATCTTTGAATCAACCGGCCATAACCCGCAGATAATTTTTCCATGCCCCTGTCAAACCCGTTCATTAAATAGTTTACCGGTTTCATGAGTGCCGATTTTTTAACGGGCCCTCCGGGCTTGCTTTGTCTGAGCAGCAAGGTTGCCATCGCCGGGCTTAATGTCAGTGAAACAAATACAGAAATCAGCGTAGCCACAGCAATGGTGATGCCGAATTGCCGGTAAAACTGACCGGATATTCCTTCAAGAAATGCGGTGGGCACAAACACCGACATCAAGACCAGTCCGATCGCAACCAGGGCGCCCCCAACTTCATCCATCGTTTTGCGGGCCGCATCACGGACACTCATCCCGTTGTGCAGGTTTCGTTCCATGTTCTCGACCACCACAATAGCATCATCCACTACGATCCCGATGGCCAGCACCAATCCAAACAAGGTCAGGTTATTCAAAGAAAAGCCCAGAGCCATCATCACGGCAAAAGTACCCACCAGCGAAACCGGAATCGCCAATATCGGTATAATCGTAGCTCGCCAGGTTTTCAGAAAAATCAGGATTACCGCGACAACCAGAAGTACGGCTTCAAAAATCGTCTTTGTTACTCCGTCGACCGACTCCTGTATAAACCGGGTCGGATTATAGGCAATGTCGTATTTAAGTCCCGGGGGGAAATCTTTCGACAGTTCCTCTACTGTCGATATTATTTCTTCGGATGTTTGAAGTGCATTCGAACCAGGTCGCTGAAACACCGGCATGGCAACCGCTTTATTCTCACCCAGATAGCCCCGGCTCGTATAGCTGGCAGCACCCAACTCAACCCGTCCGATATCTTTCACGCGTACGATCCGGCCGTCCTTCCCTGTTTTCACAATAATATTCTCGAACTCCTCGACCTCCTGCAAACGTCCCTTTGTCTGAACATTTAATTCAAAGGCATTTTGCTGATCGGCCGGTGGCTGATTCAAATTACCGCTGGCAATTTGTACGTTCTGGCCCCGCAACGCATTTAAAATTTCGCCTGCAGATAAATCAAGCGAGGCGATTACTTCAGGATTCAGCCAAATCCTCATGGAATATTCACTGGCCCCAAAAATCCGCGTCGATCCCACCCCGTCAATACGCGATAACCGATCCTTGATTTGCAAAGTCGCGTAATTGGCTATATACGTCTGATCGTAACGCCCGTTTGGCGAGAATAAATTGACAACCATAAGCATATCGGGCGAGTTTTTTACCGTGGTCACACCCAGTCTCCTTACCTCTTCAGGGAGTCGCGGTTCTGCAATGCTGACACGGTTTTGCACCAGTACCTGCGCCTCATCCAGATCGGTACCCAATTCAAAAGTGATCGTCAGGGTCATGACACCGTCGGCCGTGGACTGCGAAAACATATACAACATGTCTTCAACTCCATTGATCTCCTGCTCCAGCGGAGTCGCTACCGTTTTCGAAATGGTCTCCGAGCTTGCTCCGGGATAGGTTGCCGTAACAACAACCGTAGGAGGTACAACTTCCGGATACTGGGCAACCGGTAACGAGAAATACGCCAATGTGCCCAAAATAACGATAACAACCGACAGGACCGTCGCCAATATTGGCCGGTCTATAAAAATATGGCTAAACTTCATGTGTTATTTCTGATTATTGTTTTCTGAAACATTATGGAAAAGTTGATCAGCCTCAGTCAAACCATTGTTTTTTGCGGAGACCATCAACTTCTCTTTCATAGCTCACTCAGTCTTCCCTTTTTGCGGTCAGTTCCTTCCCGTTCAACGAAAGCATCCTGGGTTCAGGCTCCACTTCCATCTCAGGCCTGATCTTCTGAATGTTCCCGAGAATGATTCGGTCTTTTGGCTCAAGGCCACTGCGGATAATCCGGAATTTACTGTTGTGCAGGGGACCAAGGACGACAGCCCTGGTTTCAACCTTATTGCTGTCGGACAATACGTAGACGATTTTCTGAGATTGATCCGTGCCGATCACTTCATCAGGTACCATAATAACAGGTTTGAGATTGTTACTGTAAACACGCGCTGACCCAAACATGCCGGAAGCGATCACAAAATCGGGATTGGATACCAATGCCCTGGCCCGATAAGTCCCGGTACTCTGATCAACTTCATTATCCATGAAATTCAAACTGCCATTATGCTGAAAATCGTTTTCATCCAGCAACTTCACTGCGACGCGGGCGTGCGGTTCATCCGTTTCCGGTATACTGTCCACATTATTCTGTCGGATGTATTTTAACAGAGAAGCCTCACTCCCTTCAAAATAAAAGTAGATCGGATCAAGCGACACGATAGTGGTTAACAGCGTGGCCCCGTCATTTCCTCCGCTCACCAGATTCCCTTCCGTCACAAATTCTTCGCTGATCTTTCCTGCAATCGGCGCTCTTACCTCTGTAAATTCCAGGTTCAGTCCGGCCTGAGCCACATCCGCCCTCGCAGCTTCTTCACGGGCAACAGCCACACGCAGAGCCTGCTCCCGCTGATCATACTCCTCACGCGAAATAGCTTTCGACTCTTTCAGGGTCTTTACACGGTTAAAGGCATTTTCGAACTGGAGCTTCTCCGCTCTTGCCTGCTCCAACTGAGCTTCGGCCTGATCAAGGATAATCCGAAAAGGACGTTGATCAATGACGAAAAGTACATCACCTTTTTGAACACGCTCCCCGTCCCTGAACATGACTTTATCAACATATCCGCCCACACGAGCCCGTACTTCAACCCGGTCAACCGCCCTAAACCGGCCACTGTATTCCTCCCATTCGGTAACAGGCTCATATAACGGAGTGGAAACCGGAACTTTCAATCGGGGCAAAGGCGCCGTATCACCACGACTGGTTTGGCACCCCGCTAAATAAACACCGGAGAATGCGACAACGATCACAATCGCCAACCCGGCAAAAACCATTTTTCTTGTTTTTCTTGATTTCATGTTTTGAAATTTTAAAATTTACGCTCTCTGTTTTTCTAATTGCCAGTCTCTTTTTATTGGAAACAATAGATACATTTAAATGTTTCAATATTTTAAAAAAATATATTCCGTCAAGTGGCTCTTTGGTCTTTTCTTAGATCTTTAATATCGATTTTTCCTGCGACTCGGGGGAGTGATACTCTTTATCCTGGTTTCTGCCTTTTCAAGTCTGGCCTGTTTCATGTCGAAAAAGAAACCTGATTATCAGCTTTGTCTACTGTAAACCAAATCATTGACCACAGAAAAACGATGTATTTTCACGGGTGTTAAAGGAAGTCTGCTCGATTGAAACGTAAAATTACGGAATAGATTTAAATATTTCAATGGGTTAAGATAAATTTAATCACGACTTAATGTCTTGTTAATTTACTTAAGAATGCAATATAGTTATTAAAAACCTCTTCATTGATCTGATATTTCATCTGCCGGCCTTCTTTTGTATAACTGATTAAGTCTGCTTCCATGAGCTGCTTAATGTGGTGAGATATAGATGGCTGGGATAAATTAATAAATTCGCAAATGTCGGAACACATCAGGTAACTGGATTTCCTTCTGATTTCCATTAGAATCTGCAATCTGCTTATGTCGGCCAGGGCTTTTGATACTTTCTTTACCTGTTTTAAGTCCATAATAGAATCTCCTTACATAGATACATGCAAATATATAAATATTTTTGCCACTTCTTCCAAACGCTCGGTTTTTTGTTCCGGCAGGGTAACAATTGCGTAATATACTCAAATGAAGCGGGTTTTAAACCAACATATCAAGTGAGGTTTTGGAGAGCTTATGATAGGTGTATTCCCGAATGTCTTTAAATGGTTCACGGATGGTGCAGGTTTTCTCTTCTTTACAATGCTCGCATGGCTCATAATATTTTTCGGATGTACATTTCAATAAAGCAATACTGCCTTCAAAAAGCCGTACGATTTCCAGCAATGTAATGCTCCTGGGGTCCTTGACCAGAAAGTAGCCTCCGTTTTTGCCAAGTTTACTGCCTAAATAGCCGTTATTTTTTAGTTCAAGCAAGATCGACTCAAGAAATCGTTTCGGAATTCGTTCGCTTTTGGCGATTTCGTTGATCATCAAAGTTCCTTTCCCGTATTCTCTTGCCAATCGAACCATTGCAAGCATGGAATATCTTGTTTTTTGTGTCAGCATGATTAACCGATTTTACTAATATACTTCAACCTTTCAATATCTGAAACTTCCATTTTCCTTGCATTGATTGAAATAATACCTTCGCTTTGCCATCTGGATAATGTCATGATTACATTTTCAGTTGAACAACCGGCGAATTCAGCAAGTTCCTTCCGGGTCAGAGAAAGAGAAAAAGACTGAGTGTGATAAACTTCCTGCACGAGGTATAAAATGACATCGGCAATCCGACCTTCTTTTTGTTTATGCGCCAGGCTTACAAAATTAAGAACAGCGGTTTTAAACATTTCCGAAGCTGTACGGAACAACATCATGGCAAAGCGTGAATTTTCAGAAAGGACGTTCTCCAGAATTTTAGCGTCAATCATAACCACATCACAATCTTCAACGGCGATGATCGAGAAAAGGTTATTGTCTTTATAAAAAAGATTGGCGCCACCTAATATTTTGGGGGCAGACACGATCGTCAGGATCAGGTTTTTATTTACCTCGTTCTCAAAGTTAAATTTGACAATACCCGATTCCAGATAAGCAATGTGGGTTGGCAGTGAACCCTGCTTCAGAATAGTTTCTCCTTTTTTAAAGTTCAGTTTAACTGAGGTTTTCTCCAACTTGTCAAATTCCTTTTCAGAAATAAACTGAAGGGAAACCCTCCTGAACCAGGAATATTCCAGCGTGTCATTTTTTAAAGTCATGATCTGCAGTTGTTTACTTTTCTCCGATGAATTAATATACTCACCGGGATTAAATATTTAATGTCGCCGTATTAAAACCCGCAGGCAAATATACATTAAATCAATAGACATTATAGATATATTTGTAACGAAAAAAAATAATTAAGAAAGGATGAAAGTAAAGTTGATCGGGATATTGTCAAAACATCCCAGTGAGGTGGGTATGAGTTATTTTCAGCATGGGAAATTTGCATTAAAGTTATCGTTACGGTTTTTAAAGGCAGCCTTCTGTTCTCTTATTCATGCCTTTTTCCCGTTTCTTTTCACCAATTATGCAAGCATAACCATTCAGGATTTGTACAATATACTTAACAAAAGAATAGACAGCCGGCATGAAGACTAACCTTTACCTGTGTGTGGTAACCACTCCAATCGATAAGACGAGTATCAGAGATTATGCAGCCATACCGGGACCATTGCTTTGGTCATGTTTCAGGCATGCATGCATACGGAACGGAAGTAACGGGGCAGGGTCGTTAAAACGTTCGCTTCAACAGTTTGAGTATATTGGATAAAACGGGAAATAAACATACTTTTGGCAGATATGATCTCCTGGTCGGACCTGTCTTTTAATTCATCGCTATGAGTACAACTAATTTAATCAATTTTGTCATTGCCGACTCCCAGTATTTGGTAGTGGAAGGTCTGAAGTCATTGTTGAAAGAGGATGAACACTTTTATATCGCCGGAGTTGTCAGTACACAATATGAACTGCTTGAACTCCTGAATAATGCACCCTGTGACCTGTTAATTACTGACTTAGCCATGCTCGACTACAATGCCATTGATGATCTGCGGGGATTAAAGGAGAAGTTCCCTCATCTGACCATTTTGCTTCTTACGGAGAGTATCACCAAGTCGGAGTTTTCAGAACTGACCCGGACCGGAATTAAAAATATTCTTTATAAGACAGCAGACCGGGATGAGATCTTAACGGCAATTGAGGCAGCAATTAAAGGGAAAAAATATTTTGCAGGCGAAATCCTGGATATGCTGCTTGAGTCAGGTGAAAACAAGCCGTTGAATGAACAGCTTACGCATTTGACCTCCTCTGAAATTGAAATTGTCCGTTTAATTGCAAACGGACTGACAACCAAGGAAATCGCACTTCGTAAAAATATAAGTTTTCACACGGTAAACACACACAGGAAGAATATTTTTCGGAAAACGCAGGTATCCAATACGTCTGAACTGATCATGCATGCCATTAAAGCCGGATGGATCGATAATATTGAGTATTATATTTAGACGAACCGGCTTTTGTCATACCGTAACAGTTCTCCATACCTAAATCATGGTATTTAAAATACTTAAATTAAGGTATTGTTTTGAACTGGAATCAATATAACATTTGTAAAAAACAATTATTCAGATATTATGACAAAAATTGCGTCAAACCTCACCGATCTAATTGGAAATACACCTTTACTGGAGCTTTCCAATTTTAACAAGAAAAACCAGTTGGAAGCAACTATCATTGCAAAACTTGAATATTTCAATCCTGCAGGAAGTATAAAGGACCGGATTGGCTTTGCCATGATCGAAGCAGCTGAGAAACAGGGTCTCCTGAAGAAAGGATCGGTCATTATCGAACCAACCAGTGGAAACACAGGAATTGCGCTGGCATTTGTCGCAGCAGCGAAAGGTTACCGGTTAATCATCACATTACCTGAGACCTTCAGCATTGAACGCCGAAACTTATTGCGTGCTTTGGGTGCGGAATTGGTTCTCACTCCCGGATCGGAAGGAATGAAGGGGGCTATACGGATAGCAGGAGAATTGGCTGAAAAAACGCCTGACTCGTTTGTTCCTCAGCAGTTCAAGAATCCGGCGAATCCGGAAATTCACAGGAAAACCACAGCCGAAGAGATTTGGAACGACACTGATGGCGAGGTAGACATTTTTATCTCTGGTATCGGTACAGGAGGAACAATAACAGGCGTTGGGGAAGTCTTAAAAGCCCGGAAACCAGGCGTTCAGATCATCGCAGTCGAACCGGCCGATTCACCCGTATTGTCGGGAGGAAACCCGGGTCCCCATAAAATTCAGGGTATTGGTGCCGGTTTTGTTCCCGATGTATTGAACCGTTCCGTAATTGATGAAGTAATTACCGTAAAAAATGAAGAAGCCTTCGAAACCAGCCGACAGTTGGCACATACCGAAGGACTATTGGTTGGCATCTCATCAGGTGCGGCTACCTTTGCTGCTCTCGAATTAGCTAAACGTCCCGAAAACAAAGGGAAAAAGATTGTAGTGATCTTACCCGATACCGGTGAACGCTATTTATCAACACTTCTTTATCAGTTTGAAGAAAAGCAAAAAAATATACAGGCTTTGGTCTGATCGAATCTTTATAGAAGATCTATGCAATGATTCAGTCCTGATGAATGTTTTTCTTAAAAGTTTATATCCGGAAGGTCCAATAAAAGTATTTTTATATTTTTATGAAAAAGTATTTTCCCGGCATCGGGCTTTTTCGCACCTTCTGCTATCCGAACGGGAAAATAGACCTGCGTCAGGTCATTCCTGAGATTTAATATAAATGACATGGATTTAAAAAAGAAAAATTGGGAGATTGGACAAGACTGGGCTTCTGTTGTGGCCAGTCTGATTGTTATAATTCTTGTATTAGCAGCAGGATACAAAATCGATGCGCCTTCGTTTGGCCCAAAATCGGGTTTAACGGGCTTTAATTCGCTTATTTCGGAATTTTCTTCATCGGCAAAAGCGATTAATCTGGGTGCTACATTCATCTTGTTTCTGGCAATATCAGGGATTGGTCTGATTTTAAGCGGTGACTCTTTAAAATCATATGGAAGAGGTTTTCCTGGCATTTTTTTATTGGCGCTCCTTGCACAGATCCTGTCGTCATTTGAAGTATTTAAGAACATCGGGCTTGAAACTGTTCTTTTTTCGCTGTGCCTGGGACTTCTTATCAGTAATTTAGTTGGCTTGCCGGCTTGGCTTCGGTCGGCTGTTCAGACCGAGCTCTTTGTTAAGATAGGATTGGTACTGTTAGGTGCAACGATTCTGTTTGGCGACATTATGCAGGCAGGTGCATTCGGGTTGATACAGGCTTTGGTGGTTGTTATCGGAGTATGGTATTTTGCCTTCTGGTTTTCCAGAAAAATCATGAAATTAGATGATGAATATGCCACTTTACTCGCCAGCGCGGTTTCAATATGCGGAGTTTCGGCGGCCATTGCAACCGCCGGAGCGATTAACGGGGATAAAAAGAAATTGTCGCTCATCATTTCACTGGTATTGATCGTTGCCATTCCCATGATGATCTTTATGCCGGTCATCGCCCAATGGATGGGACTGGCGGACGAAGTGACCGGAGCCTGGCTGGGAGGTACAATCGATACAACTGGTGCAGTTGTCGGCGCAGGTACAATTGCCGGCGAAACAGGACTGAAATATGCTACGATCATTAAATTTTCGCAAAATGTACTCATTGGTATCGCCGCATTTGCAATCTCCGTATTTTGGGCCTACCGGAATAAAGGCGATGAAGTCCGGCAACGGGTTTCCCTTAACGTAATCTGGCAGCGATTCCCAAAGTTTGTACTCGGATTTGTCATAGTTTCACTGATTTTTTCGTTCCTGATCGACGCAGAAACAGCAAAAAATGCCGGTAAAGTAATTAAGTCATTCAGCAGTTTCTGGTTCAACCTGGCTTTTATCAGTATCGGTCTTGAAACCCGTTTTTCAGATCTGGCCAAACTCGAAAGCAGAAAACCGGTATACAGTTTCCTGATCGCACAAGGTTTTAATATCATCTTCACATTGCTGATCGCTTATTTCTTATTCGGATATATCAATTTTGTTTTTTAAGGAAGAGAAATCTTCATCTTAAATGTGTCTACCATAATTGAGTGTATCAAAATACCAGATATATGGTATTTTATAAAGGCAGGTATGACGTATCTTTGTATGCTAAACAACATATCAGAAATGAAAACGATTCTTGCTTCAGGTATTATTGGCATTTTCGCTCTCCTATCATATCAAACTGATGCGCAGACCGTACAAAAGTTAAAAGACGGCAGATGGTATGCTGAATTCACGGTGAAAGAGAACCGGATCCCCTTTGTGTTTGAAGTGAAGAGCGCATCGCCGGCACCGGTGGTGGTCCTGATAAACGGGGCCGAGCGGGTGAAGCTGAGCGGCATTACCTATAAAGGAGACAGTGTGTTTATTCCCATAAAAGATTATGACACCCAGCTTAAGGGAGTCATTCAGGGCGACACCCTTAAAGGCACCCTCGTACGGCTGTTTTCAGAGACCGATCCGGGCACGCCTTTTACCGCGGTTCATGGCAACAAACCGCGGTTCAGCAGGCAGGGCGAGTCGGGATATGCCATCAAAGGCAGATGGGACATTCGGTTCTTATCGGAACAAAACGCCCAAAACAATGTCGGGATCTTCGATCAGAAAGACGGCATTCTGACAGGATCGGTCCTGACAAACTCGGGCGACCTGCGTTTTCTGGAGGGGGTCACTGACCAGGAAGGCTTCCGGCTTTCCGCATTCGCCGGACTAAGCCCGTATCTGATCACCGGCCGTTTTACCGGCAATGATCAGTTCGAGGGCGAGTTCATCACTTCCCGCCAGGTGACACCCATCACGGGCACCCGTAATGAACAGGCCGCCCTGGCCGACCCTTACAGCCTGACAAACGTAAACAGCGGGTATCAGTCGCTGGGGTTTAAACTTCCCGATATGAACGGAAAAACCGTTTCGCTTGCCGACCCGAAATTCAAGAACAAGGTGGTGGTCGTTTCCATACTCGGAAGCTGGTGTCCCAACTGTCTCGACGAAGCAGCTTATCTGTCGCCCTGGTATAAACAAAACAAAGACCGCGGAGTGGAAATCGTGGGACTGGCATTCGAACGGAAGGACGATCCGGCATACGTAAAGAAAGTATTGACAAACCTGATCAGTAAATACAACATTACATACGATATCCTTTTCGGAGGAAAGCTGGGAACCTCAGCCGAAGTTCTCCCCGAAATCGATGGACTGAAAAGCTACCCGACTACCATTTTTATTGACAAAAAGGGCAAGATCCGCAAAATCCACACCGGCTTTAACGGACCGGCCACAGGCTTGTTTTACGAGGAGTTCAAGTCTGACTTTAATAACCTGATCGACCAGCTGCTTAAGGAATAAAATCTAAGAAATCATTTAGTTACAAACCAAAAGGTTAACAATCTGCCGGTCAGTCGACGGCAGAACCTGTGCAGTAAGTTTCTTCCCCGGGAAGAGACAAGGGCTTTTATTCACTTTAAAACTACAAAACAATGACGAACAAAATCTCTAGATGGTCATCCCCTGGACACAGAACGCTTTGCTCGCTTGTGCTCCTGATTGGATTGATTTCTTCGGCAGCCGCTCAGGTCACCTTGCGCGGAGAAGTCCGCGATGCGCGGCAACAACCTTTACCCGGAGTGGCAGTTGTGCTTTCATCGTCGGCAAATGTCGGTACGATTACTGATGCCAACGGAAGATTTTCACTTTCAATCACCCAAAAACTGCCTGTAACCCTGGCATTTCGTTCACTCGGGTATGAAACAAAGGAAGTTACCGTACAAACCGGCAACACCCCTGTTGTCATTACATTGTCGGAAACAAAAACCGAACTGAATGAAGTGGTGGTCACAGCCCTGGGCATCAGCAGGGAGAAAAAATCGCTGGGCTACACCATCCAGGAAGTTGAAGGGGAAGCCCTCAACGGGAACAGATCGACCAACATGCTGAATGCCCTCTCCGGCAAGATCGCAGGCGTGAGGATCACCAATGCGCAGGGCGATATGGGATCGTCGCGGATCGTTATCCGCGGGGAAACATCGGTAGCCGGAAATAACCAGCCCCTGTTTATTGTAGACGGTGTGCCGGTCGACAATTCACAGTTGAATTTCGGGGGAGCGACCCGCGACTTCAGAAATGCAGTCGCCGATCTGAATCCCAAAGACATAGCCTCCCTGAGTGTACTGAAAGGCCCCAACGCCGCTGCGCTGTATGGTTCAAGAGCCGCACACGGTGTGATCCTCATCACAACCAAATCGGGCAAGGGGCAGAAAGGAATCGGCGTGTCGGTCAACTCAGGTATCAGCCTGTCGCAGGTAGCAACTTTACCCAAATTTCAGGATGTTTTCGGACAGGGAACAACCGGCAAATTCAGCTATGTTGACGGAGCAGGCGGCGGCGTAAACGATGGGGTAGACGAAAGCTGGGGCCCTAAAATGGACGGACGGCTTATCCCGCAGTTCCATTCCAATGGTGAAGCGGTTCCGTTCGTGCCTCAGCCCGATAACGTAAAAGACTTTTTTAATACGGGCGTCACCTTCGACGAAGGGATATCGGTTGCCGGATCGGACGACAAATACGACTTCCGTCTGGGCGTAAACTACCAGGACCAGAAAGGAACCGTGCCGAACACGCAGATCAAAAAAACCAACTTCAGCATCAATACCAACTATCAGCTCACCGAAAGGATCAGGATCGGAGCAACAGCAAACTACATCGTAAGCAATATTCCTAACCTGCCGGGTGGCCCTTCGGGCAACCGCGCGGCCGGCGTCATGCTTCAGTTTCTTTGGTTCGGGCGCCAGGTCGACATGGACGAGCTCAAAAAGGACCGTACCCGCAACTGGAATAACAGCTATTACAGTAACCCTTACTGGCGGGCCTATTACAACACGGTAGAGCAAAGGCGCAACAGGCTGATCGGCGACATCCATCTGGACGTGAACATCCTTAACGGGCTTGATTTTAAGTTTCGCTCCGGAACCGACTATTATAACGACCGCAGAAAGTATAAGATAAAATATGGCACAAGCGGGACTCCTTTTGGCTCTTACGCCGAAGATGCCTATACGGTGAATGAAAACAATACCGAAGCCGTTCTGAACTTCAGGAAAAACCTGAGCCGGGATTTTACTTTGGAAGCCCTCACCGGCTTTAATGTGCGAAACAAGACCTACGAGAACAACTACCAAAGGGCCCCAAGGCTTGCCGTGGCCGACCTGTATACGCTCACCAATTCAAGAGACCCGCTGGTTTCGTCGAACAACTACAGCAAGCTTAGGGTATACAGTGTGTATGCCTCTGCGCAGGCCGGCTACAAGAATTTTGCCTTTCTGAACCTTACCGGGCGCAACG
>JBDKTZ010000025.1:0-2226 GCA_039679975.1 Prolixibacteraceae bacterium
CCCCGCTGGTTAAGTGGAATGCTGTCATTTATTGGAGTGCTGCTGCGCTTGTTCTTGGATTGATATTCGGTGCGCTTATACCAGGATTATTTCTGCATCAGCAAGAGGAGGCTTTTTATACAGCGATTGCGCCAAAAGGATCTGTTTCGGAAACGATCCTGCCCGACAGTACCCGTGTCTTTCTGAATGCGGGTTCCAGCATCCGTTACAGGGCCTCGGAGGGAATCAGGACCCGTGAGGTTGTTTTAAATGGAGAGGCTTGGTTTGATGTAAAACATTCCCTGAAAGTCCCTTTCATTGTGCATACCGGCTTTTATGATATTCGTGTGACGGGAACAAAGTTTAATGTAAAAGCTTACAAGGAAGATGATGAAGTGATCACGACGCTTGAAAACGGGAAGATACAGGCTGAATCGGCCAACAGGTTCAGGATGGAAAAGGAGATTGTACTTGTGCCGGGAGAACAACTAATCTATAAAAAGCATGATCGCTCGCTGAAGGTAAACAGGGTTAATCCTCCGATTTTCTCTTCCTGGAAGGATAATAAGCTCATCTTTATCAACATGAGTCTGCGTGAACTGATTATTCTTCTTGAACGCAAGTATGGCGTCGATATTTTAGTGACCGATCAGGATATTTTGAATTACCATTACGACGGAACCCTAAAGAATGAGACGATTATAGAAGTACTTAATTTTTTACAGGAAACGCTCCCTGTTTATTACGAGATTAACGACCAGACAATAAAAATTAAAAAAAAATAAAATAAGGAGGAACGATGAGCTGAAAATGAAATAATAGCAAAAAAGCCGGATGATGCTGTTACACCCTCCGGCCATCGAGTTAATAAACTGGTGCTGTTACACCAATTCATTATTAATCAACAATACACAAATGTATGAAAAAATGTGAATTGACTTATCCGGGGATGCCCCGGGTGAAACAAAAATTACTTTTAAAAATGAAGTTGACCCTATTGATCTTTGCGATTGGTCTGGCGCAGGCATCGGCTTCGGTCTATTCCCAGTCGACCAAACTGACCTATGATTTCCGGAATAAAAAGGTCTCCGAGATCCTGATGGCAATTGAGGAAACAACCGCATTCCGGTTTTTCTATCAGCGGGAACAGATTGATGTTGACCGGAGAGTAAGCCTGCAGGTAAATGACAAAAATGTAGAGCAGTTACTGGCTTCCCTTTTTGAAAACGAGGGGGTTTCTTACCGCGTTATGGACGATAACCTGATTCTGCTCACGGCAAACAAATCGTTAGCCGGGCAACAGCCCCAGTCGGTCAAAGGACGGGTAACCAATGAGAAAGGAGAACCTGTGCCGGGAGCTACGGTAGTCATTAAAGGAACCGGTAACGGAACCATTACTGATCCCAACGGCAATTACACACTTGGAAATGTTCCGGGCGACGCCACTCTGGTCGTTTCGTTCGTAGGAATGAAATCGAAAGAGGTGGCAGTAGCCGGACAAACTGCCATTAATGTCAGCCTTCAGGAAGAAACTATAGGGCTTGAAGAGGTCGTTGCGGTTGGGTACGGTGTTCAGCGCCGTTCCGACCTGGCTGGATCGGTGGGTATCGCGAATGCTGAAGATATCCTGAAAACGTCTTCTTTCAGCGCTTTGCAGGGGATGAAGGGAAAAGTTTCGGGCGTGAATATTTTCACCAACTCAGGGAACCCGACCGGCGGTTCGCGCGTAATCATCCGGGGGATCAATTCCATCAACACGTCCACCGATCCTTTGTATGTGGTGGACGGCGTTCAGATGTCTGATTTTCAGTATATCAATCCTAATGACATTGAGCGGATCGAAGTGTTAAAAGATGCTTCTGCAGCCGCTATTTATGGCGCCCGTGGAGCAAACGGAGTGATCCTTGTGACGACCAAAAGAGGGAAAGGTGCCGGCGAGGGAGTCACCATGTCGTACGATGGCTGGGTAAGCGTGGGCGTGCTGGCCCGTAAAGTTGATGTGATGAATTCGGCTGAATTCATGGAGATGGAAGAAAAAGGATTTGCCAACTTCTCCAAATACGATGCAAGCAAAAAATATGCAGGAATGGAGGTGGACCGTTCCGATCCGCTTTTATTCGACAGCAACGGAAATCCGTTATACGATACCGACTGGCAGGATGAAGTAACCCGTACTGCCGTGTCGCATAGTCACCAGCTTTCCATTCAGCAACAGGGAAAGACCTCATCGGTCGGCGCTTTTCTGAA
>JBDKTZ010000248.1:0-19731 GCA_039679975.1 Prolixibacteraceae bacterium
AGAAACCTGGGATATTGGCCAAAGAATATGGAACGGGCTCATCGTGTACTCATCTCCGTGAACGGTTTTGGCTCCTTTGTTGTAAAACTCGGTTTTGTCCATAATCCGGTTATACCAATAGTTTTCCGTCGAAAATTTATCGAAAGTATACGTTTTCCCGTACTCGTCCGCTTTCCCGGTTTTCGTAAACAGATAGGAAACTCTGACCATTTCTACGTGTCTGAATTCTTCCCAGTAAAGTTCGCGTGCTCTTTCGTCAAGAATGGTTCCGACATTAATATCGCCTGCGGGATAGGGGGCTGCTCCGGCGCGTGTACGAACAGCATTCAGATCGTTTGCAGCATTGCCCAAATCGCCTTTCCAGAAATAAGCTTCCGCCCGGATCAGGTAAGTTTCAGCCAGACGGTATACGTACATGTCGCCTGCACCTCCGTTATAGCTCTCGCTGGCATCTCGTTTTGGATCTTCAAAATAGACCTTGTAATGGGGCCAGTCGTACCAGTTCCTGATGGTGTCGGAAGTCAGCAATTTACCGGTGGCATCCCTCAATTGTAAGGGCTTCCCGTAATAGGGGTCATTGTTCTTTTTCAGATCCGGATGATTATAAACCAGATCAGTCATTTTCATCCAGTTTCCGGGAGCGTGCCTCAGGTCGTTCCCGTCGTCCCAGATCATATGGGTATAGTACCAGGTACTCCTGGCCCGGCCTATCCCGCGGCCGTACATTTTCCGGAAATCAAAGGCCGCTTCCACACGGCTTGTTGTTCCGTTCGGAATTGAGTTCGACAATCCGGTTTTTCCGGTGGGCGTGTAAATCTTATTGGCATTGCTGCACAAATAGAAAGGTACAGCCTGACGCATTAATTCTGACGACAAGCGGCTATTCTCCAGTTCCTCGCGACTGATCACGTTAAAGATCATTTCACGATTTGCAGCGATCGACTTGTTTGCAGGACGATGGAGATCCCAAATGACGTTCTTTGAATTGTTGGCCTTGTCTGTGCCAAACCGGGCGGTCATCAACGCATAGCTACCGCCGTCAATCACATTGGAAGCCATGGCGATCGCCTTATCAAAATCGCCCGTAGCCAGGTAATATTTAGCCAACAAATGCTGACAGGCGCCTTTAGTCACATGGCCGGCGTCCTTCACTTCACCTACATGTTCCACGGCAAATTCCAGGTCCTTGACCATCTGTGCCAGTATTACTTCAAATTTGGTCGACTTAAAATCAAGCTTAGCAGAAGTAACTTCTTTGCTGATATAAGGGATGTCGCCAAATTGGAAACAAAGATGGTAATATTTCCATGCGCGATGAAAATAAGCTTGCCCGAGCATGTCGTCGCGCAATTCAGGATCCAGACCTTCAATGGTTCCCACCCTCGATATCACCGTGTTGGCGTATTTGATACCCTTATACCCTTCATACCAGAACCAGCCTATTTTATTGGCATCGGCGCTGTTCAACTGGGCTGTCGGCGTAATCAACTTATTCAGATCCTGGGCCGGCCCGGTTTTATCGGTCGTACCTTCCACCGCAATGTCCGAAAAAAGCAATTCGGTAATAATCGGAGCGCCGTCTCCGTACCAGCAATACCGCATATTCCGTTCGCAGGTAGTTAGCGCGGCCTGTAAACCTTCCTTGGTCAGAAATGCTTCTTCAGGTTCGAAAAATGACAGGGGATCAGGCTCCAGCCAGCTTTCCTTGCAGCCGGCAACAACGATCAAAAAAGCGACAATTGCTATATTAATTATCTGATGCATACTAGTTTAATTTAATGGTTAATCTTATAAAGTCAGGTTCACACCAATTGTGAAGATCCTGGGGCTTGGCCCGCTGGTCCATTCATTATCATTGTACATATCCTGATATTGTTCAACATCCCAGTAATCCCAATCGGGAGCCCATACAGCCACGTTCCTGACAGACCCATAAATCCGGAGACCCACGATATCGAACTGTTCTACCAGTCGTTTAGGCACGTTGTAAGAGAAAGAGATATTGTCCAACCGGATAAATGATTTCTTCCGGATGAACTTTGCTCCGAGATTTTTATCATCCGAATACAAGCGGGCATATTTGTTTGTTGGGTCATCGGGCGTCCAGAATCCGATTACATAGGAACTGGTCCGGTCAATGAATCCGTTTTTATTCAACGGACGGTCATAGGTTGATTTGTGTCCCCAGTACGAATACATCATAAACGACAAATCGAAATTTTTGAACAGCGTGAACTCATTTCTCAGTGTCCACCTGAATTTCGGGGAAGTCGATCCCAAGAAGACTTTATCTTCGTTATTGAACTTGTAGTCACCGTTCACATCCCTTATTTTCACATCACCGGGTTTTACACCGTATTTAGCAGCTTCTTCCTCTTCTCCGAGCTGCCACACACCGGTCACGTCATAGTCCCAGATGGATGCAATGTCATGGCCAATGAACCACTTGTTGTCCTTATCATCCTTTTCTCTGTTGCCCACGATGTTTCCGTCGGCATCCAGGACATCTTCATAATCATAATACAAATGCACAATTTTATTTCTGTTCAAAGAAAAGTTCAGGGAAGTGGTCCAGACAAAATTATCCCGCTCCATATTTCTCGTATTTAATGAAAGCTCGAATCCCTTGTTCTGTACCTCTCCCAGGTTGGTTGCAACGGCATTGAATCCAAGGAAATCGGGCAATTTCCGGTCGACCAGTAAATCGGTTGTGCTCATTTTGTAGATATCCAGGCTACCGTTAATCCGGTTTTCCAGGAAGCCAAAATCAATACCTGCATTATAGGAGGTTGTGGTTTCCCATCTCAGGTTCGGATTAGCCATCCGATCAACATATAACTGAGAAAGCTCATATGCTTGCCCGTCAGCCGATACATAAGGATACTTACCCGAGCCCAGCGTCATATTCGAGAGCGCAAGATATCGGTCAACATCACGATTCCCGTTTTCTCCCCATGATAAGCGCAATTTCCCGTAGTTCATCGCAGGAAACCTGAAAAAAGATTCCTCAGAAAAGACCCATCCCAAAGCCACCGACGGGAATGTTGCACGGGGGTTATTTTGCCCGAATGCCGAATAGCCATCCCGTCGTACCGAGGCCGTAATCATGTATTTCTCGTCGAAAGAATAAAAAAGTCTGGCCATCAGCGCATCAGCTGTGCTAACGTAATCATATGACTTGATATCGCTTCTCAACATGTTGGCAATGTCCATATAATGATATCCCAATATGTCGCTGGGTGAAAAATCCCGTCCGGTCATCGTCTCTTCCCATTGTCTTTTTTGTTCCGCATTCTGCAGCAAGGTCACCTCAACTTTATGTTTGTCGTTAAAGGTCTGCGCCCATTTGATCAGGTTATCGACCTGCCAGTCAAAATTTTTCCGGGCCTGTCTTTGTGCCATACCATTATGGGAAGTTTTCCAGTATGGGTTTTGTGATGATTCGTGAACCTGAAAATTATGGAAAACCCAGCGCGGCGAATAATTGACCTGGTAAGTAATATTGAAGGGGAGCTTCACTTTTGCATACAGTACCGTGTTCAATGTCGTCCACACATTGTTTCTTTTCCGGTAACTGATATCGAACAAGCTGTTGATCGACCCTCCGGTATTCGTACCCATGGGATAAATCACCATTTTCCCGTTTTCGTCGTAGGGTAAAGAATACGGAGAATTGTTGAGGATTTGCTTTGCCCAGTCAACAGCCTGACCATTCTCTGCCCGATCCTGAAAATTAACACTCGCGCCGACAGCGAACCAGTCATTGATTTCAGCGTCCAGTTTGAGATTTGAGCGATAGGCATTATATCTGTCTCCTGCAATAATTCCCTCGTTATCTATATAACCGAGCGACCAGTAATAACTCGTTCCGTCCTTTTTCCCCGAAATACTGGCATTATAATCCTGGCGCAAACCATTTTGAAAGGACGCATCATACCAGTCATAGGTTCTTCCGGCAAAATAGTTTTCGACTTCTTTATCAAATAGCCCCAGACGCCCGAGCCAATCTTTTTCGGCGTCGCCTGAACTGGCGCGGTAAGCCAGCCACTGATCGAGGGTGATCCCGTATTGGGCCAGATTTTCTTCGGTTGGTTTGGCAAACTCGCCGGGTTTGGCATTGGCATTAATGCTTTCCTGAACCTTTTGACGCCAATTGAGATATCCTTCTGCGTCATAGACGTCCATATTGACTCCCATGGTCGCCAGACCCAAACTGGCGTCGAAGCGAACCGTCGGCTTGCTTTCTTTTCCCCTTCTGGTGGTGATCAGTACCACGCCTGCGGCTGACTTTGCACCGTAGACTGCCGCTGCAGAGGCATCTTTTAATACATCAATCTGTTCAATATCGTTCGGATTGATTTCCGATAGTTCGCCGAAAAAGATCACGCCATCCATGACGATTAGCGGCGAATTGTTTGCCTTCAACGAACGTGGTCCTCTGACTTCAAGGCTCCCCCCTCCCTTTGCATTGGTCGAGACTCCCACGTTCAGTCCCGGAATATTTGCACGCAAAATATCCTGTACCGATCCCGGATTTTCCTTTTCCAGCTTGTCTGCTTTCACCTGGGCAATCGCTCCTGTTAAATCACTTTTCTTCATCGTGCCGTAGCCCACCGCAACGACCTCTTCCAGCCCGATCGATTCATCTTCCATTTTGATATGAATGACCGATCTGCCCGCCAGAGGCATTTCTACTGTTCGCATCCCCACAAATGAAAAAACAATCTGTTCTCCGTTGGCAGGAACTTCCAGCAGATAATCACCATTTATGTCAGTGATCGTTCCTATAGTTGTACCTTTAATCACAATTGTCACCCCAGGCAAAGGCTGTCCGGACGTGTCCGTCACATTTCCGCTCACTTTTCGCTTCTGCTGATTCAGGGAGAAATCGGTTGAACTCCTTCCGGCAGTCAGGACAATCTGACGATCGCTGATTACATAATGAACGTCAGTCCCGTCAAAAATCACGTCCAGTACTTCACTGATACGCTTGTCATTAATCGATACGGTAACGATTTTATTCATATCGATCTGCTGCTGGTTAAAGAGGAAATAATACTCGGATTGATTTTCAATTTCGTCCAACACCTTTCCCAGCCGGGTATCAGACATGCTCAAATTGAATCTGGTTTGCTGTGAATAGAGGTCCTTTGCAAAAACCTGCGCCAGACAAACCATCACAAGAAGTAGTGTGTAACGCATAATTCGTAATTTTTTCCACAGACTAAGCGCAATAGTCTTACTGTTTGAGTTTTTTTTCATAAATTCAAATCGTTTAACTGATTAAATCAACGTTTAAAATGTTAGGCATAACGGGACAGTGGTACCAGCACTGTCTCGTTTCATTTTTTACTGGTTATTCTCACTTTTTGTCTTTCATAAGTGCGATCGTTAATGGGTTTAGATTCAATAATTTGATAGGATATCGGCGTAGAAATCGCCAACAGGGAAAGAACCCGTTCCAGCGATTCATTTCTGAATGTGGCCCTGAACGGCACTTCTTTCAGCACGTCGTCCCCGATGATAATTTCCGAATTATACCATCGCGAAAGCCGGTCAGCAACTTCTTTCAGCGGAACATTCCTGAACACCAGGTACCCGTCCTTCCAGGAAGTAAAATAATCGGTATCGCCTGAATTTACCGTCGCCTTTTTTTCTGATTTCGAATATACCAGCCGCTGATCGGGGATGAGCGTTTGCATCAGATCAGTACCTTGTCTGGTCACTTTAACAGAACCTTTTTCAAGCGAAACTTCAATTCTCGGACACTCCGGATAAGCCATTACATTAAATTCGGTGCCGAGGGCCTCGATACGAATCCCCTCCGCCAGGACAGAAAAAGGGCTGTTCTTTTTTTTGGCGACATCGAAAAAAGCTTCACCGTTTAATTCAACCTGCCGGTTTTCGTTAAAGCGAACCGGGTATTTCAGGTAGGAGTCACTGTTTAGCCAGCCGGTAGAACCATCCGGCAAATTAAACCGGGACCGCATGCCGGGCGGACAATAAATTTCTGCATAAACTTCTTTTTGCAAATCCATCTTTCGCCACCCGACATAGAAATAAAGCGCAGCCAGAAAGACCGGAATGATCAGGACAGCGGCAATCCTGCTGAGAAAATGAACCAGTTTCCCGTTTCTGCTCCCACGACGCTGCAATTCCTGTTTCAGGATTCGTTGCTGAACCTTTAAACAAAATGTCTGATAGTTTTTGGTCAGCAGGATGCTTTCCTCTTCTTCCTCCCAATACTTCTCCAGATAATCTTTCAGTTCTTCAAAAGAATCGTCTTTTTCAAACTGACTGATCACGTTCAGATAATCCTCCTTCGAATAACGATTGTCCAGAAAATTTTTTATCGCTTCAAATCCTTGTTTCACGAACCTTTTTTTGACTCTTTTTTTAATCAGTATCAAAAATCAGGCATACCCCCCTATTGAAGATCGATTTTTTTTTAACTTTTTTCAGGATAAAACCCCTATAAGAAGCAATGTGAAGTATTGAATGTCGAACCATTGAACTACAACCGACCGCTACATATGCACTTACAAAAGCAACAAGAAAGTTCGCTGCCTTCAGTCCACAGTAAGAATTGCGATCATATTTCTGTCTTCTGATAAAAAGAAGCGATCACGAAAATAATAAGCATGTTCGTGACCTTATTTGCATGAACAGTAAATACAAGCCTTTTATATTCTTAGAAAACAATTCATCCCTGATCGTTTTCAGAGCAGCAGTGATTTGGTTTTCGATCGTTTTGGGTGACAAATTTAAATAGCCGGCAATTTCAGGTACGGTGAGCCCCTCTTTTTTATGCAGAATGAAAATTTGCTTTCGTTTTTCCGGAAGTTTTAATATCTCTTCGTCAACCAGCTCCATATAATATGAAAAATACTTCTCTTCAGGCTCTTCAGTCAGGGCCGGAAGTAATTCATCGTACAGTCTGACTTTAAAGTGATTTTCCCGTGCTTTGTTCAGGAATCTTTTCCGGATGATGTTCAGTGCAATGGTAAAAAGGTAGGAACGAAAAGGCTGGTCCGGATCGATGCGGTGACGTTTTTCCCAGATTTTAAGAAATGTATCCTGAACCACTTCATCTGCATCGTGTCCTGATTTCAGTATCTTCTGCGAAAAGCGATTCAATATTCCCGAGTATTTTCCGAAAAGCCTCTCAAAAGCAGAGATATCACCCTCTTTTAATAAAGCGATATCCCGGATTTCATTTCTGTCATTTTCCCATTTCACGAATTTTTCATCAATTAACCTATCCAAAAATAGCTTTATGCCCGATAAATCCAATCATGTTTAAAAACAATAATTAGTCAACCCTTAACAATTCACTTTTCCTTTAAGCTGATTGGCCTTACTTAGGCTTTACTGAAAAACATTATTAACAATTGATTGTCAATAGCCTGTGATGATATTTTACTAAAGTAATTTCACATACTCTGCATTCTCAAATACTCTTTCAAAAACAGGGTTGTCCTGCATAGCCTCAGGGATACTGTCCAGTGTCGATATGTTTCTAAACAAGAACAACCACCGGTCAAGATCCGTTTCCATTCCGGAAAGTGTTTTTACAAAAAAAAGCAATTCTATATAAATGAACTCTAACCCTTCATAAAAAACTTCGCTGTTTTCCCTGTTGCACAAACAAATAACATCTTAGCTCCTAAACAGCCTTAAAAATATAATCGGTTGGGCCTTATTCCTCTGTCCAACTGATGGGTTACCAATTCCGACTTATAAACAAAACCTTACCGTTCCCTAAATCAGAACATCCGGATTCTCATTGACCAAAAATTTTATTGTATTTTTAGTCTTACTTAGCTTTCTCTAAGATTAAATCAATGAGCAAACCAAACTTTAAACCGGGCCTTTTGGTGTTGTTGCTGGTCTTCCGGGTCTTCATGCCGGTGAAAGCTGACAATCCGGGTCATTCATCTTTCTTGTTTAACTGCGAGCTTTATGAGGAAGGGATAAACCATTTTGAAGGAACAAAATACCTGAACCTTTCTTTTTTGATCACACCTCAAAAAAGCCAAAGGGTCTATACAGCACGCCTCAAAAAAGCTACGGTTTCAACCAATTATCCTTTCGGATATAAAACGATATCCCGTTATTATGAATCCGGCGACCCGGTTAGTCCCGAATTGCCGGGTTATATTGAAATAGCTGTCCGGTTCCTGGAAAGAAATCCGGTCAGGTTTCTTTTTAAAACGGATCAGTTGGTCCTTAACAATGGGGATAGTCTAAGAACGGCATTTGATAAAGAAGTTAAAATTTACTATCCGCGTCCTACAAAAAGACCCCCGGAATACCATGATGCTTTCTTCCGGTTTGACCGTTTACTGAACATTTTCGGCAACATGCAACAAGACCTTCCAGATGATTTAAAGGCACCCGGCGATCTGTCCTTAAAAGACGGGGTTGTTTACAATTACCGGAATGACTTTGATCATCTGCAGCACATAGGAATAACCGACTCAAGAGGTCATACCAGATCAACGGTTTATGTAAAGCCGGGATCAAAGCGCATCAGGTACAAAAAAGAACAAAGCTTACGGCTTCAAACGATCATACGTACGACTGAAGCCGGTGAAAGGAACAGCATCTGTATGCAAGGATTCATGCCAAACGAAAGGAATAAAACGCTGCAGTTTATTGTTGAAGGAGCTTCTCCCCTCAACCCGGTTCAAAAAATCCGGATAAAAACAGATTCGTCCGGAAAATTCAACCTGCTGCTTGATCAGGATTTTCCCGTCACCATTACGTCCTCATCCGGACACCGGTTTTACGCGGAACCGGGTGACTATTTTTCTGTAACAGCCAATCTGAAAGGAGACTCTCTTTTCTTTGCAGGAGTAGGAGCCGAAAACAACCGGTTTATCCAGGAAGAAGCCGGACTTGAGAAATTCCCTAAAATTAATTTTCGCATCAGGGACAGACAAACCCAGGCTGCATGGTTCCGCAAAGCAGACCAGTCAACGAATGCATGTTTCGCCTTACTGGAAATTTATCAAAATGACCTTACTCCCCGGTTTTACGAAACCCATTACCTGAATTACTATTTCGGCAAAATAAACCGGAAACTGGACTACATTTTCGGATATGTCGAACCCGACAAATCGGGGATCAGGAAACGGGAATATGGCGGACTAGACACCATACCCACTCAATACCAGTCGTTTGTCTATAACCGGGAGTTCAACAAGTTCCTTGAAAACAACTTCATCCTTCAGTTCGAAAAGTTGCGTGACTTTACCTACGCCGTGAATTTCGATGCGGATGAAGTGCCGACCCTTCCGGAATTATTGCGTCTGGCGGCGTTATCTTATTCCGGGAAAATTTTACGTGATTATTTTGAGTTTGCGGTCCAACGTATCGATCAATCCGGGAACGCCGATGAGAAAACAGTTTTAAAGAACCTGGTCCAGGAATATTTTGACAATACGCATTTTCAAACGAAGATCTTACAATTATTGGAGAAGGCAAGCCTGCTCGAAACGGGAAGTCCCTTCCCTGACGTCAGGTTCAAAGATTTAAACGGGAGTAATATCAGCTTTAAGCGCTACAAAGGTAAACTGGTTTACCTGATGTTTTGGCGCAACGATGCCCTGGTGCTTGACAAACAATGGGACGAGCATCAGCAACTGGTCAAGACGCTGGATACGAAAAACGTACTGTTTGTAAATATCGGGATGGAAAAGAATTTTGATAAATGGAAAAATTACGTGGAAGCCATGCAGTTAAAAGGCATAAATTTGTTCATCAACAGGAACAGCGAAGACTTTCGTACCTATTTTTCCCGTTTGAAGAGCCGTCATTTTTTGCTTGTCGACGGAACAGGGGCGATCGTGAACAACAATGGGCCTGATCCGTCTGTCGCCAGCATACTGATCAGTCAAAACCTGGGGTCGTCCGGCAAAGAAAAGTTCTTAACGATCGCGCTGTTTTGCTTCCTCGCTATCATAGTGATCCTTGGGCTGATCTGGATCATCAGCAGGACACGTCAAAAGCGTAAAGCAAAAATTGAAACGCTTCTGAACCGGTTGCGTGAAACCGAGCTTAAAGCCATCAAGGCTCAAATGAACCCGCATTTCCTTTTCAATTCGCTCAATTCCATTCAAAACCTGATCAATCAACAAAAGGTTGAAGCGGCAAATAGGTACCTGTCGAAATTCGCCCGCTTGTTACATTCAGTTTTACAGCACTCTGAAAAGGAGTTCATCCCTCTCGCGGCTGAACTCGAAACCCTCGATTTATATATTCAACTCGAAAAACTGAGGTTCAATTTCGAATATCAATTACATGTTGATCCCACAATCGACATTCATAACAGCTACATTCCTCCCCTGCTGCTTCAGCCCTTCATTGAAAATGCGATCCTGCACGGGTTACAGCCCAAACAAGGAGAAAAGAGACTCTGCATCAACATTGAAGGAAACGACAAACAACTGGTTTGCAGTATCGAAGACAATGGAATAGGCAGAAATTTATCCCAATTGGGAAAAACCAATCACCACGGGATGGGAAATAAATTAAGCATTGAACGCATTCATCTGTTAAACCAGAAAAATGACAGTAACTTTATGCTTTCAATACAGGACGGGGAGTCAGACACAGGAACGCGGGTGACCATTAGTTTTACCAATAATCTGATTTAGTCATGATACGAGCTATTCTAATTGACGACGAACCAAATAATCTGGAGAATCTGAAAATCATGCTGGCAAATTATTGCCCTGATGTTTCCGTTATTGGTGAGGCAGCTTCGGTACGCCAGTCTTCTGAATTAGTCAGCCGGCTGGATCCGGAACTGTTATTTCTCGATATTGAGATGCCCGGAGAATCAGGTTTTGATTTGCTGGCCCAAATAAAAAATATCAGGTTTGAAGTGATCTTCGTGACAGCGTATAACAATTATGCGCTGAAAGCCATCAAGTTCAATGCGCTTGACTATATTCTGAAGCCGATCGATACTGCCGACCTGACAGAAGCTGTAAACAGGGCCAAACAACGCCTGGCAGACAAGTCACAGCTTGAATTTACAAAGCTGGCGCTTCAAAATCTGCAATTACCCCGCAAAAGTAAACGGATTGCCTTGGCTTCTGCCGATAAAATTGAGTTTTTTGATATCAATACCATTATTCGTTGCCTGGGCGAGAACAACTATACCCGCTTCTTTTTTGAAAACGGAGAAAGCCGTTTAATATCCAAACCGTTATCCGAGTATGAGGAACTTCTTACCGATTTTGACTTTATCCGGGTCCATAAGTCGCATTTGGTTAACGGATACAAAATCAGCTCATTCATCAAAAAAGACGGCGGATACATCCTTACTTCCGATGGCTGCTCTGTCCCCGTTTCTCGGAGAAAAAAAGACGAATTACTGGAACGGATGAAGATCCTGGCAAAATGATTTATGTAAGGCTATTTTGTTTCAAACAATCGCTATTTTTACCGGCATGAAGATCATGCACGAACAGTTGAATCTCAAGGGGAAGGATGCCATCACCATCAAGTGGGATGAATTTCCGCATTTTACCTTTCCCTGGCATTTTCACCCGGAATTTGAACTGGTTTATATCATGAAAAGTTTCGGAAAAAGGTTTGTGGCCGATCATGTTGAAGATTTCAACGAGGGTGATCTGGTTCTTCTTGGTTCCAACTTGCCCCATTTTTGGAAGAATGACGAAATTTTCTTCAGCAACGATCCCCGCTACATGGTGAATGCTATTGTGATTCATTTCTCTCCTGATTTTTTCAGTCATCAAATCGAAAATTACCCGGAGTTCTATCCAATCAGAAAATTGTTGAACCTGACAAGCCGCGGAATTAGCTTTTCACACCAGGTTTCTGAAGAGATGAAACCCCGGTTAAAAAAATTGCTAAAACTAAAAGGGCTGGAGCGAACCCTGTTTTTTTTGAAAATATTGGACAAGCTATCCCGTACCGGCGATTTCAAACTCCTTGCCAGTGAAACTTTCCGATCAAATCTTTATGACTGGTCGGGCAGCCGTCTGGACAAGGTCATGCATCTGATCAACTCCAACTACCGGGAGACGATCAAACTTGAAACAGTAGCCGATCATATCGGAATGAATCCATCTGCGTTCAGTCGTTATTTCAGGGAAAAAACAGGAAAACCATTCACTGCTTTTGTCCTGGAAATGCGCATCGGCTATGCCTGTAAATTACTCATTGAAGGGAACCACAGCGTTTCGCAGATCTGTTTCGAAAGCGGATTCAACAATCTTTCCAATTTCAACCGCTGCTTCAAAAAATTAACCTCGCTGAACCCTGTTCTATATCGCGATCAGTTTTATAAAGCGAATATGAAACTGTTGACACGAAATGGAAAAATTGGAGAAGCTGGTATTCAATCTTCTTTTGAAACGAGAACAACATAGGTCTGCTTATTGCTAAATTACATAATTATCGCCATTCTAAATGACTGCCGTTGCAAACATTCACACTCTGTGAATGTTATCTCCTCAAGGGAATCTATATGTCTTTAAATTTATCGGATAAAATGGATCAAGTGATTGTAAAAAATAACCGTGCTAATCTTAATCAGGTGTCGCAGCCTGTTCAAATGAATGAACCACTTCACCAGTTTTTGGAAAGATTAAAAGCCAAGATGTTGCAGGTTTATCATTTGAGAGGTGATATTAACCAATACGCGCAACACCGGGGTCTTCCTCCTTTTGTTTTAAGGGAGATTATGGCTGTTAACCCGCTTGCAATAGGCATTCCAAAAGAGTATGGAGGACGTGGTTCCCTTGCTTACGAAAATCTTGCATTGCTCGAAACGGCTTCTTATGAATCATTGGCGCTTTCGCTTACGTTCGGCATTAATTCGGCTTTATTTTTGCAACCGGTAGCCAAGTATGCGTTAGATGAAGCCAAGGCCCCTGTCTTTAAACGTTTCCTTGAAGAAAGAGTCATGGGAGGATTGATGATTACCGAGCCCGATTTCGGAAGTGACGCGCTCAGCATGCAAACCTATTTCACTGAAGAACAAAACTATTATCAACTGAATGGGAAAAAACATTGGGCAGGGCTGACCGGATGGGCCGAGTATTGGTTGCTCACTGCCAGAAAAAGATCACAGGAAGGAGACTTGCAACGCGATATTGATTTCTTCATTTGTGACATCACACAACCTGAGCAGGGAATCAAAGTAGAAGAATTTTATGACAATCTTGGGCTTTATCAAATTCCTTACGGACGAAATCATATTGATGTTAAAATACCCAAACTACATAAATTACAGCCGCAATCAACAGGGGTAAAGATGATGCTGGACTTGCTTCACCGCAGCCGGATGCAATTTCCCGGTATGGGAATGGGCTTTATTCATCGAATGCTTGATGAGGCACTCAACCATTGCAGGGAGAGATTGGTAGGAGGAAAGAGCCTGTTCAATTATGATCAGGTACAGAGCCGGTTGTCCAAACTCCAGGCTTCATTCACCGTATGCTCAGCCATGTGTTCAAACAGCGCTAAAAAAGCCGGATTGGAAAATGATCTGACAGGCATTGGAATGGAAGCGAATTCAGTGAAATCGGTTATTACTGATCTCATGCAACAGGCAGCACAATCAGTGACTCAATTGATTGGAGCTAAGGCCTACCGCAACAGTCATATAGCGGGGCGCGGAATCACCGACAGCCGCCCCTTCCAAATCTTTGAAGGATCGAACGATATCCTGTATGCCCAAATATCGGAAAACCTGATTAAGCAGATGAAGAGGCTTAAGGAAACAAACCTGTTCAATTTCATGAAAGGAAGCGAGTTGACCCTTCGTTCATCCGATCAGTTAAAGGATTTGTTCAACTTCAACCTGAATATGGAGCTTCCTCAACGAAAACTGGTAGAACTGGGACAGGCCATTGGGCGGGTCGTTTCCATGGATATGGTTCACCGTCTGGCTGATGAAGGCTTCCGGAACGATCTGATCCAATCAGGGATTAATATGCTTCATCAGGAAATACAGCAATTAATGAGCACGTTCAGACTTAAGACCAATACGCTGGTAGTGGAAGATTACAGGGAGAACAGTTCATGGCTCCGGGCACATAAACAGGCTTAGATCTCTTTGTTTAATTTGAGGTTTCCTATGCCCTTTCGCGGCAGAGCCAATCGCTGACATGAGGTAGACCTTCTGTTGCAAAGTATTTGCTAAATTTGTTTGCATAAGGTCTACACATGAACAACCGTTTTTTTTCTTCATTTTTTACTCTTATACGGGATCAGTCGTGGTATGAGCCGGCGAGAAGAGCATTCAGACAGCATCCGGACAGGTTGATGGCTGCCAGGGCAACCCTTGCAATTGCCATTCTCTCTGTTCCGTTACTGATACTGGACCAATCTTTTTTTGCCGTTACGCTCGCTTTAGGAGTATTGGCAGGTGCACTTTCAGAAACCGACGACCATCCCAAAGGACGAATCAAATCCTTGGGGTTAAAGGTAGTCAGCTTTGGCGTTTCCAGCCTTTCTGTCGAAATTCTCCGGCCTTACCCGTTCTTGCTGGGAATAGGGCTATCCCTTTCCACCATTGTCTTCCTCCTGATTGGAGGAACCGGAGAACGGTACCGGGGGGTCACCTTCGGTTCCATCCTGGTCGGAATTTATACGATGATCGGTACAGCGATTAGTCCGGCCTGGTACTGGCAACCTGTTCTTTTGTCTTCCGGAGCTTTGTTCTATGGTTTATTTTCACTTGCATTTCTGTATGATCATCCCTGGAGATCAATTGAAGAGCATCTGGCCAAAGGTTTCCTTGCCCTCTCCCGGTATATGGATGAAAAAGCCAATCTATTTCCCAGCGACGAAAAGATGCAGGGGGAGATCCGTAACCGGCTTGCACTGCTGAATGTTGAATTGGTTAACGCACTGGAACGATCTAAAGAGGTATTGAACAGTTATAGCGGCGTTCTTCATGATCAGACCCCTTTAAAACCATACCTGCAGTATTTTATGCTGTTACAAAGTCTTCACGAACGTGCTGCCTCAAGCCACGAACGATATGACCTGTTAAGCCAGGATCCGGCCAACCGTCCGCTGATGGAAGGGATCGGACAACTCCTGCATCAGCTGGCTAGAGCCAGTCGTCAGTTTGCACGAAGCTTGCTTACAGGAGTTCAGTATCATCATCCTGCAGCCCTGAGCTGGACCGTGAATGCGCTGAACGATCAACTTGAAAAATATCGTGCTCACGACACCCACCCGCTGGCGCTGTTAGTATCTAATCTCTCCCGCTCGAATACATCACTTCAAAACCTGGAGGAGGGATACATGCGAACACTTACGCCCCGCCTGGCAAAAGACAGCCGGACAGTGGGACAACGTTTTCGTGATCAGCTGAGATGGGATCATCCAAGGATGCGCCACGCAATTCGGTTGAGCCTCTGTTTCCTCGTCGGGTTTACACTTTCAGAAGGGTTCAACATTGCCAAGGGTGAGTGGATCATCCTGACCAGCTTGTTTGTTTGTCAGCCGAGTTACAGTGAAACCCGTCGCCGGCTGTTCCAACGTATCATTGGTACTATCGGCGGAGTGACCGGAGGAGTCCTTGTGGTGCAGCTAATTCCCACATTGTCCGGACAGATGTTATTACTGCTTGGCTCTGCTTATTTCTTTTTCGTGTGGCTGCGGCGTAAATATTCCCGTTCGGTTATCTTTATTACCATTTTTGTTTTGTGTGCCTTTAACCTGATTTCCAGCCAGGGCGTAGCCGTGATGCTTCCGCGGTTGCTGGATACACTGATCGGTTCAGCTTTGGCCATCCTCAGCGTCCGGTTCCTCTGGCCCGACTGGCAGCAAAAAAAGCTCCCCGGCTTGCTTACCGAAGCCCTGTCAAAAAACACGCGCTATTTTAAGGCTATTTTATCGGAGTACAAACAGGAGCATATCGTTGACGATCTTGACTATCGTATTGCCCGTAGGGAAGCTCATCAGGCAGATAATGCCCTGGTACTTGCATGGCAGGATATGCAGGTCGAGCCGGTGAAGCACCATCAATTCAGGGAACAGGCGTTTACACTTACGTATCTGAACCACGCATTGCTTTCCTATCTTTCTGCTCTGGGAGCTCACCGTGAACAAGGAGAGAAAAGTAACCCCGATCTGATCCCGATGGCCTGCACCATACTGGAAGCGCTTGAAGAAACCAGTCAGCTATCGAACGAAAACGCCGGTGACGGCAATTCCCGGATGATCGGGATACTGGAAGAAATCAGCCAATTGATAAAAAAAATTGACGCAGGAATTACCCGCCAGCAATTCGCCCTTTTGTATAACATAGCCGAAGTAACCCATCAACTGCTCCTTCAGGCCGGAACATTCAGGGAATTATGTCCGCATCAGCCATGATCGATCATACAAATTTGGTTCTCAATTTTATAGCTGCAAAAAAATAATTAAATTTATCAATATGATAGAAGAATATATTAACGACAATAAAGATCGGTTTCTGGAAGAATTGTACGGATTGCTTCGAATCCCTTCAATCAGCACGGAATCGGCTCATAAGCACGATATGTACCGGGCGGCGGAGTATTGGAAAGAGCTGTTGTTAAGCGCAGGGGCAGACAAGGCCGAAGTCTTTGAAACAGCAGGTAACCCGATAACCTGGGGTGAAAAGATCGTTGATCCCTCAAAACCCACGGTACTGGTATACGGACACATGGATGTGATGCCTGCCGGATCTCTTGACCAGTGGAAGTCACCTCCTTTTGAACCGGAAATCCGTGAAGGGCATATCCGGGCACGCGGCGCCAACGATAATAAAGGGCAGAGCATGATGCATGCCAAGGCTTTCGAGGCCCTGATACATACCGGAACTTTAGCCTGTAACGTCCGCTTTCTGATTGAAGGAGAAGAAGAGATCGGTTCACCCAACCTGGAACAATGGTGCCGAGGACACCGGGATATTCTCGGAGCCGACATCATCCTGATCTCCGATACCAACATGATCAGCCCCGAAATACCGGCCATAACCACCGGGCTGCGCGGTCTCGCCTATTGGGAGGTCACCGTGACCGGTCCTGATCGCGACCTCCATTCGGGGCTTTATGGCGGCGCTGTAGCAAATCCGGCTATTGTTCTCGCTAAAATGATAGCGGACCTCATCGATGAAAACGGTAAAATAACCATTCCCGGGTTCTATGATGATGTTGCAGAGGTTTCGCGGGAAGAACGTGAACTGCTGGCGCAGGCACCATTCAATGCAGATGAATACAAAAAATCAATTGGCGTACAGGAGCTCAGCGGCGAGGCAGGCTTTACCGTGAATGAACAAACCGGTATTCGTCCGTCGTTTGACGTTTGCGGGATCCGGGGAGGGTATACCGGGGAAGGTTCAAAGACTATCCTGCCCTCTCAGGTTTCGGCCAAAATAAGTACCCGTCTGGTCCCCAATCAGGATTACAGGAAGATTTCGGCGCTGTTTAAGGAGTATTTTGAAAAGGCAGCTCCCCGGACCGTACAAGTTGAGATCAAACCGTATCATGGTGGGCAGGCCTATGTTTGTCCGATCGATCTCCCTGCCTACCAGGCAGCTGAAAAAGCTTTCGAGGAAACCTACGGACGCAGACCCCTGCCTGTTCGCAGCGGAGGTTCAATTCCCATTGTTGCTGCTTTCGAAGAGGTTTTGGGTATTAAATCGATCCTGATGGGCTTCGGGTTGAAAACAGATGCCATTCATTCGCCCAACGAAAGCTTTTCACTCGACCGGTTTTATATGGGGATCAGCACAATCGCAAGATTTTATAAATACTTTGCTGAATCGGACTGATGAATTCCTGCCCGGGATATTCATTTACTCCGGTGCCGACATCTTAACGCATGATCATATTGGTCACACTCGAATCACGAAGAGTGAGCCGGGAAACAGTTGAAGCAAGCCCCAAAAGACTATTTTTGATAATAGAGGAATCGCTTAATTTTTAAAGTGGGGGTTTTCTCAAAAGGAACCGGCTGTAAAACAACCATCTGTACCCTCGAAAAATTATTGACCTGTTCATTTACCTTCTTCTGGATTTCAGTAAGGATTTCATCAACCCGGGCATTGAATTTCTGGACGGCTTCTTCCTTTATATGAACGGCTTCTTCCTTCATCTGCATAAACCGCTTCTCTATTTCCTCCATATTCAGATGCACCATCGCAACAAGTCGTCCTTTCTGCTGAACAACAAGCGATTCCAGCACATATTCCATCCGATTGATCACAGATTCGATTTCTTCAGGATAAATATTTTCACCGCTCGCACCTATAATCATGTTCTTAATTCTGCCCTTAATATAAAGAAAACCCGACTGATCAAAATGCCCGAGATCACCGGTCCGAAACCATCCGTCAGCGGTGAATGCTTCTGCAGTGAGAACCGGTTCCCGATAATACCCTTTCATCACATTTTCGCCCAAGGCCTGGATCTCGCCCTCCCCGGTTACGGGATCTGCATTGGCAATACGAAGTTTCACTCCTTCAAGCGGAATGCCTGTCGACAAATACCTGACATTTTTACCTACAGCTCCTGCAAGTAATGGCGACGTCTCCGTGAGCCCGTAGCCTATGGCCATAGGCATTTTAGTATCCATCAGAAACCGTTCAACCTCATTATCAAGCTTAGCTCCGCCGATACCAAAAAATCGTAATTCTCCCCCGAAGGTCTCATAAAGTTTCCTCCCGGCCGCCTTATTAATCAACTTTTGAAAAAAACGATATTGATATAAGCTGCGGGTAACTGCTTTACTGTTGATCTGCGGCAATATCTTTCCCTTGTAAATCTTTTCAATGATCAACGGAACGATCAGCATAATCGTCGGTTTCACGATCTGCAATGCAGGAAGAAGGACAGCCGGTGTCGGCAGCTTATGCAAATAATGAACTGAAGCTCCTTGCATCACCGGCAGCATGAGCCCAAGTGTATTTTCAAAGGTATGCGATAAAGGAAGAACAGACAGGAACCGGTCGTTTGAATTAATATCCTGAAAATATTGGCACTGGCGAGTAGTCCATATAATATTCTTATGAGTCAGCATGACTCCTTTCGACTTTCCGGTTGTACCTGAAGTATAAATGACAGAAAGCACATCATCTTCAGCAACATCCTCGTATTCAAATGCGGCAGAAGTCTCTTCCGTAACGAACGAAGGGTAATCGGAGGCATTGATCTCCGTGAAGTCTTCAATACGAATCATCCGCAACAACGGGTATTCTTCGGTCTCAAGCTTGCTGATCAGGTTTTCTGAAACAAAAATGGCTTCTGCACCCGAATGCTGAATGATATTTCGAATTTCGCCCGGATGGAAATCGGGCAAAATGGGAACGACAACCGCACCAACAGAAGCAATGGCAAAATAGGCAATGCCCCACTGCGGCATGTTTATGCTCAGGATAGCCACTTTTGTTCCTTTGACGATCCCCATATTCCGCAGACGGGTACCTAAATCTTCCACTTCAAATTTAAGATCCCGATAGGTTCTCCTTTCTTCTCCTGCAAAAACCAACGACTCCTTATCCCCGAAACACTCAAAACTTGCCTGTAACATAACAGGTAAAGTCAGTTTATCCAATTTAGCCATAACACAATTCTTACGCCACAATATGGAAGTGACAAGAAAGACCTGCAAAGTTAATTAATTCCATGATATCCTATCATTTTTTTGTATGTTTTAAAAATGTCAAACAATTTTGGGTAACTTAGTAGAGCGGTTAAAAATAAATTC
>JBDKTZ010000016.1:0-2930 GCA_039679975.1 Prolixibacteraceae bacterium
TGTGATGCAGTTTCGTAGTTCGCGCCTGTTTCGACTGTGAAAGTTGATCTTTCGGGCGACTGTAACTCCATGTCGAAGGTTCCGCCAATGGTGCTTCCGTTTTTACTGCCGCCGGATCCTTCGTTTATCCGGATGCTTTTCAGGTTGACCGGCTCAATGTACGAAGTGACCGGGTCCATTTTATCGGTGCAGGCGCCAAACATTTTCATACCGCCAATGGTCACATTGATCTGCCCGGCCGAGAACCCGTTCAACACAGGTTCTTTGGCATAGGCCCCGCGGCTGATCAAGGACATGCTTCCCAACCGTTCATTGACCTTGTCGATTCCCGAACTGTAAAATGACTGGTAGTACTTAACGGTGTTTTCATCGTTCAGGACAATCCGTTGTGTGACAAGCACTTCTTCAATCTGAATGGTGTCTTTGGTAATATCCTTACCCCTATGCTGCGCCCTTAAGTTACCGGCGAGGCCGGTCAGCAGGCACAACATAAACAATGAAGTTTTCATATCTTCCTGTTGTTTCAGAAAAGGGAAGGAGAAAAATATTCCCCTTCCTTTTTCATTAAAAAGTGATGTCGAATGACAGATTTTCTCCGATAGGTTGCCCGTCTTTGGATATTTCAATATTCACGCGCCACCAGCCGGTCATGGTAAAATTCACTTTACCTTTGTAATGTCCGTTCCCGGTATGCACCGGATTGACATTATTGGGTGAGCCGTGGTTCATCGACGGCATTTCCGGTTCAATGGCAATCGAAAGATCTTCGGCCGACGGAAAGCTCAGCATGTTCTCGCGGTAATGGACCGTAAATTCAATCTCGTTCAGGCCGACTTTCGGCGCAGAAGGTTCAACCAGCGAAATAAAATAGGTCTTCCCTGTAGTTTGGGAAATCACGTTGAATTCGCGTGCTTCTTCAAGACTTTTCACTTCGGGGATTGCCAGGCTGACCGTGTCTTTTTCGTCCCCGGCGTCGAGGGCAACTTCGAGGGTCCAGCCTTCGTCAGGATTGGAGGGCATGATAAATACCACGGCGCCTTCGAAATAGCCATCATCATTGGGTGTGTCCTTCGGGTTTTCAACCGGGGCGGCATGGGTCATCATGGTCATATGCATGAGCGGGAGCAATTTTACCGACGCCTGTGTGACACGACTGTTGCCGGAGTTCTCACGAATGTCGAGGTACAGCTTGTTATAGCCCTGGAACAGGGTTTCTTTGGCCAATAGTTCCACGGTAAAGTGGCTGGCTTTCGACCCCGCCTTTACAACCGATTGCAGGTTCACTTTTTCCGGGCCTGGATCTTCATCTTTCTCGCAGGCCGCAAGAGATAAAGTCAATGCGAACAGGATAAGGATCTGTTTCATTTTGCATATTATGTTTTGACAGACGAAACGGCCATGACAAAACCTTTCCCTTATGTCCGGCTGGTATTGGCAGAACATGGCTATCCCGTCGTTTGTGAATAAATTGAGAAATAAGATATTCGTTGTTCTTCTTGTGTAACAGGAGTGAATAGGGCATCATGGGTACGTACCCGAATCGGTATTCGCCGGTTTTGACCGGTTCCTGTTTTGAAAGCAGGACAGAAGAACAGCCTGTAAAAGTTTATTTCACTCTGGGCGGCTGGAAGATGGCACTTGAAAATGAACCTTGATATAGCGGCATGAGATATCCGAATTCAGCATGCGATTCTGAAATGCAACAGAAAGGGTTATTTCTGCGGGGGAGATGATAGTCAATTCTTTTCACCGGACTTGTCGCGGGATCTTGTTTTTCCTGTGTGTCATCGGCTGCATTTTCTTTTATCCTCTTCTCGAGATAGCACTTTCCTTCGCAGCAGGACCGTGGCTTAAACCGGTTAATGCACAGATTCTCTGCTATATATTCCCGGAAAGAGTAATACTCGATAAATGGCAGAACCGGATGCAAAACCAGAGTTGCCGAAAAAAACAATAATATGGTTGTATTCCTGAAAATCACATAAAAGGAACACCAAAGATAAGTGATTGTTCATCCTGAGCAGATTTGTATGACAGATCCGTTAAAAGCTGTTAATGAGATAAAAAACGCAAATTTTGGAACAAGTTTTGTTTCTCCTCCCGAGTTAATTATTGGAAAGGAGAAGAGCCATGAAAAAGATGATGATACTTTTTACAATGTTCATTTTTTCTGCTTTTACTTTTGCCGGAGGGCGAAGTGACGTGTCGAAGATGATCAAAAAAGAACAGCGGAAGGCTGAGGCAGAAAAAGCATATCAATTGACGAAACAAATGCTGGAAAATAAAGATTTCGTCCTGGAGTCCGATTTCTTACAGGATAAATACGGGAATCGAATCGTGGTGAGTCCGATGATCAATTTTGTTGCGGTCGATTCGTCTGTCGCGGTGATCCAGATTGGTTCGAATCGCGGAATCGGCTACAACGGCGTTGGAGGCATTACTGCAAAAGGGTCGATTACCGACTGGAAACTGAAGGAGGACGAAAAGCACAATAGCTTTACCCTTTCGATGAACGTGATGACTAATATCGGAATGTATGATCTTCATTTTGTCATTGGATCGTCGGGTAATGCAACAGCCCGCTTAACGGGTTTGCGTCCCGGGCAGCTCACTTTTGACGGTGATCTGGTTCCCATTGCCGAATCAATTGTTTATGAGGGGCGCTCTTTATAGCAGGTTTAATTGTTTAAATGGAACGGGTTGAGTGAAATTTGCATTCAGCCCGTTTTTCTTTATGATAATACATTTATCAGCTGATCTGCTTCTTAACTTAAGTATTCAAATTTCTGCACTTTTTTTGCTGGTACTTTAATAAAAAAGATCGCTAAAGGATAAAGCGAAGGTTTTGATTAAAACAAGAGCAAAGGCGAAATGTAGTTTAAGACTTTGCCAGGCATGAGAAACAACAATGTAAATGAAGGACTGGAAAC
>JBDKTZ010000505.1:0-13682 GCA_039679975.1 Prolixibacteraceae bacterium
AGCCAGGTCACTTCAAACGGCAAAAAGAACGAAATTATAAACGGGATTCCCGATTGGGTTTATGAAGAAGAATTCTCCTATAACAAGGCTTTTGCATGGTCGCCCGACTCGAAGTTCCTGGCATTTACACGTTTTGATGAAACTGCCGTCAGAGAATTTCCGATCATGATGTTCAGAGGTAAAATGCCCGAGCTGAACGAAAATGCTTTATATCCATCGGTCGATACCTTTAAATATCCTAAAGCAGGCGAAAAGAACTCGATTGTCACGGTCCATATTTACGACCTGAAATCGAAAACCACCGTAAAAGCGGATTTAGGAGAAGGACAAGATATTTATTTACCGAGGCTGAAGTGGACAGCCGACGGGGCAGAGCTTGCCATCATGCGGCTGAACCGTCGTCAGAACGAACTCCATGTGCTTTTGGCGAATCCTTTTACAGGCGACAGCCGGCTTTTCTATACAGAAAAAAATGAACGCTATATCGCTGAAGAGTTTTTGGACGATTTCATTTTTCTCCCTTCGAACGACTATTTTATCGTGAACAGCGAACGTAACGGATACTCTCACCTCTACTTGTACAACCGGCAGGGATTTCTCGTGCGGCAGCTAACCGACGGGAAGTTCGATGTGACTGGTTTCTACGGATTCGATAACAAAAAAAAGATCTTCTATTATCAGGCGGCGAAGGAATCTCCGTTGAGAAGAGAAGTCTACTTCACAAGCATGGATGGAAAGAAGCAAGGAAAGCTTTCTTCAGGCGAAGGAACAAATCATGCCGAATTCAGCTCCGGATTCCAGTACTTCATCAATTACTTTACCAATGCGACAACACCCAATACAGTTACACTGCACAGCAGCGACGGGAAGCTAATCCGTGTTCTCGAAGACAACAAGGAACTGCAAAACAAGCTTAGCTCCTATCAGATCAGCAAAAAAGAATTTTTTACGTTCACCACAGCCGACGGTACGGCTTTAAACGGATGGATGCTTAAACCCGCAGGATTTGATCCTTCAAAAAAATACCCGGTGGTAATGACTCAATACAGCGGTCCGAATTCACAGGAAGCAACCGACAAGTGGTCGATCGACTGGGAGCACTACCTGGCGCAGGAAGGATTTCTCATCGCCTGCGTCGATCCGAGGGGAACAGCTGCCCGCGGTGAAGATTTTAGGAAAATCACCTATATGCAGCTGGGCAAATACGAATCAGACGATCTGGTTGAAGCAGCAAAATACCTCGGAACTCTGCCCTATACCGATAAAACCAGGATCGCCATATGGGGATGGAGCTTTGGCGGGTTTACAACGCTTTTATGTATGGAAAAAGGAGGAGAAATTTTCAAAGCAGGCATCGCTGTGGCTCCGATTACCCATTACAAGTTCTATGACACCGTTTACTCCGAGAGGTACATGCGGACTCCAAAAGAAAATCCGGAAGGATATGACGACAATGCGCCGATGAAAAATCCTTCAGGCATCAAAGGCAGGCTGCTCATTGTCCACGGTCTGGCAGACGATAATGTCCATGCCCAAAATACCCTTGAATTTACTGAAGAAATGGTGCAGGCCGGCGTGCCCTTCGAAATGACTGTTTACACCAACCGGAATCACGGAATATACGGCGGAAATACACGGATGCACCTTTATCAGAAAATGACTGACTTTTTAAGGACAAATTTAAAATAAAAGGATTATTGCGGGCAACTGACGGCTTAAGTTGTCAGGCGCCCGCAATAATCCTTTTATTATTTCCGGCTTCGGAGGAACCGGCAGTGACTTCAGATCCCGGTATTAAACCATCTTCAAATGACATCCTTTTTAAAACCTGTTCCGTTAAACTGTTTTGATCAGCCGATAAGCTTCGGCCTTTTTTCCGGATGAAGGAAAAGCTCACCGGAGAAAATGATTCAAACTCCCGGATAAACCTTTTGGTAAAAAATTGATCGTTCGTAATCACAGCCCCTATCAGGAATAAATCAATGCTTTGTTTCATCAGAGCTTTGAACACGTGAACCCTCGCCGAGTTAAGCCTTTCGGCATGCCCCATCACTTTCAACCCCAGGTAGTAGGTTTTATTCAGCCAAAGATCCAGTTTTTCCCTTTGACCCACGCTGGAGTATGCCGTCATCAACGAATCGGACAGGTCTGTACCCACATCCTGCAGGTCGTCGAGCAATTGAAGATACGCTCCGTAATAATAGAAAAACTCCTCCTCCTCCGGACTCAGGTCGCCAAAAATCAGGTAGCCATCCGCCACCACCGACATCCCTCCTTTTTGTACACAAATCGAGAAGATATCATTGAATTCCAGCTTACCTGATTTGTTGATTAACAATGTACTCCGGGTTTGGGCCTCATGAATCCCCAACAAGCTTTGGTAAACTTTAGGATACCTTTCGCGCTCCCAATAGGTTTCAATGAGTTCGATCATCCTGAAAATTTTCCTTTCCTGTTCATTCCGCGCCTGTATAGTCTCGCCTTTTAATCGTTTTCCGAAGCGAATGCAGAACTCCTGTTTCTCCTGATATGAAACCGACGGATCGTCCAGATAATTGTCGGTATAGGGATAAAGCATGCTGTACGCGTAAATGGGGGGTGTAAGGCATACTTTACGGTCCATCACAAACTGGAGACCATTCATGATCCATACGTTACGGATAGCCTGAAAAAGATCAGAAAAGCTGATTTCAGGATCAAATTCCCTCGAGGTACGGATAAATGAATAGGTGGAATCCATCATTCCTTCCGAAAACATAACCTCGATCAGATTCTCCGGGTAACCGGCGATATTTTTAAAAAAACCAGACAGGAGGTTGATCAGATGATCATTGACCTTCGGCTTGACTGGTCTGCCAGATCCGTTCAATTCAGCCTTCAGTTCTTTATAAAAATGCTCAAACTGGATTTCCTTCAGTTTTTTCTCGCCGGTACCGAAAAATTGTAGTCCGATGGGAAAACTCCCGGTACTTTCATTCCACATTCGGGTGAATTGCAAAGAATAGTCCATTTTTCGTTTTTTAAGTCAAATTTATCTGCAAAAAGACCAAGAAATTAGAAATGGTACACAATTATTCCGATGAATACGTCTTATTTGTCGGCAAACAGTATTGTTAAAATAATTTTTTTTTCAGGAGAAGAAAAAAATATTCAAGGTCTGGTTTCGGTATAAAATTTTTCTATATTTGCATCGCCTTAGCAAAAAGGAAAGGCTCAAGCAGACCGAAGGGTCAGTACCAAACTTAAGCCGGAAAAACAAAATGCCCAGATGGCGGAATTGGTAGACGCACTAGTTTCAGGGACTAGCGTTCGCAAGGACGTGCAGGTTCGAGTCCTGTTCTGGGCACTAAAAGCCGCGGTTTCCGCGGCTTTCGTCGTTAGGGGGAACGTTTGGGAGAACGTTTTCTTCAATTATCCAAAGCAGCAGCTATGGAATTTGGTCAACAAACCTGCCAGTAACGTCCATAACCTCAACCTTTACCTGTTTTTCACGGTGTCCTTATGCTTATCAGGAATCCCCCATAAATTTGATTGCACATGTTCGTTCGTGAACTAAATACGTCACTTCATCAGGAAAACAGATATGTTCATCAAATTTAGCTCTTTATCCATTGACATGAACGTCAGGTTTTATTTAGCTTTATGTTCATCGTATCAATCTGTTTAACAGAGAATAAGGATCCTGACTGGATTATCTGTTCTGCCAATATTAGTCCAGTGTACAGCCATAGAGCTAAGCTCATACAATGAAGATGTATAATATGGCTATTCGCTTCGCGGATTTACAAGGCAGATCTTCACTGCTTCCGGTTCGTAAGGCGAATTATAGTTATTGAGAGCCTAATTGTAAGATTGAAGCTTCTACGCGGTTTTTAAAAAATCTTAATTAAAATTCACGCAAATGAAACCAAAAATTAATTTTTTCTCATCTGTCCTTTTGTTTTTGGCGCTCATCCTGCTTTTTGGCCTGTGTACCAAAAATGAAACGATCTCCCTTCCCGAATTTGAGGGTGCTTTAAAGCTTCATATTGATCTGGCCGTAGTAGTTTATGAAAATACTCCTGCTACCAGAGCAATCGATGCCGGGGCCTTCAAAGTGGAGATATTCAAAAAAAACGGCTCCAGTCCGGTGAAGACCTTTGAACATGCTTCCGAATTACCTGAGTCAATCGCGCTCGCCGAAGGCGAGTATTACGTCACTGCCTCTTACGGATCAGCCGCTGTACCTGCTTTCGATAACCCATGTTATTACGGAAAGTCAGAAACCTTCCTTGTGGTCAGTAAACAAACCTCAAATGTGAGCCTGGTTTGTAAGCCCAGCAATGCACGGGTCACGATCGTTTATTCCGACCGGGTAATCAGCAGCTTTAACGATTATTATTCGATGGTCTTTAACACTACCGATACCCTCACGTTTGCAAAAGGTGAAAGCCGTGCCGGATATTTTAAGCCCGGAACCCTCCATTTGAAATCGGTATTGTCGTATCTGTCAGGTGCAACAACAATAAGTAAAACGATCTCCGGAAACATCAGCAGCGCTGCAGCCGGCAAGCACTACGAAGTACATATCGATACTTCACCTGATGGATTTGATGCGATCACAATCTCGGTGAATGAATCGTTCGAAACTATTTTGGTGAATCTGACCGATGATGGAGCCTCTGTTCCGGAAGAACCATCAGGCCCGGGTAACGGGAATCTGCTGATCACCGAGATCATGTGTGATCCGGATAAAATACCTGACGCTGAGGGTGAATGGATAGAAATTTACAACAACTCCGGTACAACCGTTAATTTGAACGGCATGATTCTCCGCAGAAGTACCAGTTCAACAACTCCCCACACGATCACTTCGGATGTGATCCTTGTTCCCGGAGATTATGCCGTAATTGGAAAAACAACCGGCGCAACCAACAACGTTGATTATGCTTGTGAGTGGTTAAACCTTACCAATTCAGGGCTGGAACTGAGCATCGAAACCAGCGATGGAACCGTCTTGTGCTGTATCGATTTCAGGATCGAGGGATTTGACATGCCGCCTGCAGGCAAATCGCTGCAACTCAATCCGTCCGTAACCACGATAGATGGCGCCCGCTTGGGTTCAAACTGGTGCGCTGCCACCCTCGCCTATTCCACCGGTGATTTTGGTACACCTGGTGCAGTCAATTCTGCCTGCCAGTAAATGTTTTGCGAGGCTGTCCTTTCCAAACGATCGGACAGCCTCTTTTGCATGACCACTGGTGCAACTTCTGCCCTCCGAGCGCCAATCGGCATAAGAAATCTGCCATTACTGATTTTTATTTGAAGATGACTGCAAGTTTTCGGAAATTTAGGTGTCTAAAACTCCAAAGTCAAACGGTATAACTAAATGGACGAAGCCCGGCTTATCAGAGGTATTCAGCAAAGAGACCACAATTCGTTCAGAATATTGGTCGGTTTATATCAGCGAATGGTCGTGAACACTTGCTTTGGAATCGTTCACAACCGGGCCGATGCTGAAGATTTGGCGCAAGAGGTATTTCTGGAAATCTTTACGTCGGCAGGAGATTTCAGAGGAGATGCAAAATTATCTACCTGGATTTACCGCGTTGCCCTTAACCGATCTCTAAACCTGGTACGGAACCGAAAACGCCACGGTTTTTTTCAGTCGCTGGAAGAAGCCTTTACCGGAGGAAAAAACAAAAACAGGGAAACTACCGCGTATACCGGCGATCAGCCCGACGGAGAAATTTCCCGCCAACAACGAACCGATATTCTACATCACGCCCTCGACAGGCTGCCAGAAAAACAACGCATTGCTTTTACATTGAACAAATATGAGGAACTGTCCTATAAGCAAATTGCTGAAGTTATGAAAATTTCCTTGTCATCGGTCGAGACATTAATTCACCGGGCAAAGATGAACCTTCAGAAGCAACTTCATACCTGTTACCAAAAAAAGTGCATTTGAATGCAAGTTTTTAAATCAACTGGTGTCAAACAATCAAAAGCACGAAAATGTCGCACAAGAGCATCCATAAAGATCTGATTTTTTACCTGGACAATGAGCTGCCGGAACAGCGAAAGGCAACTATTGAAAAACACCTGAAAGAATGCACGGACTGCCAACGTTTTCTGGCTTTTCTGAAGGAAGAGCTGGAAATGGTGGCAAAAGAAAAGAACCCGGAGGTATCTCCGTTCTTCTATACCCGCTTAAGCGCACGCTTCGAAGAAAAACCGTTGTATAGCAGACAGCGGCGATGGACAAACATACTGGAACCGGCTTTCTTTTCACTTCTGCTGGTCGTTGCGATATATGCCGGGCTATGGTTGGGCGGCCAGGCATCGGCTCTTTCGCCTCAACCCCACGAAATGGTCAATCTGCAATTATTGAATGACTTCGAAGCAGAACCTATCGAATCATTTCTACTGAAATAAAATGAAATGCTATGCAGACATTGCAAACCAAATACCGCATATCACGCTGGATCATCGTAATCCTGCTGGCCGCGAACCTGACGACAATCGGGTCATTCTATTATCACCGGATCGGAGAAAACCAGCAAACGGGATCAGCACAAAAAGACCAGCAGAGCGTTCCGGGGGAACAGCGAACGCGGTTTTTCAGGGAACAACTTGGCCTCAACGATGACCAACTGATGCAGTTCCGCGAAATCAACCGGACCTTTAACCGGACCGCAAAACACCTGGAAATAAATCTGACCCGGTTGCGTAACGAAATGATCGATGAACTGGACAGGCAGGATCCCGATACAATTCGACTGGATCAGATCGCAACAGAAGTAGGTAGCAACCACCGGCAGCTTAAACAAGTGACTGTAACATTTTATCTGGAGATGAAAAAAGTATGCACTCCGGAACAACGGATTAAATTGCATGATTTGTTTAATGCGCTGCTCAATAAAGAAAATCAGGTCAATCTTCCTCAAACAGGAAACGGGAAAGGCCGATGGCAAAACAGATTAAACAATCATACTAACAATTAAAAAATCAATGATCATGAAAGCAAAAATTCTTTTAACAGGTTTGGCGCTTTTAGCCATGACTGCATTTGTAAATGCGCAAAAGCCGGTCAATACAAGAGGAAACGGGACTGGAAGCGGAAGAGGAGGTACAAATCAGGGTACCGCATTTATCGACACCAATAAAAACGGAGTTTGCGACAATTATGAAAACCGAACGGCAACCGCTTCCGGACAAAAAAGAGGAAACGGGAAAAGTGTGTGCAACGGAACCGGCCAGGGGAAAGGTACAGGAAGAGGTAAAAACTTTATCGATGCCAATAAGAACGGCATTTGCGATAATTACGAAGCCCGTGATAAAAAGTAAATTGCCGGTAAACGGCTTTTCGCTTCCATGCCGATGAGGAACGATTCCCCCGGCAGCATGTTAACAGACAGCAGCGTATGAACTGCTGTCTGTTTGTATTTGGACAATCATGCAAGAGCTGATAAATGCCATAAACATCCAACATATGGCAGGTCGTTTCCCGCTCCATGTTAAAGAATTCTGAGCATCACCTGTTGTTCGTGAAATCTCACCAGAAAAAGTAGTAGATTATCGCCAGGATGCTGCAGATGCCAATCGCTGCAACATCAAAAACAGGAGTGGTTTTAAAAGCAGCATTTTTTATAATAATCCCCTTTGCATCCATGGTTTTTTGGGTTACATTGAATAACATCATCACTCCGGTCAGGATGAATCCTGTAACCAACACATAAATCGAATCAAGAGCAAGGTGTTTCATTTGAACCACCCAAAAGGCAACGATCAATCCGGTTAGTGAAGCGAGGGCAATGATCATCCACCCGGTACGTATCAGTTTATTTTTCGACAACTCATCCATGGCTTCATTACTGACACGGTTTGATTTGTCAGCCAGGCTCAGTCCAACCATGACGAATGTTAAAACGATGAAAACATAACCGATGCGAAGAATAAAAGGCAGACCAGGGTTGATCACTTTAAACACGACCCCCATCGGGATCGTTAACAACGCCACCCACAAAGCCGCTTTTGCTGTTGCCTGCCGCCAGAATAAACCGCAAAAGAAGATGAGAAAAACACCCGGATAAATATATCCGGTGTACTCCTGAATATATTGATAGGCCTGATCGAGCGATTTAAGCTGGGGTGCAACTACTGTGGAGATGACAAGTGCGATCAGAGCAACCAAACGGCCAATAAAGACCAGTTGCTTCTCGGATGCGTCTTTTTTAACGTGAGCTTTGTAAATATCCATCGTGAAAATGGTGGAGGTACTGTTTACAAGAGAACTGATTGATGAAACAGCAGCGGCGGCTATGGCTGCGAAGGCGAGGCCCGTGATTCCAACGGGAACTACATTATTGAGTAACCAGGGATAAGCTTCGTCCGATTTTCCCAGCTCTGCACCTAAAGCAAACGCGGCAATACCGGGAATGACAACCAATAAGGGGATCAATAATTTCAAATAGCCTGCGAAGACGACTCCATACTGAGCTTCCTTAATATTTTTAGCGGCCAGTCCACGCTGGATGATAAACTGGTTAAATCCCCAGAATCCGATATTCGTCAGCCACATCGAACCCAGAACAACTCCCAGGCCGGGAAGATCCAGAAACGCATCTTTCTGTCCGCCTACCCCATCCGGAACAAATACGGTACCTTCCCGAATAATCATATGGAACTTCTGAGGGGCCTTGTGAATAAGTTCAGTAAAACCCGAAAGGAATCCGGTTCCTTCACCCAGCGCACTCACCGCTAAAAAAGTAGTGACAAGTCCTCCGAAAATTAATATCACCACATTCACTACATCGGTCCACGCCACGGCTTTCATCCCTCCCCAAAGGGAGTAGATTGCGGAGAAAAAAGAAAATCCAAGAATCCCGTAAATCAGCGGTATTCCGATGATCCGTTCCATTGCAAGTGCACCCAGATATACAACGGCAGTGATATTGACAAAAATATAAACCAGTATCCAGAAAACGGCCAAACAAGTACTTACACGCCTGTCGTAACGCTCCGACAAAAACTGAGGCATCGTATAAATCTTCTTTTCAATAAAAACCGGGAGAAAGAACTTTGCCACAAAAATAAGCACAACCGCTGCGATCCACTCGTACGCGGCAATCGCGAGGCCTATGGCATATCCTGAGCCGGACATCGCGATGAAATGTTCGGCCGATATATTTGCGGCAAGCAAGGTCGAACCGATTGCCCACCAAGGCAGTGAACGGTTGGCAAGAAAATAATCCTGCGATGTTTTCTCCTCTCCTTTTTTTGTGCGGGAAACCCATAATCCGGTAAAAACGATTATTACCGCATATGCGATAAAGATAAGCCAATCGATTAAAGCAAATTCTTTCATACTGTTTGTTCGAATTAGTAATAAGTTAGGCGTACTAAACTTACTAACGATTTTAATTCAGACATTTTGGTTTTTTATCCAGATATAATGCTATTTTAGCATTAATTGTTCCAAATCAATGAACTCGGGCTAATACTGTAAAGATTATGAAGCCATTTTATCAGAAACTCATCTCATTACCGAGCCAATCGGTCATTTTTTATGACGAAGAAAAACCTCATTTTTCAGTTCCCTGGCATTTTCATCCGGAAATTGAAATTTTGTATGTCGTGAAAAGCTCCGGTACCAGTTATGTGGGAGACGGAATAAGTCGCTTCATGGAGGGAGAGATCAGCATTATTGGTGAAAATGTTCCCCACTGGTGGAAGAGCGACTCGAAATACTATGATGGTGGAGACATCACAGGAATAAAAGCACTGATCATTCAGTTCAGGAAGGAGATTTTTGATCAAAGTTTTATCAATCTGCCGGAGATGCAACCCATCAAGGAACTACTCCGTCAGTCTCAACGGGGAATCCAGTTTACATGCAAAGCCCGTAAACAACTAGGAGAACAAATGATCCGTATATTTGCGGAAACCGGCATTCGTCGAATCACTGAACTGATCATTTTACTGGATTTCATGGCAAATACCAAAGATCTTAAATACCATACAAGTTTGGGATATTCAAAAACAATTAATTCCTATGATTTTTACCGTTTCAACAAGATCCATGAACATATCATTTTGAATTTTACCAAACCTATCAAGCTTGAGCATGTCGCTAATATTGCCAATATCAGTCCTACCGCATTTTGCAGGTACTTTAAAAAACATACGGCCAAGTCATTCCTGTCGTTTCTGAATGAAATACGGATCGGGCATGCCTGCAAACTGATGATTGAAGATAATTTACCGGTTTCGCGCGCCAGCATAGAGAGCGGATATAACAATTTATCTCATTTCAATGAACAATTTAAGCGACTGATGAAATTAACCCCTTCAGAGTACGTGTCGGCCTATAAACGTATAAGTCCGCGAAATAGTCGTTCCTCACGACCTCAGGAAGAGTAAGCTTTTCCACGATTTTACCGTCGGATTTAATATTTTTCACATTTGTTCCTAAAACATACATTGTTTTCTAATATATTTATCTTACAATTTATAAATTAGTAGAATAATAGGTTGAACTTTTTATTTCAGGACTATCTTATAACCTAAGAACATATGATTATCCAATAAAATATGGAACGACGGACAACCTTTCCGGTATTGCTTTTAACGCCGGCAGCTCATCAAAAAGATGATTATTTCCCTGCCTCCGATGAAAAAGCCACTGTCAAAGTGCTTATTGAAGGCTATGCGCGTCAGGTTGAGGAGGGTTGGATAGCCAGCTCCACAACATGCCTGGTTATTTCTTCAGGCATAAAAATTATTACTGATCCGGGATGTAACAGGCAGAAGCTGATGGAAGCCCTCGCAAATGAAAATCTTTCGACCGAAGAGATTGATTTCATATTTCTTTCGCACGGACATCCTGATCACATGATGCTGTGCGGTATTTTTCCGAACGCAAAACTGGTGACCTACGATGATAACCTGCTTTACGATCGGGACCGGATGGTCAAATTTGATAAGCAGGTCATGGGTCCTTATACTGAAGTGATCAATACTCCCGGGCATACCTCCGATCATATCTCGTTAATCGTACAAACGAATAGCGGGACTATTGCCATTGCCGGAGATACTTTCTGGTGGACAGAGGGAGAAATACAGGATCCCTTCAACGTGGTACCTTCTCCTGGTGACGATCGTCGCAGAGCTGAGGAAAGCCGGCGGACCTTATTAAAAATAGCAGACTTCATCATTCCAGGTCACGGGAAAATGTTCAGGGTTCAGAAAAATAATGGTCTCTAAAGAATTTACAATCTCGGGCGACGGTTGAAAGGCTAACTAAACAAGAAAAATGACAAATGAGTGATCTTGAAAACTTCCTTGAAACAGCTGACCAGGTGCTTGAAAAGGCAGTATTGTCAGCAGCCGAATTCCAGCAGTTCGATCAAAAAAGAACAGACCAAATTGTGGAGTCTGTATTTAAAGCCGGTTTCAATGCCAGGGTAAAACTGGCTAAAATGGCATATGAAGAAACGGGTATTGGCGTATGGGAGCATAAAGTTTTGAAGAATGCCCTTGCTACCTTACTGGTCTATACCAGTATCAAAAATGAGAAGACTGTTGGAGTGATCTCATTTGATCCATTGACAGGGATGACAGAAATAGCCCAACCACTGGGACCGGTTTTTGCTGTCATACCGGTGACCAACCCCACTTCGACAATCATGTATAAAGTACTGATCGCTCTTAAAACGCGGAATCCGGTTATTGTGAGTGCTCACCGTTCAGCGGCAAAGTGCTGTACGGAAACCGTACGAATCTGCTATGAAGCGGCATTGGCGGCAGGCGCCCCTGAAGACTGCATCCAGATCATTCCCGCCGGATCCCGGGAATTGACCCAGGCGATAATGGCTCACCCAAAACTCGCGCTGATTCTGGCCACCGGAGGTACAGGATTGGTCAAAGCGGCTTACAGCTCAGGGAACCCTGCCATTGGCGTCGGGCCTGGCAATGTGCCGGTATTTATCGATGAAAGCGCTGATATTCCTTTTGCCATCTCCAATATCATTTCATCAAAGACATTCGATAACGGAACCGTTTGTGCGAGCGAGCAATCAATTATCGTCGAAGAATCGATTGAAGAGGCCGTACGAAAAGAGTTTGAAAGACAACAATGCTATTTTCTCAGTCCGGAAGAAATTAAACAAGTCGAGAAAGTTGCCATCACGGAAGGTACCACGAATATGAGCCCGGCCATCGTCGGGCAATCGGTCCGGGCAATTGCAAAAATGGCAGGGATTACCGTCCCGGAAGGGACAAAAATACTCATGGCCGGCCTGAAGGGTTACGGGAAGAACTTTCCGCTGTCGGTCGAAGTATTGGCTCCTATCCTGGCTTTTTATGCCTCAAAAGATTATCGCTCGGCCATCAATCTCTGCATCGATCTTAACTACCTGGGAGGAATTGGACATAGTGCAGCAATTTATGCCAACAACGAAGAACGGATTATGGAATTCTCGCAACTGCTCAATGCAGGAAGAATCCTTGTCAATACACCAACTGCCCAGGGTGCCTGCGGTGGTATCTATAACAACCTTTTACCTTCACTGACCCTCGGTTGCGGCACAGGGGGGAAAAACATCACTACAGAAAACATATCGGCCCGTCACCTCATTAATATCCAACGGGTTTGCCGGCGAAAACCCAACGAGAACTGGCTCAGTCTGGATATGCAGCATTGCCTGGATGATCGTTATGATGCCACGGCCGTCTATCAGGAATATTACAAAAACCATTAACATAAACCATCATGCTTAAAACAAACTACATAAAAAACGAAAATAAACTGATGTGTACGTTCTCGGGGCATATCAGCGGACTGGTTTGTGACGAACTCGCGGCCAAGATTGATTCTCAACTCGCGCAAATCAAAGAAAACGGAAATAATTCGGACCAATTGCAGGTTGCGTTCGATCTGGCCGAGGTTTCCTACATCGCTTCATCTTACATCCGGATTTGTATGGCAACCGCGAAAAAGCTGAGACCTGGAAATTTTTCGATTATCAACTGTAATCCATTCATCAAAAAGACCTTTAAGGTTGCCGGACTGGATGAAGCATTAAATGTCGTTTAGCTTTAGTTTAAACGGCAGATAAACAACAAAGCTTTTCCAATATCAACTTACGTCATGCAATCTTTCGAAGAGTATACCGGATTATTCAAGCTTTCCTGCAACACCAGCTTGCTGGATTCATGTTTGCAAAATAATGATTACTTTGTTTTTGAGGGGCAAAAACCATTGCTCACTCCCGGAAACAAAACGTTCTCCCATTCCTCCAATGCATTGATATTTTTAATTATTACCGACTTACAATTAGATGAGCCGACCGGCAAGGATCGTTTATCTGCTCCCTTACTCTACGCTTTCATGAAAGACGTGCTACAGGAAGGAACAGATCCATTTTTGTGGCAATGGAAAGATCTGGCCGATTCCGATCCGTTTTTGCAAGTCAAAATCTCCGGCGAATCATCGCTCCGCCCCCTGGATCCCGATGAGCCGCTTTTTTCATTTTCGTTTGTTTCGTTGGCGGGACTACTCGAAACAGTGAATCAGTTTTCGGGCCGGATCATGGGTGAAATCAATCTGGAGGAAAGCGTGGCTCAACCCTTCCCTGCAGCTCTAAAACAAGTTTATCACAATATGTCTTTTGAGCAAAAAGCTGCTGTCCACGGCTTAT
>JBDKTZ010000261.1:0-7282 GCA_039679975.1 Prolixibacteraceae bacterium
TAGGAAACGCCGGCATGCTCCCGTCGAGCATTTTAATTACCATGTTGGCCGAAGTGCCGAAATCACTTTCCAAAACCGGTCCGAGAATGGCACCCGGACAAACCGTCACCAGTTCCATCCCGCTTTCATCGTTCGCTGTAAAATCCCAGGCCGCCCGTTCCGCCAGCGTTTTACTCCGGTAATAGGGAGTGGTGTCTTTCCGGTTAGTCACATCAGTCCAGTTGCTTTCGTTGTATACACCACTACGTTTCCCCTTCTCCCGTCCATACATGACCGCGGCGATCGAAGAAACCAGGACCACCCGCTTCACTCCATTGGCAGAAGCAGCCTTCAATACATGCAGAGCGCCGTCTCTTGCCGGGCGGATCAGTTCTTCTTCATGTCGGGGAAGCTCGCGCGGAAAGGGAGAAGCAATGTGCTGAACAAAATCAACTCCCTTTGTCAGCTCATTCCAGATCTGTCCGTCAAGCAAATCTGCTTCTGCAAATTTCAACGCTCCTACCTTTGACGTATGCCGGGCGATTACCTCCCTGATTTCACCGGCACGTTTCATACTCCGCAAGGTGCCGGTTACCTCATACCCTTTTTCAAGCAGTTGGATGGCCGTATGCGAACCCAGGAACCCGGATACGCCGGTCAGTAATATTTTCTTTTTCTTTTCTGTTTCCATGTGGATCGGTTTAATCCGTTAAAGATAATTTATTTCAGTCGGGTACGGACTTGTCCAATACTTTCAGAGGATAGAATATCGTGCAGAATTCTATTTGAGCTGGACCATGTCAATTCCAAAGCAAATATTATTGAGGTTTTATTGTTTGGATGTAACCCGCCAAACAGATATGCGTCTAATTTCTCACAGGAGAATGTGAAACAAGCAATAACCTTCAAAATTATTTCCAAACATGGGACTATTCAACTTCTTAAAACAAAACCATCCGAAAACGGTGGCGGTGAATGAAAACCCGCTGCAGGAAACCAAAAAAGAAATTTCCGTTGAGGACCGGCATCCCCGGGAGCTGTCCACAACCGACCCGTTAAATTCGGAGATCAATGGGATCGGTGCAATTTATACTTTTTTGCAGGCCGATTATGAATCAAAAGGGTACAACGACGCACTTACAAGTCCTGACGACAAATACAAAGCCGAAAACATCAAATTAATAAAAATGGACCTGCAAATATTGATCATGAAGGTGGATACGTACTACAAAGATTTGATCCGTGATCTTGACTTTCATATCGGATCACGAACCAGAGCAGGTCTGATCGACATGGTTGAAGAATTGAAAACCAGGAAAGAAATGGTGATTGAACACATGGAAAAAGTAGAAGAATTGAAACGGGATACAGAAACCGATAATGGTATGACCCAACGAATGATCCTTTCGTATCAGCGTGGTTTTATGCGTGGATTGTCTGCAATCACGCAGTCAAACGTTTTGAATAAAACACTGTAGCCGGCATGAAGAATCTTTGGATAAAATTTGGTTGTTTCCTGACAGGGTACAACTACGCGATCGTCAAAAACTCGAGTGAAGCAAGCGCCAAAGCTGTAAAGAAGTATTTATCTGCAATCCTTATCGTAGCTACACTTTGGGGCTTTATCGGATTCGCTTTTACAAAACGCTATCTTCATGGCGATTCACTTATCTCAATTATTGGAGCAGCGATCATGGTTATTCTGGTTATCCAGATAGAAAGACAGATCATCCTGACAGTTGGGAAAAATAATTTTGCCATTGCTTTTCGTGTAGCAATCGGTTTTGTCATGGCCATAATTGGTTCCGTAATTCTTGATCAGATTATTTTCAAGGAAGATGTTGACAAAAACAAAATTGAAAATATCCAGGTATCGGTAAACAATATTTTGCCTGTAAAAACGCAGGAACTTACCCAACAGATCAACCAGCTTGATATTGCCATCGGGAATAAGGAGAATGAAAGGACCGCGATCATAGACGAAATAGGGAAAAAGCCTACCATCTATTCACCCTCATCAGTCGTGAAATATGAAAAAGATACTGTCACCGGGAGAATGACCGCAGTTAACCAGGTGGTGACAAACCAGTCGATGCCAAATCCCAAAGCAGAACTGATCCCGCAAATTGATGCACAACTCAAAAACCTGAGAGACCAAAAGGCAATAAAGGAAAATGAGAAACTCAACATTCAACAGCTTCTTGAGACAGAACTGAAATCAAGGGTCGGGTTCCTGGATGAATTAAAAATACTTTTTTCAATTTTGCTTTCGTCAGGAATCGCACTGGTTGTTTGGTCGTTATTATTTCTCTTCTTTCTTTCAATAGAATTATTTGTACTGGTAAGTAAATATGGTGACAGCAAAAACGACTACGATACGGTCATTTTACATCAAATGGAATTAAAAATGAAAATGCTGGATAATCTGAAAAAAGATACTCTTTCTGTTCGGACATAGTGTTGACCTCGTAAATAGTACCTCAGGCATTCGCAAAGGAAATTTGAACTAATTCCCGGTGTTTCTGCATTCAGGTTCTGAAGAATAGCTACTTTTGGTACAACGATCAAAAAGTCAACTGTCCCGATGAGAATGAAGTGCGGCCCCGCCCTTATAACCCATGTTTCGATGAAAGCTTCCATGCCCCGATGGGAAAAGATGTTGCTTGTTACTGCAACGGTTGTTGCATACAGCTTGTTGAATTATTTTATCCGGATGCATCTTCCCGGTATTTCCAATGTAGATATCCGTCCGCAAATCGTGTTGATATTTTTGGCAGGGTATCTTTACGGTCCCTGGTTCGGTTTTATTGCCGGCTTTGCCGGAAATTTATGTACGGATCTTCTGTTTGGTTATGGCCTGACTTACCTGCCAAGCTGGACGATCGGCAATGGACTGATCGGTGCGCTGATGGGTATGTTTCCATACAGGAAACATCTGCAACTCGACCGCATCGGGCAAATGGTGCTCATGGTATTGGTTCTGATCCTGGTCAACGTACTGTCGCTGGCTTATGCGGCAAGCATGGAAAGCATACGCGGCAGTCATCTTCCATCAGCAATCAATTTCCATTATTTTTATCTGCCGGCTTTACTATCCAACGTGCTGGGAACGCTTATCCTGTTTCCGGCTATCTTGCTGTTCCTGGGGCGCCTGAAGAAAAATTTTCCGGTTAAAATAGCCCTGGCGAACTATTACCTGACCATCTTTCTTGTCGTTTCATCCTGGTTTATTTTTGCACTGAATTTTCACTCACTCCCTGAAAGCCTGACCTCCGCCCAACTTGATATCAGCAGGGGAAACACCCTTGTCGATACTTTCAACCATTGGTCACTGCTGATGGTAACCATGCTGATCATCAGCTTTTTCATCTCCGGCTGGTTGTCGAACATGGTTGTAACCCCGCTTAAGCAGTTGGAAGAAACCGTTTACACCGTTTTGAAAGGTGACCCTGCTTCAGCAGATCGCCTGGTCCGTTCATCCAACCGACAGGATGAGGTCGGGATACTGAGTTATACGGTTAAGCTGTTAAGTGAAAGGCTCTGGGAAACACAAAAATTGTTCCGGGATGAAATGAAGAAAAAAATGAAATTCCTGGATCCGGACGACTCAGGAACCGATGTTTTTATTATTGCTCTTATTTCCTTGTTTGGGAAGGACGTACTGGAAAATCCGGAAGGAGAGAAATTTTGTTCCCGCACCGGAGAAATCAGCAACCTCTCAGCTATCTCCCTGTTGGTTTCAGCCGGAGGATTGAGAGAACTCGCAACCACCTATTCTGATGCCAAAATCAAAAAAAGTATCGAGGGGCTGGACCCGTGGATATTGGAAGCAGTACAGTCAAAAGAGGAACAGCAGGCCCTTGCCCTGGCTATTGATCTTAACCTGGTGTTCAGAGGAAGATTGAAGGTGATGGATCTGAACGCGCTGCTGGACCCCGACTTTGCCTTTCATCTGTTGGAAAGGATCCAGGCTTTCCGCCGAAGCGATAAAAAATATATTGGCTATGTGACCCAACACGACATCATCAGCAAGTTGCAGGACAAATGGGAAAAATCGGTAAGTGTAAGCAGCGAAAAACTTGAACCGGTGATGAAACAGGCCGTTACGATGCAGGTGGTTACCGGATATCTGATCAAGAACCGGGATGATCTGGCCCACTTCGATGAAGAACTGAAAATCATGTACAGCCACAGCAATTTCAAGCATATTAAACAGTTGATCGGGCTGCTGGTCAGCGAAAATCTACAGGCAAAAATTCAGCTGGAACCAAAACGTTCGTCGTTCCTCTATCTCGACGAATGGGAGAAAACACCCGATCTGAACCTGGAAAAGATAGACGGTGGTTTCTCCATCGCCCACAAGAACGAGTTTGATGTAGTCATGGAATTTGCTTCACGGGAACAACGTGATCGCTTCAGGGAGATCATTGAGGCGTTTGCCAAACGAGAGAACGAAGACCGGCAGAACCTTCTGTTCGACTCGTGGTATCAGCCTCTTTACTGCTCCGAGGTACCAGTCGATGGATATTATAAAATCACCAATCTTGCTCTTGGCGACCAGACGCATGTGGTTCATACCTATTGCAAAGAACAGGACGCGGAAACTGTCATGGACTGGTTAAAGAATGAACCGGGAGAGCTGGATTTGTCAGCCTCTGCGCTTTGGGTCAATGATGCGTTTTTCAGGTACCTGGAAGGGACAACATCGGTTTAGTCAGTCATTATTATTGATTGATCCTGCGTTTTTTCAACAATTTGCTTATTACCTTTGCGCCGCGAATATGAATAGACGGGACGGATACCGTGCCTCCGGCGAAGCATGGTAAATTGAAGCGATATGACACAAAAAACGAAAACCACGATCCTGCCGGCAGCAATGGTCACCGGCATTCTGATGGGCTTACTGTTGCCACAGACAACAGCCACTTTAAACATACTGACTCCCTACCTGATTTTTGTGATGCTCCTGGTACCCTATTGCAGGCTGCCGGTCAAGGACATCAAGCTCTCCGCGCTGCATTACCGGATGCTTGGTGTTCAGATGCTTCTTGCGGCACTGGCGTATGCTGCCTTTGCCTGGTTTAATCCTCGTTTTGCCCAGGGCGCATTCATTTGTTTTTTCGGACCAACAGCTACGGCAGCCCCGGTTATTACGGCTATGCTGGGAGGGAGTATCGCGGTGGTCGTAACCTACAGCCTGTTAAGCAGCATTACTGTTGCCGTGCTTTCACCGATTGTTTTTTCACTGATCGGGGTTAACACTGAAATGTCTTTTTTTACTTCTGTCGGGATGATCAGCCGTCAGGTTTTTCCTATGATCATTCTCCCGTTCTTTGCAGCTCTTTTCTTCAAAAACTTCATGCCAAAGGTACATGCCGTACTGAAAGAACGGCAGAACATCTCATTTTACCTGTGGGCCTTCTCAATGATCCTGCTGGTTGGCCGCGCCACCACATTTGTGATCAATCAGCCGGCCTCTCAAATCCCTATGGAGGCAGGACTCGCACTGATCGCTGCTTTTGCCTGTGCCATTCAGTTTCTCATCGGTCACAAACTTGGCATAAAATATGGTGAACCTGTTGCCGGGACCCAGGGGATGGGACAAAAGAACACGGTGCTCATTTTCTGGCTGGCTATCACCTATCTCGATCCTATCACCTCGGTTGCACCCATATCGTACATTATTTGCCATAATGCCGCCAATTCGCTGCAACTACACTGGCACTACAAAAAACTGAACAACGGGAATGTTCTGTCGGACGTTTAGATATTTACCGGCCCGATGTTTCCAGGATCAGCTCGCCTCCTTTGACAAATTCATCCCAGGGAAATTGGAAGGAATTCAGCTTTCGACCATTTAACAGTACCGAACGGATATAAATCTCTTCAGAAGGATTTCCTTTGACGCGGATCACAAACTCCTTTCCGGAATAATAATCCGGGTGAAGGCTGATGGTGACTTTCTGAAAAAGCGGCGTTGCCAGCTGGATGGAAGGCGAAGCATCACTTCCTCCCTTGACATCGAAAAGCCCCATTCCGGCCAGCACATACCAGGCGCCAAGCTGACCCTGATCTTCATCCTGCCCGTAACCATAGCCGTGAATGCCGTCGGTCCCGTAAAATTCATTGCAGATCCGCCGGACCCATTTCTGCGTCAGCCGGGGGGCGCCCGAAAAATTGAAAAGCCAGGCAATGTGCAGACTGGGCTGATTGCCATGGTTGTACACATTTTCAAGCCCGGAAAAGGCATCGATTGTCTTTCCTCCTCCAAAACCGGTCGTTGAAGCTTTTTCAAACAAATCGTTCAGCCGCTCATTGAATTTCTCCTTTCCCACCCGTCCGATCAGTCCTTCCGGATCGTGCGGCACATAGAAGGTGTACTGGTAAGCATTTCCTTCCTGATAGCCTCTCCAGGCCTCCATGGGATTGAACTTACCGATGAAATCGCCTTTGGTATCGCGGGGGCGGATAAAACCGGTCTGATCGTCGAACAGCTTTTCCCAGCCACGTGAAAGCTCCGTGAACCTTTCATAGTCGGCCTGCTTGCCAAGCGAGCGGGCCATCTGGGCAGCCGCATAGGCGCTGAAGCTGTATTCGAGCGTGTGCGAAGCTGAAAATTTAGAGGCCTGAGCCGAAGACCCGGTATAATAGGAATCAATGGAATCAAAAGGGACATAGCCGAGTTCGCAGAAGATCTTCGTGTCGGCTTTACCCACTCCCTGAGGCCGGTTCTGCCAATCCAGCTCGTTGTGCCGGACCGCGTTGAAGGCTTCGTTCACATCATAGTTGCGGATCCCGTGATTATAGGCTGAAGCAATCACTTGTCCCATGAAATTGGTCCCGACTCCCGACACGAATTTTGACGTTGCAATTCCGTCGGCCAGCCAGCCGCAATCGCGGTAAATATCGAGCTGACAATTCACAAACTCATTGAAATAATCGGGATACGCCATGGCCCAAAGCTGGGTCAGATTCCAGAAAGCACCCCAGATGGCGTCGGTGTTATAGTGATGGTACAGGGGTTTCCCTTCCTTATTCAGGGGGATCTGTCCGATCGCACCGTTGTTTTTTATATAGGCACCGTTCACATCGCTTGCCAGTCCGCGCCCCAGAAGCGCATGGTAAAGTCCGGTATAGAATTTCGTGCGGTCGGCTTTCAAACCTCCTTCAACGGTGATCCGGCCCAGCATCCGCTCCCAGTATTCCTGCGCTTTTGTGCGTGCATCATCGAAACTGAGGGTTTCAGCTTCAGTTTGCAGGTTAAGGCGCGCATTGTCAATACCGGTATAGGAAAGACCTATTT
>JBDKTZ010000307.1:0-7786 GCA_039679975.1 Prolixibacteraceae bacterium
GGCTGGAAATTGTTGTCACTGAACCGGGGATCAATGAAAGCCGTAAACTGGTTGATCGTTTTGAATTTAGCCCGGGTATTGCCGAGGGGTCCCTTTGTACCTATTTACTGAATTTGCGGCTGATGAATCCGGGTGCGTACGACTATGGAATGAGATTGTTTCCCAAAAATCCCAATCTGGCGCACCGGCAGGATTTCAAAAATGTCAGGTGGATTTAATTGTAAACAGGTAGCTCCGGGGGCTGCCTGTTTACATTAAATCTGAATTACAGCGACCATTTGCCCGATTTCAAAATAAGTCTAATTTTGTAATCATTTTAAGAAAAATGCGTCATGGCTGTTGAAAAAAACCTCGGATCAAGAATCAAGCAACTACGAACTTCAAGGCAAATTGCACTCGAAGACCTGGCTGTACAGACCAACCTGGATGTCAGTCTGTTAAAAAAAATCGAAGAAGAAAAGATCATTCCTTCACTGGCTCCGCTCATTAAAATTGCCAGAGCGCTGGGTGTCAGATTGGGGACGTTCCTGGACGACAGCGATCAGCTTGGCCCTGCTATCGTCAGGGCAGGAGGCGAGGAAAGGGGAGTCCGGTTTACTTCCCAGGGAAGCCTGACGCGTGAGCATCTTAATTTCTACTCCCTGGCTTTTAATAAGGCCGGGAGAAGCATGGAACCATTTATCGTCGACATTGAACCGGCCGAACCCTCCGATTATATGCTATCGTCGCACGAAGGAGAAGAATTCATCTATGTGATGGAAGGCAAAATAGAGATCAATTACGGAAAAGATACTTTTCTGCTCAGTACCGGTGACAGTATTTACATGGATTCCATTGTTGTGCATAATGTGCATGCTGCCGACAACCAGGCGGCAAAAATACTGGCCGTGATTTACACGCCATTTAACTGATACCAACCGATATGCAACTAATCGATTATACGATGGGGGGCATCCTGGAGAAATGGGCTTTCGAAACCCCGAACCAGGATTTTTTGGTTTACCCTGACCGCGGACTGCGTTTTTCATACAGCGAATTCAATAAACGCGTGGATCAGTTGGCAAAGGGACTGATGTATATTGGTGTGGGGAAAGACGATAAGGTTGGCGTTTGGGCCAATAACGTGCCCGACTGGCTGACATTCATGTTTGCTGCTGCAAAAATAGGGGCTGTGCTGGTTACTGTGAACACCAATTACAAACTTGCCGAATTAGAGTATTTGCTCAAAAATGCAGATATCCATACCTTGTGCATGATCGGGGAATATCGCGACAGCGACTACGTGAACATGCTCTTTGAACTGGTTCCCGAACTGAAAACGCGCAGACGTGGTGACCTGAAGTCGGAGCGGTTCCCCGAACTCAGGAATGTGGTATTTATAGGACAGGAAAAACACCGGGGATTTTACAATACCGCCGAGCTGCTGCTCATGGGGTCTTACCTGGACGATCTGGAACTGGATGAGCTGAGGAAGTCGATCAATACCCATGATGTGGTCAATATGCAATACACCTCCGGGACAACCGGTTTTCCGAAGGGAGTTATGCTCAGCCATCATAATATTCTGAATAACGGCTTTTCGGTCGGCGAATGCATGAAATATACGGCTGCCGATCGTTTATTGGTTCCCGTGCCCTTCTTCCATTGCTTCGGATGTGTACTGGCATTATGCGCGATCATTACGCACGGGGCAACGATGGTGGTGGTTGAGAATTTTGACCCGCTGCTCGTGCTGGCTTCTATCGAAAAGGAAAAATGTACGGCAGTTTATGGTGTTCCGACCATGTTTATTGCCGAGCTCCACCACCCCATGTTCGATATGTTCGATCTGACCAGCCTCCGAACGGGCATCATGGCCGGATCACTGTGTCCGATCGATACGATGAACAAGGTGATGACCAAAATGCACTGTAAAGATATTATTATTGTTTACGGCCTTACCGAAACCTCCCCGGGTATGACCGCCACGCGTACCCATAATTCGCCGGAAGTGAAGGCTACAACGGTCGGCTTTGAACTGCCGAACGTGGAAGTGAAGATCGTCGATCCCGAAACCGGAGAAGAATGTCCCGACAATGTGCAGGGTGAAGTCTGTTGCCGCGGATATAATGTCATGAAAGGCTATTATAAAAATGAGGAAGCCACCCGCCAGGTTATAGACAAAGATGGGTTCCTCCATTCGGGCGATCTGGGCGTGCGTACCGAAGATGGATTTTACAGGATCACCGGACGGATCAAAGATATGATCATTCGCGGCGGCGAAAATATTTATCCCCGTGAGATCGAGAACTTCCTCTTCGCGATGGAACAGATCGAGGCTGTTGAGGTAGCGGGCATTCCCAGCAAAAAGTACGGCGAAGAGGTAGGCGCCTTTATCAAGGTTAAACGCAACCAGGAACTCACCGAAGAAGAAGTTACCGAATTTTGCCGCGGAAAAATTGCCCGTTATAAAATCCCGAAGTATATTTTCTTTGTCGACGGCTATCCGATGACAGCCAGCGGGAAGATCCAGAAATACAAGCTCAAGGACGTAGGGCTTCAATTGCTGAAGGAAAGAGGAATCGAGGTCGTTTGAGTAGGAAGAAGTCATAAGTAAAGAGTAGCGAGTCTTCCGGTCTCCGGATTCCCGCTTCCTGCCCTCTGCTCCATGCTCTATGCTCTTTGCCCTCTGCCCCATGCCCCCTGCTCCATGCCCCCTGCTCTTTGCTCTGTTGTGAGTGGGGTCGTCAGTAATCTTTTTCTCCTGATCTTTGTTTATCTCTAAGTTCATGGAAAAACGCAGACAGGAAAATGGAAAAGACAAACTATAACTTTGTTCCTCTTGTGGGATATGAGCGTTTCGAGGCCACCACGCAGATCATCATTGCCGAGATTCTGAGACGTCAACTTCCTTTTGAGATCATTGATGAGGAAAATAATCTCATCGCAGTGACTCATAATAATAAGGAGTATATTATTCATGAAGGTACCATTTCAGATGCCAACAGCCTGATTGCTTACTGGATATCGAACGACAAATGGATGACCAAGCAATTCCTTAAGCGGGCCGGCATTAGCTATGCACAAGGCCTTTTGCTCCGCGAAGATTACACTCCCGAGATGCTTGGCCCCATCCGGTTCCCGATGGTCGTTAAGCCCGCGACAACCGATCACGGGATCGCCGTGAGCGCCAATCTGCAAAACCCGGAGGAACTGGCTGCTGCCATTGCAACGGCTTTTGATCATGCTCCCAAAGTAATCGTGGAAGAATATTTCCCTGGCCGGGAGTACCGGTTCCTGGTGATCGATTTTCACGTCAGGGCCATCGCTTACCGGGTGCCGGCCAATGTGACAGGTGACGGGCAGCATACCATTGGTCAGTTGATTGAAAAAAAGAATGAAGGCAGGGGAACCGACTACCGGCATCCGTTACTGAAGATTACGGTCGATGCAGAGGTGATCAGGCACCTCAATGCCTTGTCCTTGTCCGCTCAATCTGTTCCCAAAGCGGGGGAGCAGGTATTTTTGCGTCAGAATTCCAACCTGAGTACCGGAGGCGACAGCATTGATGTCACTGACGATATGCCCGTTTTCTACAAGGATGTGGCAGTGAAAGCCGCCCGGGCAGCCGGATTAAAAATTGCCGGAGTAGACATGATCATTACCGACATGAGAACCGTTCCCGGACCTGATACGTATATCGTGGTGGAGTTGAATGCTCCCGCCATGCTTTCCATGCATGACTTTCCGTACATCGGAAAAAACAGGCATGTGGAACAGTATGTGCTTGACAGCATCCTGAATGCAAAATGATAAAGAGCCATGACAGAAGCAGAAAAACTGGCAGAAATACATCCCCGGGTACAATTGGCCGAATATTTTGAAAAAGGAAATAAGCCTGCCGATCGCTGGGGGATTGGTACGGAACATGAAAAATTCCTCTATCGGGCGTCCGACTTGAAACGGCTGGACTATTTTTCAGTTCCGGGCATCGGCGCTATCCTTGTTCATATGCAGAAAGAAGGATGGAAGCCTGTAACAGAAAACGGCAATATCATTGCGCTTCAAAAAGACGGCGCATCGATATCGCTGGAGCCGGGCGGACAGTTTGAGCTTTCGGGGAGAAATTTCAGGACGGTTCATGAAACGTTCACCGAAACCGAACGGCATTTCGAAGAAGTTAAGAAAATTTGCCGGAAATTCGGTGTTTTCAGCCTGGCTATCGGCTTCGATCCCTTGTGGGAACTGGACAACATGCCCTGGATGCCGAAAGAACGGTATGCGTTTATGCGAGCATATATGCCCCTCCGGGGAAGTCTGGGGCTTGATATGATGACCCGGACAGCGACGATCCAGGTGAACCTGGATTACGGCAGCGAACACGATATGGTCAGGAAGATGCGCGTGGCACAGGCGTTGCAGTCAACTGTCACGGCAATCTTCGCCAACTCGCCTTTTTCGGGCGGAAAGCCAAATGGCTATTTAAGTTACCGCGCCCATGTCTGGGATGATACCGATCCCGATCGATGCGGATTCCTCCCTTTTATTTTCGACGAAGGATTCGGATTTGAGCGATATGCCGATTATTTGATGGATATTCCCATGTATTTCATTGTACGCGACGGCAACTACAGTCCCGCCCGGCATATGACGTTCCGGGAATTTATGTCGGGAAAACACGAACTAAAACCGGTGATGCAGGATTGGGAGACGCATGTGTCGACCGTTTTCCCTGATGTGAGGCTGAAGCAGTTCATTGAGATGCGGGGCGCCGACGGCAGCTGTGTTCATCACATCGCTTCGCTGGCGGCGCTGTGGGTTGGGCTGTTGTACGACAACGATAGTCTTGATGAGAGCTGCAGCCTCATTCGTGACTGGGATATTACTTCGATGCTGGAGCTGCGTGCCCGCGTTCCCCGCGAAGGGTTGAAAGCGGAGGGAGGTAACATCCGGGCCGGAGAAGTAGCCCGGCAAATCATTCGTATTGCTTCGGAGGGACTGGGCAGACGCGCAAAATTACTGGGGATTGAGAATGAAGCCCGGTACCTGGAACCCGTCCGCGAAATCGCCGAATCAGGGATTACCCAGGCCGAACATTTGTTGCATGATTATTACCGCGAGTGGAACGAAGATGTGACCAAACTGATAAGAAGCTGGCCAAAGCTGCATTGCGATGGCCCATGCCGCTAACATACCGTTTAACAGCCGGCAATAATTGTATTGACAAAAATGCATCGCGGTGGCGTGTGCCGGTAAACTAAAACAGACGAATATGTTTTCAAAATTCAGGTTCTTATTAAAATATATGCATCAGTTCAGGTGGTGGTACCTCGGAGGTATCATTTTCCTGTGGCTGACGATTTGGATATCGGTCACCATTCCTGAATTCATTCAGCGAAGCATTGATCTGATCGGGCAGGGACCCGCTGCCGCCGAAAAGGAATTTCAGAAGATGGTGCTTTACATACTCGGTCTTTCACTGGTGCTGATCCTGATCCGGTCACTGTCCAGGGTGTTGTTTTTTATCCCGGGACGCCTCATTGAAAAACGACTGAAAGGAGAAATGTTCAAAAAACTGAGTTCCTTTGGGAAAGATTATTACGATGAGAATGCCACCGGTAATATCATTTCGAGGATCAACAACGACATCAGCGGGGTTCGGATGATCACCGGATTCGGGATTCTGCAGGCCGGCAACATTGTTTTCGCTCTTTCGCTGACTCCGTACAAAATGTGGGAACTTTCGCCCGCTCTCACCCTGTATTGCATTGTTCCAATGGCCATTGTTTTTATTATTGTCAGGATCGGCATGTCGGTGATGGTCAGGAATACCCGTCACCGGATGGATACCTTGCAGGAGCTCTCAGGGAAGACCATTTCTTTCCTTTCGGGCAGCAACGTGATCAAGAGCTACAATATTCATCAGTGGGCCGAAGAACGTATGCAGAAGGAAAATGTCTCGCTTTTTAATTATACGCTGAAGATCGCCTGGATCCGTTCTTTTATCATACCGCTTCTGGCAAACCTGGAACAGATCCTGAAGATTGTGGTATTGTTTATCGGAGGACTGTTTGTTATTCAGAATAAATTTACGATCGGTGAACTCACCGGCTATATCGCCTATACGGTGCTGCTTACCCAGCCAATCATGGGATTAGGCTGGTTGCTCACCGTTTTTCAGCAGGGTTTTGTAGGGATTGCCAGTTTGCAGACGATCATGGAACGGAAAGCTGAGGACGAAGACCGGAAGCCTGTTTCGCAGACTGATCGGGAGCGCCTTTCCCGGGAAGGAATTACTGTGAGTAATTTATCATATACCTATCACAACGGCGAGCGGCCTGCTCTCGAAAACATCTCCTTTCAGATTCGCCCGGGGCAGGTGATCGGCATTACGGGTAAAGTAGGCTCCGGAAAAACGACTCTGATTAATTGTCTGAATGGTTATCTGCGGCCCGGCCGCGGACAGATCCTGTTTGGAGAGAAAGATGCTGACGACCTGAACGGCAGTCAAATCCGGGCGATGGTGAGAACGGTGAGCCAGGACGTCTTTCTGTTTTCGGATACCATCGAAAATAATATCGCCTTCGGTTCGGCTAAGGCGCCGGTAAAGCATTCATTGAAGGATGTGATTTATAAAAGTGCATTCGCCGATTAACTCGAACGATTTCCTTCGCGCGAGAAAACAATGGTGGGAGAAAAAGGCATTATGTTATCGGGCGGGCAGAAGCAACGTATCAGCCTGGCCAGGGCATTGTATACACCGTGCGACCTGCTGATCCTGGATGACGTTTTTTCGGCAGTTGACACGGACACGGAGCGTTTTCTGATCGGCCAGATCTTTGGAAGCCGTCAGACGAAAAGTCTGCTGGTGGTTTCGAATCGCATCAGCGTGCTCGAAAAAACCGATTTTACTATTGTGCTCGATCACGGACGCATCGTTGCCGCGGGCACCCATGAAGAACTGTTGAACCGCTCTGATTTTTACCGGGCTACAGCAGCATTGCAACATGCAGGATAAGATGGGGATTTACCCGGTTTTTACCCGGCTACTGTGGCCATGAACATGCAGAACTGAATTGGATGATGATCGGAATAAAAAATAGAATAATAAAAAGTAAAGACTGGAAGCTAATCGGGCGCTTCGGGCATTATTTCCTTGCCCATAAAAAGTGGTTCTTCCTGAGTTTGTTTTCCATCCCGGTTACGACTGCTGCCGGGATCCTGTTTCTCTGGCTGGTGGAGCATATCGTGGACGATAAGATTGTTCCCGGCGATGTTTCCGGTCTGAAACTCTATGCCATACTTCTTGTTGTTGTGCTTGCGGTCAACCTGCTTTTTGACGGTATTTACAGTTACTGTTTTTCAAAAGCTGCAGGATTGGCCATTGTTGACATGCGACGCGGATTATTCAGAAAGTCGCTGAGGTTTCCGATGAGCTATTTCGATAAAACCCCCATCGGAGTTACCTTATCGAGGCTCACCAGCGATATGGAATCGAATTCCGAATCCATATCGACCGGTATCCTTGGGTTACTGGCCGACAGCATTAAGACCCTGGCGCTTCTGGGTTACCTGTTTGTCCTGAACTGGAGGCTGACCCTGGTTTTGCTTCTGGTGGTGCCGCTCATCGTTTTTTCGATCCGGTACCTGCGGAAAAAGATCCGCAAAGCGTATTTTGACTCCCGCACCAGTCTGGCCAAATCGGCTGCCTACCTGCAGGAATCGCTGAACGGGATGAAGACCATCAGGCTTTATGCCGCCGAAGAGGAAGCCTATGAAAAGTATAACCGGCTGAACAAAGAATACT
>JBDKTZ010000222.1:0-3256 GCA_039679975.1 Prolixibacteraceae bacterium
GAATCCCGCTTACGTGCTGAACCCCTTCCTTTCGACCGGGGGCATCGACGGAGGTGCAACATGCGCCTACGTCTGGGATATCGCAGGATATGTTCCCCAGATGGCTACGCTGATGCTCGATTCATCCATTATAAAGGTGGCGGGGAAAATGGCGGAAATCGATCTTGAAAAATATTATGCCTGTACATTAAGCGGCACAGGCGTTGGCGTAAAGTATTCATACAGTCCCTGGTCCTTCACGAAACTGGTATCGACCATTTTCAAGTTCATGGGGCCCCGGACAGGACTTTTTGAATCGGCAAAGACATTGATACTGAATGAGGAAAGGCAAGCTTCCGGAAACCACCTTATCGATTACGGACTTCAGCATAATCTGCTGGAGATGCGCAGTACAGGGTGGGAACATTTCGTGGTAAGTCCCAACGCTGAACGAAGTTGGTGTCTCAATCAATTATCGGCCATGGGCGAGCTGATCGGCTATCCGGATCAGGAACTGCAACACTGGAAGAATCAGGCAAACACGATCGTCCAATCCATACAAAAACAACTATGGGATAACAAGGTAAAATGGTTTGCATCTGTCTATCCCGATGGCTTCAGGGATTTTGTGTATTCCATACAGGTATATGATGCTTTACGTGCAGGCGCCTGTACTCCCGAAATGGAAGAGGCGCTGATTTCTCACCACAAAGCCGGCGCGTTTTTGGGCGACTTTGGAATTACGAGTATTTCGAAGGAAGACAGCCTTCATTATGAAGTAATCGATACCGATTGGTCGGGCGGCGGTGCCTATACGGGCGACGGCCCCCAGTTAGCCCTCATTTTGTATGAAAAAGATAAACCGGATTTGGCCTGGGAGATTCTGCGCCGTCATTTGTGGATGGGAAAACACATGATCTATTATCCGCTGGAACACTATACAGACAAACCTTTAAGTCCCGACCATAAGCGTGCCAATATTGTTTCAGGACTGGCAGGCGCAGAAACGATCCTTTTCGGATTAATCGGATTTCAGCCCCAGTTCGACGGACAATTGTTTATTCATCCGCAACCGCCGGCAAAAGGTGAACTTAAAGTAAAAGGTTTCGTGTTTCGCAACCAGACATACGATGTCGACTTATCGTCTCAAAAGATGACGATCTGCAAAAACGGTGAAATCTGTTACCGGGGCAAGCCGAAAAGGATCAGAATTTTATAACTGTACCAATAACTGAATACGCTGTTGATTCTTTATAATCTGTTAACACAAAAACAATTTTCGAAACATGAAGAATAACGACCTTTGCGCACGAATAAGATTGATTGATGATGGACGTTTCAACAAACATCAGCCATCTCCTCCTGAAACGGGTTCGGTGGGCTGTGTTTTCTTTTTATTTTTTACAGGGCCTTTGTTTTTCAAGCTGGGCAAGCAGAATTCCCGATATTAAAACAACTCTGGGTCTGAATGATGCTGCCTGGGGAACCATCCTGTTAATGATCCCGCTTGGACAAATTACCGGCATGATGTTTTCAGGCCTTCTGGTAACTAAACTGGGCAGTAAACGGATCCTTCGCTTTGCCATTTTGGGTTATTGTCTGAGTCTGATCGCGATCGGATTTGCCCGGACCGAATTCGCATTGCTTGCAGGCCTGGTCGTCTTCGGATTCTTCGGTAATTTCTGCAATATCGCTGTCAATACGCAAGGTGTTACGATCGAATCGATGTACGATAAACCGATCATGGCGTCTTTCCATGGCGGATGGAGCCTCGCGGGACTGACAGGCGGAGCTGTTGGTTTGATCATGACCTCATCGGGAATAGCTCCCTTATTCCATTTTACATTAATTGCCCTGCTTGTCATTATCGGTTCTGCTTTCAATATCGGATATCTTCAGCCCGACGTGCGACGTGCTGAAAAGACAGGCGGTATCAGCACCAAAAAGAAACCCGAGTTATTTTTATTCTGGCTGGGAATCCTGGCATTCTGTGGTATGGCGGCTGAAGGCGCCATGGCCGACTGGAGCGGACTGTACCTGAAAGATATTGTGCAGATGCCTCATTACCTCGCTCCTCTCGGATTGACAATGTATATGGTCACCATGGCCACCGGTCGTTTTTTTGTGGACAGCTTTACTCATCGCTGGGGCCGTAAACAGGTACTTCAGGGGGGAGGAGCTTTAATTTTCGTTGGTCTGTCGCTGGCTGTAATCTATCCGCATCCTCTTCTCACTTTGGTCGCTTTTATGATTATCGGCATGGGAACAGCCGGCATTGTCCCAACAGTATATAGCGTTGCCGGGCAAAAAACAAAAATCCCCACCGGATTTGCGCTGACCGTCGTTTCCAGCATTAGTTTTCTTGGCTTTCTATTGGGGCCGCCATTGATCGGATATGTTTCGAATGCCACCAGTCTGCGTTATTCGTATGGAATGATCGGTCTGGTCGGTATTGGCATCGCCTTCCTTGCATCCCGGTTGAAAGTACTGAAATCTGTACCGAAATAAACAGCATCCGTTTCCGGCAACAGTCAGTTATCAGCCGGTATCTCAATTCCGGCATTTTGCGCCACTGATGACCCGTTAATTTTCAGGTCATCGATCAGGGTCTTCTCGCCTGCCCTTCAATGAAGAATCTGATTATTCGAACCTGCCCGATTGAAGATGATCAATCTGTCAACTGTTATTGCAGGCTTCTGTAGCACAGCTGAACAGCCTGAAGCGACGAAATCGGAGTGCATTCCGCTGGCTGTATATTATTTTCCATACAACCGGCAAAACAGGCAATCTCATCGTAATAGCCGCGGTTCACATCACCTGCCGTCACTTCTCTTTTCCCCGAATCGTCAGCGATCGTAATCACATCTCCTTTAAAGGTCGTGTACTGGATACTGGCCTGTTCAAACTGCGCCAGGTAACCTGCCTGAAAAGGGAATCCGGCATGGAAAATGTTCCCGCCTTCTATTTTTACCTGAATATTTTTTTCGCCATAATACCAAATCGCATTGAGATAGTCATGGTTACTCAATCTGCCGGGCAAATAGCTGCATTTTATCTCGGAGGGCAAACCGAGCAGATAATTACAATAATCAATATCGTGAATCATCAGGTCAAACAATGCGCCTCCCGATGCTCCTCTTACTTGCTGGTCTTTCCATTGGCCCCAAGCAGGAACCCCTGAAAATCTTGATAAGGAGAGAAATTGCAAATCGCCGAATTCCTTTGAATCAACCCATTGTTTCAGCTTTTGATAAGGCGACATAAACCTGACCACATG
>JBDKTZ010000480.1:0-14306 GCA_039679975.1 Prolixibacteraceae bacterium
CACTTGAAAACCTGAAATACCTGTTGCAGAATAATAATATTCCCGTAAAGCTTCCTGAACTTTTCAAGGTTCTTGACGCCGTGACCCAATCGGAGTATCTGAAAAAGATCAATGCTCCCAAAAACAGTCTGACGGTACGGGTAGGGAGTTTTTCTTATAAGAAAGGATTGCCTGCCGACCCGTCGGGTAATGGAGGCGGCTTTATATTCGATTGCCGTGCTATTCATAATCCGGGAAGATATGACGAATATAAACAGCTGACGGGCAAAGATCAGGAAGTGATCGTATTTCTTGAATCAAAATCAGAAATGGCTGATTTTCTTGAGCATGTCCTGGCGTTGGCTGATCAATCCGTGAAGACTTACATGGCCAGGGGTTTTAAGCATTTAAGCATTCATTTCGGCTGTACGGGTGGTCAGCATCGGTCGGTATACGCGGCCGAAAGAACCGCGGAGCACCTGAGAAACAATTTTCCGGTGAACGTTGTTCTCTCTCACAGAGAACTTGATTTCTAAAATAAACATGGGAAAAACAGCGTGTAAAAAGGATGATTATCAGGAACCGAAAAATCCGGTATTCTACTGCAAAAAATGCGGACTAAAAGCAGAAAAGGAAAAGAAACTGTGCAAGCCAAAAGAAGTGAAAGAACACAGGGCATAGAGCATGGAGGAGGACGGAAACAGGAGACGGGAAACCGGAAAGAGGAGGCTGGACACCGGTGAGCAGTCTTTATACTTACTACTTAATACTTGTGTCTTACGACTTGATACTTGATACTCTAACTTTATTTAATATGAGAAAAAATACACCACTACTCATTTTACTCCTGGCCACATCTTCCGTTGCCGCACAGGATCTTTCTTCCCTGATCGCTAAAGGAGGCCAGGTTGAAAAGGTCGCCACCGGGTATTCGTTTACCGAAGGTCCGGCAGTAGCACCAAATGGTGAAATTTTCTTCACCGACCAACCCAACAATGCAATTTACATCTGGAATGAGAAAAAAGGTATACGTCCATTTGAGGCAGATGGCGAACGTTCTAACGGATTGTATTTTGATTGGGACGGACAATTGGTTGCCTGTGCCGATTACCGCAATAAGCTTTTAAAAATCAGCATGGACGGCAAAAAAACAGTACTGGCCGACAGTTACGACGGGAAGCATCTCAACGGGCCAAACGATCTTTGGATTCACCCGAACGGGAATATTTATATCACCGATAGTTATTATCACCGCGATTGGTGGCCGGAGGGTCACAAGCAGGAACAGGATGTCCGCGGGGTGTATTGCCTGTATCCGGACGGCAAACTGGTGAGGTTGGCCGGTGACTACAAAATGCCGAACGGTATTATCGGAACACCCGACGGTAAAACGTTGTACATAGCTGATATTGAAGACAGGAAGATCTGGAAATACACCATCAAAGAAGACGGAACACTTTCGGACAAAACCTTTTTTGCTCCCGAAGGATCAGATGGTATGACCATTGACCAAAAAGGAAATGTATATCTGACCAACAAAGCGGTTTCAGTTTTTGCGCCCGATGGTCAGAAAACCGGAGAATTGATCATTCCTGAACAACCGGCAAATTTAACTTTTGGAGGGAAAGACAGAAAGACCTTGTTTATCACTGCCAGGACGTCGGTCTATACGATCAGGATGAATGTGAAGGGAGTAAAATAAAAACGCTGCCGGCAAAAAGCTGAAAGCAGCCGTTTGCCGATAGCGCCTTTCAAAAAAATTACAACACTGAATTGCAGGCTTCAATCAATTTCGATGCATTGGCATTGGTTGCATCTAACGCCTTAGCTTTTTGCAAAACTTCCAGAGCAGCTTTAAATTCTGTTTTCGATTTTTCCACTTCTGCAGTATAAGCAGCATCGTCTGTTTTGAGTGTGCCGGCCTTCACTTTTTCATTCGCCGCGTTAATAATGCTCACTCCTTTTTTATAAAGTTCATTTCCTTCGCTCACATACACATTTGCCAGCGCAGAAGTGAGTTTATCATACTGAGGAAATTTAGCCGCTCCTTCAACCAGGGTTTGTTTGTATTCATTATCCTTATCCAGCTTCTTTAATGAAACTGCTTTATAATAATAGGCATTGTCGGCATTGTAGTTTGCTGCAGCAGCCTGTCCGAATAACTCGACAGCCTGATCAAACTTTTGTCCCTTGTAAGCAGCAATCCCTGCATTAAAGTAAAGACTGCCCTTGTCTTCGGCCCCTGCTTCAATCGCTTTCTTATAGGCATCGATCGCTTCAGGAAATTTCTCCAATTTAACATACGCATTCCCCTTATACTCGTATGCATTCGCTACATTAGCCTTTGCAGCAATCGCTTTATCAAAATACGGAAGAGCGCTTTCAAACTTATCTGCCTGGAATGCTGCAAAACCAATATTGAAATTGATCGCTGCATCAACCTGAACATCTCCTAAATTTTTCATTGCATTATCATACAATTCAAAGGCCTTTGCATACTCCTTCGCAGTCAACGCCTCATTGGCCTTGTTAATCATATCGGCCGCATCCTGAGTAAATCCCAGAAATGCTCCAAAAACAAAAACGACAATAAAAACAATACTTTTCATACGATACTCCTTTTTGTGGGGTTTATAAAATTATTTGTTAAATTTTTAATAAAAATTCATGTTGATCCTCAAAAATAACAATAAAGATGAAAAAAACGATAAAATTTTCAGTATTTACCGCGTTCCGTCAGCTATTTTTCTTCCTGCTCAAAAGGATATAGGTATAACTGATCAGATAAAAGAACAACAGAACCGATACCAGGCAGACGATTACATCCGCCAAACCCGGACTGAATGTATAACGAATTGAGAAGAAATAGATTATGTGAAAATATAAAAAAAGGACGACCAAAAGAGAAATAAGAATTGGCTTCCGCTTTCGGTCAATGAGCAGGATAACACCAACCCAACTCAACGTACCAATAGCCCAGAGAATGACGTGCAGCATATTCCGCTCCGCAACGCTCAATATTCCAAAAATCAAGGGAACAGATGTAATCAGGTAAAGGATCCGGATAATGCCCTTAAGCATTTTAAAAGACTGCCTTTCGGACAAAAGCGGAAAAAGTTTCTTTGGCAGCGCGTGGGCCTGATTGAATTCAGATGAGAACAAATCCTGCCTGCTGTGTATCAGCTTTCTTTTTACTGCAATCTCGACAGCCACCTCTACAGCCTGTTCCTGATAGTCTTTGTGGTACCTTAATATGTCCATCAGTTGTTCATCAGTGTACTGATCAAACCGCTCCTTTAAACTTTCTTTGTCCGGTAATTGCATAATTCGTATCAGCTGTTTAGACGCAAATATCAAGTCGTAAAACTCAAGTATCAAGACGCCAGACAAAACTGGGTTGCACGATTACAGGGTTACATGGTTGCAGGGTTTATTCATTACCTTGCCACCTTGTTACCTTATCACCTTTCAACCCTCTTCCGGTCTCCCGTCTCCGTTCTCCGGTTTCCGTTTTCCCCTATGCCCCATGCTCTTTGCTCCTCTTGTTTCCCGCAAATGTAGTGTTTAAATTTATTAACATGCCCCTTTCAGTTGATTTTGTAATTTTGTACGGAATGAACCATAAAGTCAAAATAAACAAATACAGCTATGTACAATTTTCAGTTTAAAAATCCTGTTAAGATCCTCTTTGGTAAAGGGCAAATTACAAAAATCGGCCGGGAATTACCTTCGGATGCAAAGATCATGTTAACCTACGGGGGTGGAAGTATTTTCAAAAACGGCGTTTATGATCAGGTAAAAAAGGCGACAGCCGGTTTTCAAATGATTGAATTCGGTGGTATTGAGCCTAATCCGAAGTATGAAACGCTCATGAAAGCAGTAGAAATTTGTAAAAATGAAAACGTGAATTTCCTGCTTTCAGTAGGAGGAGGTTCGGTATTGGATGGTACTAAATTTATCGCTGCGGCTGTTTTGTACGAAGGCTCCGATCCGTGGGACATTATGGCAAAAAAAGACCGGATCGTTGTCGAAAATGCAGTACCCATAGGAGCAGTTCTGACACTTCCTGCCACAGGATCAGAAATGAACGGAAATGCAGTGATTTCAAAAAAGGAAACACAAGAAAAAATCAGCTTCTATTCCCAGGCTGTTTATCCTCAGTTTTCGGTACTCGATCCGGAAGTCATCTTTTCTCTACCCGATCGTCAGGTAGCCAATGGAGTTGTTGATGCGTTTGTTCATGTCATTGAACAATATTTGACGTTTCCTGTAAATTCTCCTCTCCAGGATCGTTTTTCTGAGGCTATTTTGAAAACCCTCGTTGAAGAAGGCCCGAAAGTTCTGACCGACCGGACTGACTACGATGCGGCCGCTAACTTCATGTGGAGTGCCACTATGGCACTGAATGGCCTGATCGGCATGGGTGTCCCTCAAGACTGGGCTACTCACATGATCGGACATGAACTGACTGCCTATCACGGTATTGATCATGCCCGGACACTGGCTATTGTACTCCCGGGCATAATGAATATCCGCAGAAGGGAAAAGCAGGATAAAATCCTTCAATATGGCGAAAGGATCTGGAACATTACTTCGGGAACAGTGGACGAACGGATTGATGAGGCGATTCAAAAAACCATCGGCTTTTTCGAATCGGTTGGTATAAAAACAACACTTCCCGATTATGAAGTGCCTGCTGAAACCATTTCCAGGATCATGGAAAGAACAAGACAACGCGGAAGCAAATTCGGAGAACAAGCAGATATTGGCCCTGACGAGATCAAACTGATCCTTGAAGACAGGCTGTAAAGCGTCTTCGACAGTCCGGAAGGCTTTAATCCAACAGCTCCCGGGCTGTTTTCCGTGCGGTGTCGGAAGCTTTTTCTCCACTCAGCATTTGGGCCAGTTCATCAATCCGCTCGTCTTCATTCAGTTCGCGGATCGACGTGAACGTCCTTTCAGGCGTTTCATATTTGTAGACTTTAAAATGATGCTGTCCTTTCCCGGCGATCTGCGGCAGATGGGTGATATTAATTACTTGCATGTGGCCGGCCATTGCTTTCAGGATTGAGCCTGTTTTAACGGCCACTTCACCGGAGATCCCTGTATCAATTTCATCAAAAACAATGGTTGGAAGGGACTTGCTGTCGGTGATCAGCGTCTTCAAAGCCAGCATCACACGCGAGATTTCACCTCCTGACGCAATTTTGGAAATATCCTGCGGAGCAGAATTTCTGTTCGAAGAGAATAAAAACTGTAAATCATCGATTCCCAGCGGACCCGGTTGTTCTGTCTTCTCAAAATGAACCCGGAAATCTGCGTGTACCATACCCAGCTTTTGGAGCACTTCAACGACAGAAACAGCAATCTGCCCTGACACTCCTTTTCGCCGTTCACTGATCTCATGGGCTTGCTCCCGTACCTCTTTTGCCCGTTCATTAACCTGATTGTCAGCTGCTTTAATTTCTTCATCAAATGAAGCAATTTGAAGGATCTTTTGAGCAAGTTCGTCCCTTAATGCGATCAATTCGGGCACTGTACCAACACGAAACTTCTGCTGCAACGTATAAATCGTATCCAATCGGCCCGAAACAAATGCCATCCGATCCGGGTTATGCTCCGCCCGCTCTGAAAGCGATGCACTTTCCTCAGCCAGATCCTTCAGCTCAAAATAACACGACTCAAGCCGTTCCTTCATTTGCCTTGCCTGCGGCGAAATACCGGCTAATTTACTTAATTGGGCAATTTGCCCCTTTAATTTCAGTAAAATGCCGTATTCCTCGTTCTCAATTTCTTCTGATAACGAGCCAAAGGTAGTTTTAATCTCCCCGGCATGTTCCAGTTCAGCCTGCTCGGTCTCCAGTTCCTTCTGCTCGTTTTCCTTTAGTCTGGCTTCATCCAGTTGTTTAAACTGAAATTCGTAATAATCCAGATCTGCTTTTGCACGTTCGGCTTCCGCCTTCAGGGAGGCCAGTTTCGCTCTCCGATCAAGCAGTTCCTCGTACACCCGGGTGTATTTTTTTAAAATCGGCTCATTGCCGGCCACAAGATCCACAAGTTTCAACTGAAATGAGCGATTCCCCAGTTCCAGGTTCTGGTGCTGCGAATGAATATCGATCAGCCGCAATGACAGATCCTGCAAAACCTTCAAATTAACCGGCGTATCGTTAATAAAAGCCCTGGATTTGCCTGAAGGAGTGATTTCCCTCCGCAGAATAGACACCTCATCATAGTCCAGTTCCGCCTGATCAAAAAAATGTTCAAGTTGGTAACCCTTGATCCGGAAAGTCCCTTCCACCGAGCACTTCTTGTCTTTATCCTGACGCACGCCCATATCGGCCCGCTGACCGAGGATCAGCCCAAGGGCTCCGAGAATGATCGATTTGCCGGCCCCTGTTTCACCGGTAATAATGTTGAAACCCGGGTAAAACCGGATCGACAACTGATCGATCAATGCGTAATTGGTGATATGCAGCGATTGAAGCACGATTACGTTTTTATGATGTGTACAGCAAAAATAAGAAAAAGATGTGAGTCAGAAAGCTATTAACTTTTAGCTATTAGCAGGAAAATAAAAAGCTAATAGCTAAAGGCTAATGGCTAACAGCTCTACGATATCCTTCGCTACCTCGGTTTTGGATTTTAGTCCGTATTCATGGAGTTGACCGGCTTTGGTAATAATCGTAATTTTATTTGTATCGACGCCAAATCCGGCCCCCTGATCCTGAAGGGAATTCAAAACGATGAAGTCGAAATTCTTCTTTTCCAGTTTTTCGACGGCATGGTGAAAGGCATCAGCCGTTTCAAGGGCAAAACCCGCCAATAGCTGGTGAGGTGATTTTAAAGTTCCCAACAAACAGGCAATATCATCGTTGGCAATCAAATCGATTGAAAACTCTTCCGTATTGCGCTTGATTTTCTGATCAGCCTGATTTTTTGGTCTGTAATCAGCAACAGCAGCACACATGACAGCCCCGTCAACCTGGGGAAAAACCGTTAAACAGGCTTCTTTCATTTCCGTGGCCGATTCCACGTCGATCCGATCGATAGCGGGATTTTTTGTTTTCAAGACAACAGGGCCACTGACCAAAGTGACTTTTGCCCCTTGCGATGCCAGCTCCTCTGCAATGGCATATCCCATTTTCCCTGACGAATAGTTGCCAATAAACCGGACCGGATCGATCTTTTCGTAAGTCGGACCCGCCGTAACAAGAAAATGCCTATTCAGAAGTTTTTTTTTAAACAAAAAGAAACGGACTACCTCTTCAACAATCTGTTCAGGTTCCTGCATGCGCCCTTTCCCATGCAGTCCGCTGGCCAACTCTCCTTCTCCGGGTTCAAGGATCACATTTCCATAAGAACGGAGTGTATCCAGGTTTTTCAGGTTCGCCGGATGGGCAAACATATCCAGATCCATCGCAGGCGCCACCATCACCGGACACTTAGCTGACAAATAGGTAGTTATCAATAAATTATCACATACAGCCGAAGCCATTTTGGCCAGGGTGGCTGCAGTAGCCGGGGCAATCAGCATCAAATCGGCCCATTGACCCATATCGACATGAGAATACCAAGTACCGTCATTGGCGGCAAAAAATTCGGATGCAACAGGCCTACCCGACAAGGCGCTCATGGTAACCGGTGTGATAAACTCCTTTGCAGCAGGGGTCATCACGACCTGAACCTCAGCGCCTTCCTTCACCAGTAATCTTAAAAGAGAAGCAGCTTTATAAGCAGCTATACTTCCTGTTACTCCCAGAATAATACGTTTTCCCTGAAGCATCACCGATTAATCAAAAATAAATTTAGTCATATCAGGTACATACAAATCACCCGACATGACCTTGAATCAGTAAACAGAAATGATCAATTAAACTGTCCCCTTACGGTTTTCCTTAGCCGGGTTACGGTGATAGATCTGCGCCTGTTTGAATTCTTCGTAAGCGATTAACGCGGGTTTTGGCAACCGTTCATAATATTTTGAAATCTCGATTTGCTCGCGGTTTTCAAAAACCTCTTCCAGATTATCAGAATAAGACGCAAACTCCTGCAATTTTTGATTCAGTTCTTCCTTCATTTCGGAGGCGATCTGATTAGAACGTTTTGCAAGGATCATCACCGTTTCATATACATTCCCGGTCTGTTCTTCCATGTCGGTCAAGTCGCGTGGAACTGTTGTGCTTTCAGCTTTAATCTTCTTAAAATCCATATTTATTATTTAACGTCATCATAATTCAACAATTTAGCCGTCGATTGGTGAAATTTCTCTGCCTGCTGTCGGTATTTGCTTTCAGGAAATTCATCGACAAAGCTAAAATACTCATCGAGAGCATCGCTTAAACGCAATTCCTTTTTGTCTTCCGTACTGTAAATCGCCAGATTATATTTGGCATCCAGTAGCATAAAGGTCAGGTCTTCACGATATTTTGTATCGGGAAAACTTTTGAGTGAATTGGTTAAGGCAACTACGGCTGCCTTATAATTGCCCAGGTCATAATAAAGTTTACCGGTGAGAAATGATTTGTATACCAGCTTATCCCTCATCTCAATGATCAGTCTGTTTGCTTCTGTCGCCCGTTCGGTCGAAGGATAAAGGTTAATATAAAGTTGCAATGCATCAATTGCTTTTTGTGTCAGGGTCTGATCCAGCCTTGGCTTGGGAGAATCCATATAAAAACAATAACCGATCATGTACTGGCACTCTTCCACAAATTCACTTTTGGGAAATTCCCTTGCCAACTGGCTGAAAAACTGACCTGCCATCAGGTAATCTTTCATCGCAAAGAAACTTTTGGCATGATAATAATAAATGTCGTCGGCCTTACTGGTACCCCTGTAAATATTCACTAATTCAGCCAACAAGGTTGAAGCACGGGAATATTCGCCCTTCTCATAAAACTCCACAGCTTTTTTATACTTGAATTCATAGTCGGTACTTTTAACAATCTTGTTAAAATCGCTGCAAGCCGTTGAAATAAACAGGAGCAACAGGCTCAGGGTCCCAATTTTATTCATTCTTCTTAACATGGCCGCAAAGATACGTTTTTATTAAATTTAAATGCTAAAATTAGCAAGAAATGTCTATTTACTCCTTGGTTTAATATAATTTAACAAATTTGCGGACTTCTCAAAAAGAATTACATTTGCAGAGTTTAATTTTAAAAAAAATAACCGTGGATATTTTTGAAAAGTTTCGGTCAAACAAAGGAAATATCGGCCAGTATATGAAGCAGGCGCATGGCTATTTCGCCTTTCCCAAGCTGGAAGGAGAAATTGGTGCCCGCATGACATTCCGTGGCAAGGAAGTTTTGAACTGGAGTTTAAATAACTACATTGGTCTGGCTAACCATCCTGAGGTCCGGAAGGTGGATGCGCAGGCTGCAAAAGACTGGGGGCTCGCTTACCCGATGGGAGCCCGGATGATGTCAGGCCAGACGAATAAACATGAAGAACTCGAACGTGAGCTTGCTGCTTTTGTAAAAAAACCCGATGCATTTTTGCTTAACTTCGGCTATCAGGGAATGGTCTCGATCATCGATACCGTTTGTGGCAGAAATGATGTTATTGTTTACGACAGCGAAGCACACGCCTGTATACTTGACGGGCTTCGCCTTCATATCGGTAAACGTTTCGTTTATCCGCACAACAATATGGAAAACCTGCATAAGCAGCTTGAAAGGGCTACTGTGCTGGCAGAAAAACAAGGCGGAGGAATCCTCGTTGTTACCGAAGGTGTATTTGGCATGTCAGGTGACCTGGGCAAGCTGGATGAGATCGTCGCTTTGAAAAAGGAATTCAGTTTCCGCCTCTTGGTTGACGACGCGCACGGCTTTGGCACCATGGGCGCAACCGGAGCAGGGACTCCTGAACACTTCGGCGTAGAAGATGGTGTGGACCTGCATTTCAGCACATTTGCCAAGGCCATGGCCGGTATAGGGGCATTCATCGCGTGCGACAAGGATATCTGCAATCATCTTCGTTACAATATGCGTTCGCAGACGTTCGCGAAGTCTCTGCCAATGGCAATGGTCGTCGGATCATTGAAACGTCTGGAACTTTTGAAGACGGAAAAACAGTTGCGCGAACAACTCTGGCTCATTGTCAATGCGCTGCAAACAGGATTAAAAGAAGCCGGATTTGACATTGGAAGGACTAATTCACCCGTTACGCCGGTTTATATGAAGGGTGATGTCCCCGAAGCCACCAATGTGGTTTACGATTTACGTGAGAATCATAATCTTTTCTGTTCTGTGGTCGTTTATCCGGTCATTCCGAAGGGAGAGATCATTCTGCGGCTGATCCCGACAGCAACTCATACACTGGACGATGTGAACTATACGATTAAAGCATTCAAGACTGTGCATGAAAAGCTGCTGAATGGCGATTACAAAGACAAAGAAATCCCGATGATGGGAGTTTTATAATAAAAAAATCCGGCAAAAGCCGGATTTTTTTATATATGCTTCTCTGACAAATATCGTTCCGCGTCAATCGCAGCCATGCACCCCGATCCTGCGGCAGTAACAGCCTGACGATAAATCGGGTCCTGTACATCACCACAGGCAAAGACTCCGGGTACATTGGTTCTGGAACTTCCGGGAATAGTTTTTATGTAACCAACCGGATCAAGTTCCAGGTAGTCGGCTGCAAAATCAGAGTTTGGCTTGTGACCAATGGCCAAAAAGAAACCATCAATTTTGATTGTCACCTCCTCTTCATCGGCTTCACCCTTATTCTTTACAAGTACAGCTCCTTCCACCACACCGTTTCCCAAAAGGCCTTTGGTTTGATGTTTCCACAGAATTTCAACGTTTAGCACAGACTTCACCCTGTTGGCCATCACTTTGGATGCCCTCAGTTCGTCACGTCTGACGATCAGATACACTTTTCGTGCCAGACCCGCCAAGTAGATCGCCTCTTCGGCAGCCGTATCGCCACCTCCCACAACAGCCACATCCTTACCGCGGTAAAAGAACCCGTCGCAGGTAGCACAGGCAGATACCCCTCCCCCTGCATACTTTATTTCGTCTTCAATTCCCAAATATTTTGCTGTAGCGCCAGTGGCTATGATCACAGACTCGGCTTCAATCAGCTTTGTCCCGTCAATCCAAACTTTATGGACAGGACCGGTGAAATCAACTTTTGTAGCCAAACCGAACCGAATATCGGTACCAAACCGCTCCGCCTGTTTTTTAAAGTCTTCCATCATCACAGGACCAGTCACTCCCGCAGGATAACCCGGGTAATTTTCCACTTCGGTGGTGGTCGTAAGCTGACCTCCCGGCTGAAGTCCCTCATACATCACAGGATGCAGATTTGCCCTGGCTGCATAAATGGCAGCAGTGTATCCGGCTGGCCCGGAGCCGATAATCAGACATTTAACTCTTTCGGCATCACCTGCCGGTTCAATATGATTGTCTTTGCTTTCCTGAAGATTTAACGCTTTAAACATGGTACGTGTTTTAGTTTTTTCTTTCACAAAATTACATAACCTGTCCACATATACAATATTTATTCCATCGATAATAATGAAGATCTCATAGATCAAGACTATCGAAAAATAGACTGATCAAATTTCATAATTCGTTTTGAAGTATACGAGTGATTGTTTACATTTGCACCCGGTTAGTTCGGGGTGTGGCGCAGTTGGCTAGCGCACTTGCATGGGGTGCAAGGGGTCGAAAGTTCGAGTCTTTTCACCCCGACAACATGGGTTTAAACCCAAACAAAAGCCTGCAAATCATAGAATTTGCAGGCTTTTCCATTTTTCCCCGCCCACATCAAATTGAGCAAGGAGTTGAGAGTCAATCGGAACATAAAATTGATGAGTTTATCGTTGTTCCCTGCTTTTATTTTTTATCGCCTGTCAAGATTTTTCCTGCTTAAGTATTTTCTTTTTGTATTCCACGAATAACTTTCGGTTTTTCGCAGGAAGAGTAAACAAGATCATAAAAGCTGTTCCGCTTACCACTGTTTTCAAGATCAGTGAGTAATATATATTTTCAATTGCAAGACCTGTTATTGCCACGTTCACTAAAAAGACACCCAGTGCAATTACAAGTGGCATAACCATCTCAGACATAAATGGAATCAAAGACGTCCTAAAAGCACCTTTGATTAAAAACAAATAGGTGATAAAAAAACTCATAAAATACGCTACGCTTATTCCTGTTGCAATAGTTTCCAATGATTTGTCAACGAAAATTCCATACAAAATACCCGTAAAAATAAGGGTAGAACTAATCAAGCCGCTAATAAACATTAGTTCAATTTTATTCGTCGCCTGGAAAATGGATCCGGCACTCGACATGATCACCTGAACCCCGACAATTGTTGCTAAAATTTTAAAAACAGGTATACTCCCGCTCCATTGAGGACCATAAATAATATTGACTATTTCAGAGCCGGAAAAATAAAGGAAAACCGATAATGGCAATCCAATAACTGATAAGAACCTGAAAATAATCAGATAAGAACCAAGAATCCTGGACTTGTCGTGTTGATATCCTGACAATACAGGATGTAAAACCGGAGTAACCACATTGGTTAAGTTGGCAACAGGCATCATCATCAGCGAATACGCTTTATCGTAGAATCCCAGCGCACCTGTACCAAAATATTTTCCAATCAGTAAATTATCCATATTCCTGGTGAAGTAGCTAACCAGGCTAAACATGAATTGATAGGCCGAAAACCTCCAAATCTTAAAAACAGATTCTTTTCTGATCTTAAACCGAAGTTTTACAGGGTGAAGAAAATAGTTTCCTATTAACAAAAAAAGACTGTCAATCACCGATCGGATCACCAAAGCATAATAACCGAACTTATTTAAAGCCAGAATTACAGCAACAATTCCGCTAACCAATTGAATGATTACCGATAAAATCCCGATTTTTTTAAAAAGCAAATTTTTCCTGTTTAATGCTTCCGGAACAACTTTCATCGAGAAAAACAGGACGGAAACCGACAGAATCCTGCATACATTTTTTAATTCCGGTTCGTTATAAAAATAAGTGATTAATGAAGCGCCAAAGAAAAACAAAAAGGATAAAAGAAGCCCTCCCGAAATTGTGAAAGTAAAAACAGACTCAATATCGGCACGACTCAGTTCCTTGTTTTGAATAATAGCCGGCCCAACACCAAAATCACCGAAATAAGTGAAAAATGTAATGAACACCATTGCAATAGCAACTGTTCCAAACTCTTCCGGCTTTAATAGACGAGCCAAAACGGCCGTAATCAGAATTGAAATAACAATATTTGAATATCTCGCAATTGCCGTGTAGAAAATTCCCGAGCGGATCGGACGTTTAAGAGATGCCATAGAATTGTTTTCAGGAGTGTGCGGAGGTAACAACCGATCCGATGACTGGCGCTTTCTGACTCAGGTAAAATTCACTCTGTCCGTCAAATTCTTTTCCGTACACGAAATCATCAATAACCAGACCCGCCCGCGATATGAGAGAGAATAGATAATTCTTCTCATATCTAACCACTTGCAAGGGGCTGCTGTATTCTTCAAATAAATAACCTTTTGGATTGATTGAGATATCAGGAACATCTTCTTCGACAAAGGCTGTAAAAAAAATTCTTCCTCCCGGTGCAAGCATCCGTTTGAGATCGTTCAGGTAAATTTTCATCACTTCCCCATCAAGATTTGTAAAAACGCCCCAGATATAGATGATATCAATGCTCCTGTCGGGAATATCAAATTTAAAATGATGATCGATCTGCCTGCCTCCTTTATGATAGCGCTCGCTGGCAATATCTAAATGTTCAAAATGATAAGACGGTTCTCTTTTTTCGATGTACTTCCTGCACCATCTGACAGATGGAAGGTGAACGTCAAATCCCACATAGCTAAGCCGGCCAATCAGCATCAATAATCCGGTTACCAATCGCCCCTGTCCGCAACCGATTTCAAGTATATGACTTTTCGAATTGCAACCAAGCTTTTCGATCAGTCTTTTTGCTTCCAACCTGGCAGTATGTATATAAAACGAGTTATCACGAAAGCCGGGCCCATTAAACCTCAGGTGCTTAGCTGGCAGCACGCAGCCTTTGTAAATAACAAATTCCTTTTTAGGAAACAATTTATGTTTTGCTTCTTTTAGATGACTAACTAAACTCATATAGCTGTGATTCAGGTATCAAATCGTCTGGCGCGTACGCTGTATTATAATACTATTTTCCTTGCATAAAATGCTTCCGCGAATATGGAGGCAGACTCCATACCCCGGATACGGGACAAAGCACTGAAGGTGGCCTGATCGAACCAGTGTTTCGATTGTTGGGAAACAAAAGTTTCAAGCAAGATCGTATTGCGT
>JBDKTZ010000267.1:0-18714 GCA_039679975.1 Prolixibacteraceae bacterium
TCCAAATGTAACCATCCCGGTTCACAACAAAACTGACAAATACCGTGCCTTCGGCATTTTCTTCTGCTGCAATCCGAGGATATTTGATCGCCCACGCGATCGATTTACGTAAAGCCATTGCTCCTCCGGGAAATTCCGGCATCTGTTCGACAATGGTGAAGACTTTATTGTCATCCCCTGCGGGTTTCACTGGTTCCGGAGAAGGCTTTGTAACGGCCGAACCGACTACTATGACACTGTCTATTCCGATGTTCTCAAGTTCCAGCCGGACGGTGACCGGCTGTTTAAAATCAGCCGGAGCTTTTGCTGTTTTATAACCGACATATGAAATCATCAGCGGATGGCTGCTGTCTGTTTCCAGTTTGAAATGACCTTCGGCATCTGTTATTGTGCCTGAACTTGTACCTGATATGACCACAGACGCATTTTCCAGAGGATTCCCGCTTGCGTCAGTGACCGTGCCTTTCATCGTTTTTTTGGAAACCAATGGCTTTTGATCGTTATCTGACTGTGAAAACACATGGATGCCCGGCTGAACGTCAACATCTGAATTCACTTTAGGAAACAGGTTCTCTGCCATTTGCGAAGGACGAAGACTATCATTTGGCCGGCCTCCTGCTTCACTGATAAACCGATACTCAGGAATGGCAAAGGCATAGAAAACGCCGGCAACAAAGGGTAAAACCGATAAGAATCTTAATTTCCGGACTGGTGAAGTTATTGTTTGTTTCATCATGATAAATCTCTTTTTGTTGAGTGAGTAATTGAATGAATTGGATAATCGGATTACCTCAGCATCAAACATTTGATTTAATAAGGCGGCACGGTATTTTCCCGGTTCCATACTGCGTTTCAGCGCAGACTCATCGGCCAGGTACTCATGATTTTGCCGGATAAAACGGCCATAAAACCAAACCGCGGGGTTAAACCATTGCAGGATGCAGAGGAGTTCGAATAATAACAGGTCCAGCCAGTGCCGTTGCCGGATATGCTCCCGCTCGTGATTCACGATCTCATAAGTTTCAGCGTCGCTGATTGAAGGATTGACAAATACATACGAGAAAAATGAAAATGGGGCAGGGTAGCGGTCGTTACGAACCAGCCTGGTATTATTGAAGAGCGCATGTCCTGACTTCCGGATTACCCTGACCACCAAAATGGTCTGTTTAAGTAACCTGAAGATCAGATAAAGGGTACCTGACAAATACACATAAAAAAGATAATCCGGTGATTGCTGCGGTTCCGTCATTGCGTCGGCAACAGGCGGCCGGATTTCCCCAACGTTTGCAGCGTCGAACACGGGCATGGCTACGATGTAATAGAACCGGATAAAGGGAAAGCAAAGAGAAGCGATCATTCCTGCCAGCAAAAAGATCCTGTTCAACACAAAATAACGCTCGTTGCGAAGAAATAACAGATAAATCAGTCCAAAGCCTGTCAGCCAGACCGACGATCGGATCAGATATGTAAAGAATGCTTCCATAACCTGATTTTATTTCTTTTTTAATTCCCGTTTTGTTTCCTCCATGAGCTGTTCAAGCTCCCGGATGCTCAGATCTTTTTCGCGTGCAAAGAAAGACGCCATCGCCGGAAATGAATTGTTGAAATAACTTTTCATGAGGCCAAAAAGCTGGCTCTTTGAGTATTCTTCCCTCGTTATCAACGGGTAGTATACGTGAACATTTCCTGATGTGTGGTGCGATACAAATTCTTTCTTTTCGAGTATCCGCAGAACCGTGGAAACCGTATTCCGCACGGGTTTCGGATCATCAAAACAATTCCGGATATCCTTCACCATGCCTTCACCCAGTTCCCAAAGGTATTGCATCACCTGTTCTTCTGCTTTTGTCAGTTGCATTGTGTTTCTGAATTTAATTTGTCAATCCTTCAGTTCAAAGGTATGACTAAAAATTTAGTCATCCAAATTATTTCAATAAAAATGACTAAATATATAGTCATTTTAGAGCGTAATGATGTCAAAGCATACAATGGAGAGCTTAATTCTGAATAAATTTTAATCGATAAGCTTCATTTACAGGAATGTAACTCTTTTTACTTTCCGATACAGAAATGTTTGAAAATATGACCCAGGATCTCATCATTGCTTATTTCTCCGGTGATTTCGCCAAGATACTCCAGGCATTCCCGGATGTCCCGGGCCAGGAATTCTCCGGAAACAGACTGATTCATTCCGGCTTGTACGCGCTGCAATGATGCAAGAGCCCGTGTCAGGGCTTCATAATGACGGATGTTCGTTACGATAGTATCTTCTTCTCCAATCTGATCCAGGGCAATCGTTTCCTGCATCCTGGATATGAGTTGATCCAGGTGCTCTCTTTTTTTTGCGGAAAGAAATATCAGGGACTCATTTTTTCGGAGGGAAAGTTTTTTTAATTCTTTTACAGTCTCTTCCGATCCGATATCCACTTTATTGGCAGTAATGATCAGATGCTGATCCGTCAGAAGTTCACGGATCTTCTCAATTCGTCCGGCAATCAGGGGGAGGGGATTCGTGGTATCCACTACAAGCAAGACGATGGAAGCTTCCTTGAGTTTTCCGTAGGACCTTTCGATCCCCATGCTTTCAATTATATCGGCAGTATCCCGGAGCCCGGCGGTATCAAAGAAACGAAAAGCGGTACCCTGGATGTTGACCACATCTTCAATTACATCGCGGGTGGTGCCATGAATATCCGATACAATGGCACGCTCCTCATTCAGAAGTGCATTCAAAAGTGTTGATTTCCCGACATTGGTTTCTCCGATTATAGCAACCGGTATCCCGTTTTTGATCACATTTCCTAACCGGTAAGATTCTTTTAGTTTCAGAACCACAGCAGCAATATGATCAACCAGTTCCCCGAGTGCCCTGCGGTCGGCAAATTCAACATCTTCTTCACTAAAATCCAGTTCCAGTTCAACTAAAGCGATAAAATGAAGCAGCTTTTCCCGGAGGCGCTTAATTTCGGAAGAAAAACCTCCGCGCATTTGACTCATGGCCACCTTTTGAGATGCCCGGTTAGTCGAAGAAATCAGGTCGGCCACGGCTTCAGCTTGCGATAAATCCATTTTACCGTTCATAAACGCCCTCTGCGTATATTCGCCTGGCCGGGCCATTCTCGCCCCCCTTGAAATCAAAAGCTGCAGGATCCTTTGCTGAATATAAACTGAGCCATGACAACTGATCTCAACCACGTCTTCACCAGTGAACGAACGGGGGGCACGAAAAACGGAGACGACGACTTCATCAATAATTTCCGTTCCTTCGTAAAGGATTCCAAAATGAAAGGTATTGGCGTTCGCATCCCGGAGTTGTTTATTTCCGGAAGGCGACCGAAAGATCTCATCCGTTAATCCGATCGCTTTTTCACCCGATAAACGGATAATCGCAATTGGTCCCATTCCGGGTGAAGTCGCTATGGCGCATATGGTAGATTGATCAAGCATAACTGTTTTTTTTGTTTCCATAAAGTAATAGTTGCATATCACTTCAATCAGGAATCAAATATAAGCCTTTTTGGAAAAGACCTTTCAAAACCCTCTCCGGGTTTTGCCGACGAAAACCTTTTTTAAGAATGTTTACCGGCAATATGCCGATCGTCCCTTTATATTTATTAGCTTTAAGATTTTAAAAGCTTTAGATTTCATGGAATCACTGATCGCTACAGCGGCCAAACTCATAAGGCAATCCCGATTCACCATCGCCTTTACCGGTGCCGGAATTTCAGTGGAAAGTGGCATTCCTCCTTTTCGCGGAGAAAACGGCATTTGGAATAAATACGATCCAAAAGTACTTGATATCGATTATTACCTGTCTGATCCGGCTGCCTGCTGGATCCGGATTCGCGAGATATTTTACGATTTCTTTGCAAGTTCCAAACCCAACAATGCACATTTAGTGCTGGCCCGGATGGAAAAAAGAGGACTTTTGAAATCTGTAATTACGCAGAATATAGATAATCTGCATCAGGAGGCAGGAAGCCGTATTGTCAGGGAATTCCATGGTAATTCCAAACAGCTGGTTTGTCTGAAATGCGGCAGAAAGTATCATGCAAGTGAATTTGACCTAAACTTTATTCCTCCCTTGTGTCACGATGACCGGTCGATCCTGAAACCTGACTTTGTTTTCTTTGGAGAGGGTATTCCTGAGGATGCATATTCCTGCTCATTTGATGATTCGAATAAAGCAGAAGTATGTCTGGTGGTTGGTTCGACAGGGGAAGTATATCCGGCCGCTTATGTTCCGATCACGGCCAAACAGCATGGCGCCACTATCATCGAAATCAATCCTGAAAGATCATCTTTTACAGCCGATATTACCGATATCTACTTGAAGGGCAGAGCAGGAGAGGTTTTAATGAAACTGGAGGAGCTTTTGGCTTAAGGCTTCGACCGGAATGGTACAAGCCTGAAACTGACTGAGTAACCAGGGGCAGAAATGAATCTTGAAAACGAATAATTCAATTGGTTGTTTTAAATTTTGAGATAAACCAAAGCTAAAAAAGGCAACAATGCTGAATTTGATGATAATCTGATACTAAAAAACCAAAAAAAAGTATCTTTGGGACGCAAAATAAATAATAAAAACATGAAACTACTTGATGGAAAAACAGCAATTGTTACCGGAGCCTCGAGAGGCATAGGCAAGGCAATTGCCTTAAAGTTTGCTGAAGAAGGCTGTAATATTGCTTTCACCGATCTTTTTGAAGATGATCATATGAAAGCAACAGAAAGGGAATTGGTTACTTTAGGTGTCAAAGCCAAAGGCTATGCGTCCAATGCGGCATTATTTGATCAGACAGAAGAAGTAGTCAACAAAATTGTTGAGGAATTCGGTCAGGTAGATGTATTAGTGAATAATGCCGGCATTACCAAAGACACGTTGCTGATGAGAATGACAGAAGATCAATGGGACGCTGTGATCAATGTTAATTTGAAGTCAGTCTTCAATTTTACCAAAGCTGTTCAAAAGACCATGCTCAAACAGCGAAGCGGTTCTATTGTCAACCTGAGTTCAGTGGTCGGAGTTAGTGGAAATGCAGGCCAGTCTAACTATTCTGCATCTAAAGCCGGCATTATCGGATTTACCAAATCGATCGCCAAAGAGCTTGGTTCACGGGGTATTCGCAGTAATGCCCTTGCTCCCGGATTTATTATTACTGAGATGACAGCCAAAATTCCCGAAGATGCCAGAAAAGCATGGGAGGCGAATATCCCTATGAAACGAGGCGGATCTCCCGAAGAAGTGGCCAAGGTGGCCTTGTTTCTGGCATCCGATCTGTCATCGTATGTCAGCGGACAAGTCATTCATGTATGCGGAGCAATGAATACTTAATCAACTTAAGTTTATCGGTGGAATGATACAATTTAACCGTCGCAACAGCGACGGTTTTTTATTTTGTACGATTCGTATTTCCTTGCATTTACTTTTTCATTAAATTGTATCTTTTTTGAAAATTAATCTTAATGAACAAAAAGAGTATCGCTTTTCAGCTAAGCCTGTATATTTTAACCACGATCATTCTGGTTTTCGCTGCTATCGTTTTTCTCAATTACAACTTTAGCAAGGAACTCCTGATCAGTAACATGGGTGAAAATGTCAGGCAGTCCGATCTGAACATCCTTTTCTGGAAGATGCTCAGCGTATCTGCTATAGGGCTGATAATTATATTATTACTTTTTATTCCTATTTTCAGGCGAACATTGACCCCTCTGTCCAATATTGTTGAGTCATTCCGGAAATTCACTTTTGGTGAACGGCAAAAAAAGAAACCGGAAAGCGAAATCGAATTATTGACCGACAGCCTGACTGTGCTGCAAAAAAAGTATTCTGATTATTTAGCTGAGCAGAACCAAACCAGACATGACCGCAGAAAATATGAAAAAGACCTGAAGTCGGCCCGTGAAATACAGGCAGTCATTGTCCCCAATCAGCTTTCTCTGGTGCCGGAACATCCTGCAATTGACCTGTATGCTTCGCTGCATCCTGCCGAAAGTATCGGTGGTGATCTGTATAATTACTTCTTTATTGATCAAAATCATCTGTTGTTTTCAATGGGGGATGTATCGGGAAAAGGAATACCTGCGGCTCTTTTTATGGCGGTTGCACATACAATGATCAAGAGCAAAGCAACAATTTTGTCTGCAAAGCAAATAGTTATTGAAGTCAATAAAGAACTTAGCCGTCATAATTCAAATCAGCATTTTTTGACGCTTTTTTTGGGAGTTCTTGATATTCAATATGGAATATTAAACTATTGCAATGCTGCCCATAACTATCCTTTTCTTGTCACATCCGACAGACAATTACGTGTTCTCGATCAGGCTCATGGATTACCTATAGGTATCTATTCAAACAAATCATATTCGGGCGATTCGATCGTTTTACATGAAGGAGATATGCTGGTCCTCTATACTGATGGGGTGATCGATTGTAAAGATGCCTGGGATCACTCATACGGAACGGAACGTCTGACCGAAAATATCAGCAATATGATGGAACTATCTTCAAAGGAGCTTGTTTCCCGTTTATTGACCAGTCTGGAAGTATTCAGGGGAAAAACTCCGCAGGTGGATGATATCAGCCTGATGGCGATTCGCTATTTGGGTAACAAAAACTAAACATTTTCCATTGTCTGTTCCTTATTGTTTTATAAAGCATCCTTGTATCGTTGGGGAGACGTAAGAAGCGGAGAAATAAAAACAGGCAGAATGGAAAATAGTAAAGATTTTTTGGTTGAAGGAGCAAGCATTGTTCTGGGAGTTCTTCTTGCTTTTTATATTTACCGCTTCTTGCGAAAATTTGTCAAGAGACAACGACATGAACATATCTGGCTCAGATTATTAAAAAAGATGATCGTTCCGCTGGGAGTTTTAATCACCATCACGTTCATATCAGTTTCCCTGCCATTAACAAAACTTCCCTTCGATGTTCATATTCTCATCTCGATCGGCTACACCATCGTGATCGCGTGGATATTGATCATTGGTATTGCCGGGATCAGGATGATCGTAATGGCCAGATACGATATCGCTGTGGCAGATAATCTAAAAGCAAGAAAAATCCAGACACAGCTTGTTGTGGTGGAACGGGTGCTTACTTCTGTTGTTGTTTTGATCGCTTTTAGCATTATTTTGCTAACTTTTCCCAAAATCAGGCAAGTGGGACTCAGTTTGCTGGCCAGTGCGGGTATAGCCGGTATTATTATCGGGTTTGCTGCGCAGCAAAGTCTGTCGATGTTCCTGGCCGGTTTTCAGATCGCTTTTACCCAACCTATCCGGATTGATGATGTGGTCATTGTTGAAAATGAGTGGGGCAGAATTGAGGAAATAACTCTGACTTATGTGGTGATCCGCATTTGGGACCAACGCAGATTGATTGTGCCGGTCAACTATTTTATCACAAAACCATTCCAGAACTGGAGCAGGACGACAACGGAGATACTGGGCACAGCTTTCATCTATGTTGACTATGGGTTCCCGGTAGAGGCAATGAGGCAGGAATTAAACAGGGTAATACCGGAGCTTGAGGAATGGGATAAAAAAGTATGTAATTTGCAGGTAACCGATATCAAGCAGAACGTGGTGGAACTGCGTGTGTTGGTGAGTTCATCAAATTCCTCTCTTTCATGGGATCTGAGGGTGAGAATCAGAGAGTTGATGTTGACCTTCGTACAGCAAAATTATCCACAATATTTTCCCCGCACACGCATCCTGTTCAATCCGGGAAAAGAGCAAGAAAAAGCCCGCCGGCAAAAACCGGAGGGCTTATAACTTTTTATGCCTTTTGGGGCGTACCCAAAATCCTAATCTTTATTTTTTCATTCTTCTTGTCAAATCCGATTGAAACAGTGTCGCCTTCGGTAATCGAAGCTTTGATGATAACCTCTGCCATTTCGTCTTCCAGGTATTTCTGGATCGCTCTTTTCAGCGGCCTTGCCCCAAACTGGACATCGTAACCTTTATCGGCGATGAATTCCTTCGCTGCCCTTGATATTTTCATTTTGTAATTCAGCGCAGTGATCCGGTCATATAAGCCTTTCAGCTCGATATCAATGATCTTGTGTATGTCTTCTTTTGAAAGCGCGTTAAACATGATCACATCGTCAACCCTGTTCAGAAATTCCGGGGCAAACGTGCGTTTTAATGCTTTTTCTACAATGTACTTGGCGTGCTCCGTTTCATCTTCAGCGGTCTTACTATGCACGTTGAATCCAATTCCGGCACCAAAATCCTTCAACTGGCGCGAACCGATGTTCGATGTCATAATAATAATCGTATTCCTAAAATCGATATTCCTTCCTAAACTGTCAGTCAGCCTGCCTTCATCAAGCATTTGCAATAAAAGATGGAAGACGTCGGGATGAGCCTTTTCAATTTCATCCAGGAGAATGACGGAATAAGGTTTACGCCGTACCTTTTCTGTGAGTTGCCCGCCTTCTTCATAACCGATATACCCCGGAGGAGCACCAACCAGACGAGAAACAGAAAACTTTTCCATATACTCGCTCATATCAATCCGGATCAGCGCATCCGTGCTGTCAAACAAATACTGGGCAATGACCTTGGCAAGCTGCGTTTTACCAACGCCGGTAGGTCCCAGGAATATAAAGGAACCAATGGGTTTATTCGGATCTTTTAACCCGGCCCGATTTCGCTGGATGGCCTTCACAATCTTTTTAATGGCTTCGTCCTGCCCGATCACACTGCCTTTTAGCTTGTCTCCCATATACATGAGCCGCTTTCCTTCGGCTTGTGCTATTCGTTGTACCGGCACACCTGACATCATGGCAACTACTTCTGCCACTTTATCCTCACTGACTACTTCCCGGTGACTCAATAATTCCTTTTCCCAACTTTCTTTTTCCTGTTCGAGCAATTGGAGCAGATTTTTTTCTTTATCACGATGACTGGCAGCCAGTTCAAAATTCTGGCTTTTCACAGCCTTAATTTTCTCCTCCCTGGTGCTTTCAATCTTTTGCTCCAGCTTAATGATACGATCCGGAACGTTTATATTGGAAATGTGTACACGCGAACCTGATTCATCAAGCGCGTCAATGGCTTTGTCAGGTAAAAACCGGTCGGTAATATAACGGGCTGTCAGTTTAACACAGGCCTCAATGGCCTCTTTGGTATAGTAAACATTATGATGGTCTTCATACCTTTCTTTGATGTTATTCAGGATCTCGATTGTTTCGTCAACCGATGTAGGCTCTACCATTACCTTTTGAAACCTTCTTTCCAGTGCGCCGTCTTTTTCGATTTGCTGGCGGTACTCATCCAGGGTAGTTGCACCGATACACTGAATATCACCGCGCGCCAGCGCCGGTTTTAACATATTGGCTGCATCGAGCGAACCCGTTGCACCTCCTGCTCCGACAATGGTGTGAATTTCATCAATAAAGAGAATCACATTATTAACTTTTGAGAGCTCATTCAGGATGGCTTTCATTCGTTCTTCAAACTGTCCCCGGTATTTGGTGCCGGCTACAATCGACGCGATATCCAGGCTGACGACACGTTTATCAAAAAGCACGCGCGATACTTTCTTTTGGATAATACGCAATGCAAGTCCTTCAGCGATAGCTGATTTACCTACTCCAGGTTCCCCGATCAGAATCGGATTGTTCTTCTTTCGTCGTGACAGGATTTGGGCCAAACGCTCAATTTCCTTTTCCCGGCCAACGATCGGATCAAGATTATTTTCTTCTGCAGCTTTCGTGATGTCAATACCAAAATTATCAAGCACCGGCGTTTCCGACTTGGCTGCACCCGGCTTTTTAGAAGCACCGGGAGAATTGGACTTAGAAAACGGATCGTCAATGTCGTCATCGTCTTCGCCAAAATCAGCCTTATCCTCCGGTTGTTTGTAATCTTCCAGCCTTGACTTCAGTATATAATAATTGACATGAAAATCATTCAGTAAATGAGCAATTCTGCTATCCTTATCCTTCAATATCGCCAGCAGTAAATGGCCGGTGCTGATAGTAGGGCTATTTAATGCCCGCGCCTCCAGATAAACCAGCTTTAAAGCTTTCTCTGCTGATTTTAAGAGTTGTATTGATGCCTGAGAATCAACTTCCTTATCTGTACGGAGTAAATTTTCGATCGCTTCTTTTACTTTCGATAAATTCACTCCCAGGTTAGAAAGCATATCAATCGCAATACCTTCGCCGTCTCTCAAAATTCCCAGAAAAATATGTTCCAGCCCAATCTGTTCATTTCCCAGTCTTATAGCCTCTTCCCGGCTGTAAGTGAGAACATCTTTTATCCTTGGTGAGAATTGAGAATCCATAAATTATTTCTGTTATATTTTTAAATATCGTATCTCTCTAACAAAAACTATTCCCAAAATGTTGACAGGAAAGGTTTTCAATTGAGATGTCATAATTGCATGAAAATGCATAAAGAACCAATTTCAACACGCTTTAAATCCCTAATCAAACAGAATTTAAAATTACAGATTATTCATCAATAAAATGCTACCGGGAAGAGCTGTTTTTTTGAACAGAACATTGTTGAAATATAATCGGATGAATCACATTAAATAGGGCAGAAAGTGACCGTCTTTTGGAGTATTTTTATATTTTTGTACTTCAATTTTGAAGTATTAAAAAAATGCTAAAGGAGGATTAAATGGCTGAAGGCGAAAAAATTATTAAGATCAATATTGAAGAACAAATGAAATCGGCCTACATCGATTATTCGATGTCAGTGATCGTTTCGAGAGCTTTGCCTGATGTACGCGATGGATTGAAACCCGTTCACCGGCGAGTTTTATTCGGAATGCAGGAATTAGGAGTATTTTCAAACCGTCCATATAAGAAATCTGCCAGGATTGTGGGAGAAGTACTTGGTAAGTACCATCCTCACGGTGATTCTTCAGTTTATATGGCCATGGTAAGAATGGCCCAGGAATGGTCACTTCGTTATCCTTTAGTGGACGGCCAGGGAAATTTTGGATCCATTGATGGTGACAGTCCGGCCGCAATGCGGTATACCGAAGCAAGGATGACAAAAATGGCAGAATTAACACTGAGCGATCTTGATAAAAATACGGTCGATTTTCAGCCCAATTTTGATGAGTCGCTGTCCGAACCAACAGTTCTGCCTACAAGACTTCCTATTTTGCTGGTCAATGGGACTTCAGGTATAGCCGTCGGAATGGCGACCAATATGCCACCCCATAATTTGGCAGATACAATCGATGCCATTGTTGCATATATTGATAATAAAAGTATCGACGTCAAGGAGCTGATCCCTGTCATCAAAGCTCCTGATTTTCCGACAGGAGGGACCATCTATGGTTATAAAGGAGTAGAGGAAGCATATGAAACCGGCCGCGGCAGAATCGTAGTCCGTGGAAAATCGCATATTGAACCTGTTGGAAACGGCCGCGAAAGGATTGTCATTACAGAAATTCCATATATGGTCAATAAGGCCGAACTGATCATGAAGATCGCTGAACTGGTCAATGACAAAAAGATTGAAGGAATTTCGAACGTGAATGATGAATCAGACCGGGAAGGAATGCGCATCGTCATTGACGTTAAAAAGGATGAGATTTCGAATGTCATCTTAAATAAGTTATACAAATATACAGCCCTGCAAACCTCGTTCAGCGTGAATAATATCGCGCTTGTGAAGGGACGTCCTCGTTTGCTGAACCTAAAAGATCTGATTCATCACTTTGTAGATCACCGTCATGATGTCGTGATTCGCCGTACGCGCTTTGAACTCGATCAGGCTGAGAAAAGGGCTCATATTCTCGAAGGTCTCATCATCGCCAGCGATAATATCGATGAAGTGATTGCCATTATCCGCGCATCCAAAACACCTGATGAAGCGCGTGAAAGCCTGATGAGCCGGTTTTCATTAACCGATGTTCAGGCCCGTGCCATTGTCGAAATGCGCCTTCGTCAGTTAACAGGACTTGAACAGGATAAACTCCGACAGGAATATACCGATATTATGCGGTTCATTGAACGGTGCAAGCAAATCCTCGCTGATGAAAGTCTGAGGATGCAAATTATCAAAGATGAGCTGTTTGAAATTAAAGCGCAATATGGGGATCAGCGAAAAACCGAGATTGTTCCTAATGCCGAGGAATTCAATCCTGAAGATTTTTACGCCGACGAAGAAATGGTGATCACCATCTCTCATTTAGGTTATATTAAAAGGACTCCGTTAACCGAATTTAAAACCCAGGGAAGGGGAGGTGTAGGATCAAAGGGGAGTAATACGCGTGATGAAGACTTTCTGGAACACTTGTTTATTGCCTCCATGCACAATACCCTCTTGTTGTTTACGGAAAAAGGAAAATGCTTCTGGCTCAAAGTATATGAGATCCCTGAAGGGACAAAAACATCGAAAGGCCGGGCCATTCAGAATCTGCTGAATATAGAGACAGACGATCAGGTGCTGGCCTACATCAATGTGAAAACGCTTAGCGATAACAATTACATTAATGATAACTATATTATTCTTTGCACAAAGAAGGGAATTATAAAGAAAACCTCGCTGGAAGCTTACTCCCGGCCGCGGCAAAGCGGGATTAATGCCATTACGATCAGGGAAGGTGACCGTTTAATGGAAGCTCTTCTCACCAATGGTCACCACGAAATTATGATCGCCGTTAAATCAGGAAAAGCGATCCGGTTCCATGAGGATATAATTCGTGCAATAGGACGGACCGCTTCAGGAGTGAGAGGGATCACGCTTGGAAGTGAACAAGATGAAGTCGTCGGCATGATTGCAGTGGAAAATGAATCGGACGACGTGCTGGTAGTCTCTGAAAAGGGATACGGGAAACGCTCAAGTATCAGTGATTACAGGGTTACAAACCGTGGCGGTAAAGGTGTAAAAACAATTAATATCACGGAAAAAACAGGAAGCCTGATCACACTGAAAAGTGTGGTCGATTCAAACGACTTGATGATTATCACTGAAAAAGGACTTACCATCCGGCTTCCAATTTCTGACCTCCGTATTATGGGAAGAGCGACCCAGGGTGTGAGATTGATTAACCTGAAAGAAGATGATGCCATTGCATCCATTGCACGTGTTGATATTGACCGCAACAGCGAAGTTAGTCTTGACGAAGAAACAGCCGAAGATCAGAAAGACAACGAGATTAACACTGATTTTACATCTGAAGATCAGAATGAAAACGAGGATTGATCTCTTTTATCTGTCGGTTTGACCTTGAAATGAAAAGAATTAAATTTGCATAAAAATATCTAAATTAACATGATGATGAAGAAAATAATTTTATTAGTTGCCTTCTTAATTTCTGTAGCAGGAGCCTACGCCCAAAAAGGCAAGGTTGCCAGTGCGCAGACGTTGAAAGATTCGCAGAAATTGGATAAAGCGCTGGAAGCGATCAATGAAGCGATTGATCCGAATAACGAAAAAGCGGAAAACTCAATCAGCTGGTCTAAAACCTGGCAGGTTCGTGGAGATATCTATCGCGCCATTTATCAGTCCAAAGATGCCAATGTCAAAAAACTCGCCAACGATCCGCTGACTACTGCCTGGGAGTCCTATAAAAAAGCTCTTGAACTGGATCAGAAAGGTAAAGACGCAAATGCTGTCAAGATCAGCCTGACCCTGTTAATCTCCGATTTTACCGACCAGGCTGTGAAGGCATTTAATGAAAATAAATACGAGAGTGCACTGGCTTCATTTAAGAGTATTCTCGAAATTGAAAATTTGCCTTTAATGCAGGAGGGAGACCAAAAAGCAACGGTAGACACAGTGATCATTTTCAATGCAGGACTGGCTGCTTATAATGCTGAAAAATATGAGGATGCCGTCAAGTACTATAAGGAAGCGGCTAAGTATGAATACAATGGCGCCCGTACGTTTGAGCTGATTGCCTCCAGCTACATTAATATGCAAGATACCTCACAGGCCTTATCAACCTTACAGGAAGGTTTTGAAAAATACCCTGAAAACAGCGCGATCATGGTCTTGATGATTAACATCTACCTGAATGCCAATAAAGTGAATGATGCAATGAAATACCTGAATCTGGCTATTAAACAAGATCCCGAAAATGCATCATTCTATTTTGCCCGCGGCTCGCTGTATGACAAAATCAATCAGCCCGACAGCGCTGTTGTCGCTTACGAAAAAGCAATTAAATTAAAGCCCGACTATTTTGATGCCTATTATAACCTGGGAGCGATTTATTATAACCAGGGTGTGAAACAAGTCGAAATAGCGAATTCAATTCCTTCCAATCAGCAGGATAAGTACGAAGCTGAAAAGAATAAGGCAGACGATTATTTCAAACAAGCCATTCCTTACATGGAAAAAGCATCCGAAGTAAATGCTGAAGATACGTTTTCACTGGAGTCTCTGAAAACGTTGTACTATCGTCTGAAAATGATGGATAAGTTCGATGAGGTAAATAAGAAACTTGAAGATCTTAAATAAAGAAAAAGAGGGAACGGGTTCCCTCTTTTTCTTTATTTAAAAAATTAACATAATATCAACTATAAGACAAAAGGAGAACTCGGTTTTTACAGATCATTGACCACGGACAATTGAATATCGAAAGGATTTTGAGTTCATTATGTTATTGACTTTCAGAGTACATTAAGGATCAAATGACGAGCGGACTTTTTCCCGGAACTTAAATTTCAGTATTCCGCATAATATAGCCGGAATAATCTTTCAATATCGGATTATACTCCTGGTGAAACAATCGCGACGATATCATAAAATCGGCCGTCGACCTGTTCATCGCAATCGGAATATTATACAAAGTGGAAATTCGTAACAGCGCTTTTACGTCGACGTCGTGCGGCTGTGGTTGCATCGGATCCCAAAAAAAGATCATCATGTCTACTTTGCCTTCGCAAATCATGGCGCCGAGTTGTTGATCTCCTCCCAGTGGTCCTGATTTAAGTGGTTGAACATCAGGCGGAATTACATCGTTCTCCCTGCATTTCTGATTGATGGTATCCTGTACCAGGCGTCCTGTGGTACCGGTGCAAACGATCCGGTGTGACAGAAATTCCCTCCAGTTATAGGCTACCCACTCAATCATGTCCTTTTTGCGGTTGTCGTGCGCCACCAGGGCAATTACTTTCTTCTTCTTCATTGTATAAAGTATAAATTTTCAATGGCATAAAGATACAATTTCCCGCAATAACCTCCTTTATAATAATTATTAACATAAAATAAATAGAAACAGGCATGTGCGACGAGCTCATGCCTGTTTCTTTCTATTTTAGTAAAGAAGATACTAAACGATATTCAGTTCTTTTTTTAAGCTACTTACCCATTTCTCGATTCTGCCTTTTGAAAGTCTGGCCTGATTCTCCTGATCGAGCACCAAACCCATAAATCTTCCTTCTTCGATGGCCTTAGATGATTCAAATTCGTAATTTTCGTTATTTGTGTAACCAACCAGTTTGGCTCCGCGATCACGCAATAAGTGTCCCAATACGCCGATACCATCAGCAAAATTTTCAGGATAGCCTGCCTGGTCACCCAGCCCAAAAATAGCAACGGTTTTCCCTTTCATATCCATATCTTTCAACGCTGGTACAAATTCGTCCCAGTAATTGGGAAGTTCGCCGTCGAACCAGGTAGGCACGCCCAGGATCAGAATATCACAGCTAAGGAATTCCTTCTCCGTGATATTTTCGGCATTAATGATCTGTATTTTATCTTCCCCGAAAGCTTCAATGATCTTTTCGGCTGCTTTTGCAGTTTTGTTGCTGTTAAAACTATAAATGATTGCTGTTTTCTTCATTTGTGAATAGTCTTTATGATCAAATGGAAAGCCATAGTTCTCTAATACGCCAGAATGGCTTTTGCCGCATCATAGATTTTTGCCGTATGAGGCAGAATCTTTTTTTCAAAGGCCCGGTGGAAACCAACCGGAGTAAACGGCGAACCTACCCGGTGAACAGGTCCGTCAAGATATTCAAATGCTTCCTCCATGATCAGGGATGTAATTTCTGCTCCGAAACCTGAATGTACTTTATCCTCATGAACGACGAGTACTTTTCCGTTTTTTTTGACTCCTTCAAGGATCGCTTCCTTATCCAATGGAACTAATGACCTCAGATCCAGCACTTCACATTCATAACCTTCCTTTGAAAGTTTTTCAGCCGCTTCAAGACACATGTGCGTCGTATTACCATAAGTAATTATCAACAGGTCATCCCCTTCTCGCCGTGTTCTGGCTTTACCAAAAGGCACCTCAAAATCGTCAGGCACGAAAGTGGCTGCTTTGGGATCGTTATAAAGCGCCTTGGGTTCCATGAACATGGTCACGCCGCGCGAACGTATGGCTGTACGCAACAATCCGGCTGTATCGTCAGCAAATGAAGGATAAACGATACGTACTCCCGGAATAGAGGTCAACGCTCCTTCAATGGTCTGAGAATGATATAATCCGCCTCCGATATATCCGCCCGAAGCCAGCCTGATTGTCACATTCGGTACAAACTTGCCGTTCGAACGCCAGTAATCATGACTGCATTCAACATATTGCTCCATAGCCGGCCAAAAATAGTCAGCAAATTCAGCACCTTCTATGACGATTCTTATTTTCTCATTAAAACGGGACATCCCATTGGCTGTACCGACAATAAAATCTTCGGCAATCGGTGCATTGAATACCCTCTTACTCCCGAATTCCTGTTGCATTCCTTTGGATACATTGAAAATTCCGCCTTTATCTTTGTTGGCGATATCCTGCCCCCAGAGAAATGTATCCGGATTGTTTCTGAATTCCGCTTTCAGGGTTTCATTCAGTGCCGTAATCAGTTTTTTGTGTTCTCCTTCCTCCTGGTGTGTACCTTCAGGATATTTTTCGGACTGATAAGGCTCAGGAAGAACAAAATCCAGGTATGTTTCAGGATCGGGATCCGGGGCTTTCAATGCGGCTTTATGCGCCGCTTTCAGGGTCGCGGCGGCGTCGTCCTTTACGGCCTGAATTTCTTCATCCGTAAGACGCCCGTAACGTTTCAGCATTCGCTCATACTTGGCGATCGGATCATATTCGGCCACGTAGTTCCGTTCTTCATCCGAACGGTACAGCTCATGACGATCTGAATTGGAATGCGAATGAATACGTACACAGTTGGCCTGGACAATCACAGGTTCACTGGTCTCAATGACATGACGTTTTGCTTCAGCCATCGCGTTCATCGAGTCGAATATATCTTTTCCGTTACAATGAATGATCCTTAGATTTTTAAATCCCGTAAAATTATTTGCTACCTTTCGGTTTGCAGTCTGATCTTTTTTGGGTACGGAAATTCCGTATCCATTGTCCTGCAAAACGAATATTACGGGGAGTTTTTCTTTTGTGGCTCCGTTGATCGCCTCATAAACGAATCCTTCCGAAAGGGATGACTCACCCTGCGAACTGATTGAAACAGCCTTTGCTCCATAGTACTTGATAGCTCGTGCCACGCCCACTGCATGTAATGCATGGTTTCCTGTCAATGATGATACACTATGAATATTCCATTCAACTTTGGAAAAATGATTCGACATATGCCTTCCTCCACTGGATGGATCAGTCGCCTTGGAAATTCCGTTTAAAATAATCTCCTCAGCTGTCAGTCCTGCAGACAGAGCTGACAACATATCTCGGTAATAAAGAAACAAATGATCTGTCTTCTTTTTAAAAGTCTGACCTATCGCAAGCTGAATCCCGTCATGTCCTGCATAGGGCGCATGGTAAGACCAGCCAATGGCCTGTTTCAAATAATTTGGCGCTTTGTTGTCAATCGCCCTGCCAACCGATAATAGAAAGAACCAGTTGATCAGCGTCTCTTTGGGAGTAATTTTGATCGAATATAATTCGGGTACTGTTGTCATATTGTTTTTGTGTGTCGGCAGTATTTAAATCACTCTGTTAATGTCAAATTCTTCCAGGATATCAGCGATCCGCCTCAGGAATGCTCCACCCAATGCTCCGTCTATGATACGATGATCATAAGTCAATGAAAGAAACATTTTATGACGAACCACGATTACATCGCCTGTCATCGTTTCCATCACAGCGGGCTTCTTCTCGATACTTCCGGTAGCCAAAATAGCAACCTGAGGCTGATTTATGATCGGTGTTCCAATGATATTTCTGAAGGTACCAAAATTGGTAATACTAAAAGTACCTCCCTGAAAATCATCCATTCCAAGCTTATTTTTTCGGGCACTGTCGGCCAGACGGTTTAATGTTTTCGTAAGACCAAGCAGGTTCTTCTGTTCCGCTTCCCTGATGACCGGAACCACCAGGTTTCCGTCAGGTTTGGCCACGGCAATTCCTATATTTACGTTTTTGTGAATGATGATCTTGTCGTTTTCGACCGATGAGTTTACTAATGGAAATTCGGTAAGCGCCTGGGCTACTGCTTCTGTAAATACCGGCATAAAAGTGATCTTTTCTCCGTATTTGCTCAGAAAATCGTCTTTAATCTTGTTCCGCCACAGAACCAGGTTAGTCACATCGGCTTCAACAACTGAAGTGACATGAGCAGAGATCTTTTTAGACTCGACCATGCGTTCAGCAATGATTTTTCGAACACGATCCATTTCAATAATCTGATCGGCTGAACCGATTGAAGAGCTGCTCTTCGGTTTTTCCCTGATCTCGTTCGGAAGCATTTCCTGTTTTGAAGGTACGGCTGTTTTGCCTTGCTTTTTATCTTCGAGATACTGCAAAAGATCTTTCTTTTGTACACG
>JBDKTZ010000230.1:0-11785 GCA_039679975.1 Prolixibacteraceae bacterium
TCAACGGTTGCGTCAACAATGTTTCCGAATTTATCATGGGAACAAAGGGATCGACCAACTGCAAAGATACCATTTTCGATGTTAAAGGCGCTCCCGTCTTCTCGTACGATTATCCGCTGGATGAGAAGGGTGAAAAAATGAAGAACGTGAAGGTTAGTCCTTACGTGCAGGAACACATCGATCTGGTTACCTGTATTCGTCAGAATATTCCTGTCAACGAGGCTGAACAGACGGCAATATCGAATATGGTGGCCATCATGGGTCGTGTTTCGGCATACACAGGAAAGGAAGTCACCTGGGATGAAATGATGAATTCGGATATGAAACTGGGACCAACCACTTACGTGATGGGCCCGGTGGGGATCGTGGAAACCGCAAAAGTTCCGGTTCCCGGCGAAGCCTAAAAATACAGACACAAGACTCGAGACACAAGTTATCAGGATTTAAACTTTTCTGAAATTCTTGTGTCTTGATACTTGATACTAAAATTTAAAAATATGACACATTCACGCCGATCATTTATGGGAATGGCTGCAGCGGGAGCAGCTTTGGCGGCAACGGGAGGTATTTTTTCCTCTTTTGCAGGTAATGCCTCGCCTGCCGAAGGAAAAAAGAAGGCTGGTTTGAAAATATCGTGCCAGGAAGGAGTTGCTCCGGGGGAATCGCTGAACGAGAAGCTTGATTTTATAGAGTCACTTGGTATCGTCGGACTGGAACCAGGAGGACGTGATCTTGGAAAGCGGGTTGAAGAGATTCAGAAGGCCCTGCAAAACCGTAATATTAAAGTAAGCGCTATCTGTGCCGGCTTCGACGGATGGCTGATTGCTGAAGATCCGGCGATCAGGAAAAAATGTATGGATTCAATGAAATCGATCATAGAAGCCGCGGGCGCACTGGGTTCCACAGGTCTTATTTTTGTTCCTGCATTCAATGCACAGGCCTCGATCCCTCATAAGGAAGCCCGCGTATTACTGATCGAAGAAATGAAGGAACTGGGTGAATTTGCCGTTCAGCATAAAACACGTATTCTTCTGGAACCCCTCAACAGGCAGGAATGTTATTTCTGCCGTCAGGTTGCAGACGGAGCGGCAATTGTCCGCGATGTGGCCAGTCCCGGCGCAGCGGTGATGGGCGACTTTTGGCATATGACCTGGGAAGAAACCAGCGACAGAGGTGCTTTTATCTCGGCCGGCGATTACCTTCACCATGTGCATATTGCAAGCCGCAAAAGGCGTAAAATGCCTGGAGAAGATGCCGAGGCCGATAATTATATCAGCGGTTTCACCGGACTGAAGGAAATCGGGTACCAGGATTACATCAGTTTCGAGTGCGGGTCGGTGGGCGACAAAAAGGAAACTCTCCCGGCAGCAGTCAGGCTAATCCGTGAACAGTGGAAAAAGGCTTAAAAATGCGGGTCATTGTGTCTTCGCCGGGAGATACAATGACTTCCTGAAAAGGACAAAAAAAATGCGGTATCTTTTCTGAGGATGACCGCATTGGAAAAAATGTGAATATTTTTACTTTATTTCTACGGTATAATCATATACCTGATCACCGGTAGCCAAAACAACCTGATAGTTTCCTGTTTTCAGTTTGGAGAGATTCAACCCTTCATTTACAGAAAAGGTATTTTCCAATGCTTTGTTGTAAATCAGATTGTCTCCCTCGTAGATCAGTAAATCCATTGTTTCGCCCGGATAGTTGAGATACGCTACACGCAGCACATCGTTATCGAATGCGAAATAAGGTTTGACCAGGTTTTTCAGTTTCCCTACGGCAATGTTTCTGCTGTCGATGCTGAATTCACGTTTGCTGGTTGCTCCGTCAATATTTACCGCCAGCGTATACTGACCATCTTCGAGCCTGGAGAAGTCATATACTTTCCGGTAATCGGCCACCTTTCCTTCTGTCTCTTTGTAATAAACGATTTCACCCGCCGAATTTTCAATACTGATCTCGAAATTACTTTCCGCGCTGTTCGAAATTGCTACTACCGCACGTTCTGCAGTTAAAGGCAGAATATCGACCCTGAGGTTTCCGGTAGCCATGGCGACGTTTGCGATAACCAATATGGCAAACGTCATTGTTAAAGCTTTAATTGTTTTCATGTTTTGCTTTTTAAAAGATAATTTTGAATAACCTTTGTAAATCTTATAAAGCAAAAATAGTATGTTTTACAGCATATGTTGTAAAACATACGTTAATGCTAGGTTAAGTTTATGTTGTGCAACATATAAATAAGTCTTACGAAAATTAACAACTATGAATATCAATATCTTACAGTTGCTAAACGGTGCGCGGCAGGCAAAGGGTCTGACAGTTATTATTGATGTATTCAGAGCGTTCTCTGTGAGTTGTTATGCATATGGAAACGGAGTAAAGCGGATTTACCCGGTGGGAGATATTACGGAGGCATACCGGTTGAAGGGAGAGTATCCTGAATATATCCTGGTAGGTGAAAGAAATGAAATGAAACCTCCGGGATTTGATTACGGGAATTCACCTTCACAACTTTTAAAGGAGAATCTTCTGGGGAAAACGATCGTACACACCACCAGCTCAGGGACCATGGGAATTGCCAATGCAAGGCTTGCAGACGAAATCATAACCGGGAGCTTCGTGAATGCAGGAGCGATTATCCGATATGTCAAACAACAGGATCCGGAGAGCCTTTCATTGGTCTGTATGGGGTATGCCTGCACTTATCCAACCGATGAAGATACGTTTCTTGCCGAATATATCCAGGCTAAGCTGCAAGGTCGTCCTGTCGATTTTGATGTGATGGTTGAGCGGTTAAGAACGGGATCGGGAGCTCGTTTTTTTGCTCCGGAAAAACAGGACTGGGCTCCTTTTACCGATTTTAACCTGTGCCTGGATCTTGGCCGGTTTAACTTTGTTTTAAAGGTTGAGAAGGAAAGCAGGAGAGATTATTTGAAAAAGATCGATATTTAAGTTACTGACTGAACGCCAGGATACAAAGGGGATTTTGGGAAAGAAAAAATACCGGGGGTGATCAACCTTTCATGATTTATTTCCTTTTAGCAATGCAACATCTATTATCTTAGCGTCTTTGTGTCTCAGCGTTTAATAAAATGACAGAACAATGAAGTATAATTTTGATGAGAAGGTAAAGCGGGAGGGGACCAACTGTATCAAGTATGATTTTCGTAAGGACGTATTTGGAAAAGAAGATGTACTTCCGCTGTGGGTAGCAGATATGGATTTTAAGACGCCCGATTTCATTATCGACGCCTTGCGGAAGCGCTTGGACCATGAAATCCTTGGTTATACTTTCCGTCCTGAATCGTATCATGAAGCGATTGTCAACTGGATGCAGCGGCGGCATGGATGGACCATTCAAAAGGAATGGATCTCGTTTAGCCCGGGAGTAGTGGCAGGATTGACCCTGGCCATTGAGTCTTTTTCCGCTCCCGGCGATGAAGTAGTGCTGCAACCGCCTGTTTACTCGCCTTTTTTCGATTCGATCAGACTGACTAACCGTAGTCTGGTTGAAAATCCGTTAAAGATGGTTAACAATCGCTATACATTTGATCTGGACGATCTGAAGCAGAAAGTAACCGATAAGACAAAACTTTTATTACTGTGTAATCCTCAGAATCCGGGGGGAATGGTATGGACACTGGACGAATTGACAGCTTTGGCTGATTTCTGCATCGAGCATAAGATCCTGGTTATTTCGGATGAAATCCATTCTGATCTGATTTTCGGTGATTACCGCCATATCCCCTTTGCGACACTTTCTGAAGAAGTTGCGGGGAACTGCGTTGTTTGCATGGCGCCAAGCAAAACATTCAATGTGGCAGGACTGAGCACTTCATTCCTGGTCATTCCCAATAAACGCCTTTATACCGCGTATGAACGCAGCCTGAGGATCCCTCATCTCCATATGGGTAACCTGTTTGGCACCGCTGCTTTGGAGGCTGCGTATACATATGGAGATGATTGGTTGGCTCAGCTGATGGATTACCTTTGGGAAAATTACCTGTTCCTGGAAGCTTATTTAAAGGCGAACCTGCCTGAGGTGGCTGTAATGAAACCCGAGGCAACTTATCTGATCTGGCTTGACTTTTCATTCCTGGGATTAAGTGATGATCAGATTAACGGGAAAATTGTTGAAGCAGGAGTTGGGCTGAACCGTGGGATTCAGTTTGGGAAACAAGGTTCAGGTTATATGCGGATCAATATCGGTTGTCCCCGCGCTACTTTAAAGGAAGCGCTCGAAAGGCTTGTTCAAGCCTTTAAATAAAGAAAAACCTGAAGGAGTAGTCCTTCAGGTTTTTCTTTATTGATTCTCGGCCAGAACAACGATCTTGTTATTTTTCGCCTCGACCAGTCCTCCGGTAATATCGATCAGCGTGATCTTGTTATCTACATCGGTCACTTTGATCTGTCCTTTTTCGAGCGTGGAAATGATCGGTGCGTGGTTATTCAGAATTTCAAAATAACCTTGTGTTCCCGGGAGTTTAACCCGGTGAACCTCTCCGGTATATAATCTTTTGTCTGGTGTAATGATCTCGATGTACATGAAAATAGTCGTAAGTCGTAAGTAAAAAGCTGGTCGCAACACCGGTATCAGGCCGCAGCTTCAGCAAGCATCTTTTCGCCTTTTGCTATGGCTTGTTCAATCGTCCCGACAAGGTTGAAGGCAGCTTCCGGATATTGATCCACTTCGCCATCCAGGATCATGTTAAACCCTTTGATAGTGTCTTCGATCGATACCAAAACCCCTTTTAGTCCGGTAAACTGCTCCGCGACAAAGAAGGGCTGTGAGAGGAAACGCTGAACACGCCGCGCGCGATGTACGGTCAGTTTATCCTCTTCAGAGAGTTCATCCATTCCAAGGATGGCAATAATGTCCTGAAGTTCCTTATATCGCTGGAGAATTTCCTTTACGCGCTGAGCGCAACGGTAATGTTCTTCCCCGACCGTTTCTGCATTCAGAATGCGTGAAGTGGAGTCGAGCGGATCAACAGCCGGATAGATCCCCAGTTCAGAAATCTTGCGGCTCAATACGGTTGTTGCATCAAGGTGAGCAAAGGTAGTTGCAGGCGCGGGATCGGTGAGGTCATCGGCAGGCACATACACCGCCTGAACGGAAGTAATGGAACCATTTTTGGTTGATGTAATACGCTCCTGCATTACACCCATTTCGGTTGCCAGCGTAGGTTGATAACCTACTGCCGAAGGCATACGGCCCAGCAGGGCCGAAACTTCAGAACCTGCCTGCGTAAAACGGAAGATATTATCGACGAAAAACAGGATGTCGCGTCCTGAGCCGGCACTGCCATCTCCGTCGCGGAGGCTTTCGGCAATGGTCAGTCCCGACAGGGCCACGCGTGCACGGGCGCCCGGAGGTTCATTCATCTGACCGAAAACCATAGCCAATTTTGAATTACGAAGCGCTTTCTGATCTACTTTTGAAAGATCCCAGCTCCCTTCTTCCATCGATTTCCTGAATTCGTCGCCATAATCGACAATTTTAGCTTCGATCATTTCACGAAGCAGGTCATTCCCTTCACGGGTACGTTCGCCAACTCCCGCGAAAACGGAAAGGCCACTATGCGCGAGTGCAATATTGTTAATCAGTTCCTGAATAATGACTGTTTTTCCTACTCCGGCACCACCGAATAAACCAATTTTACCTCCCTTGGCATAAGGTTCGATGAGATCAATTACTTTGATCCCCGTGTAAAGAACCTCCGTTCCGGTCGTCAAATCCTCGTATTTGGGAGGTTTGTTATGAATGTGTAACCCATCTCTTGGAAGCGATTCCAGACCATCGATGGCATTGCCTGTTACATTTAACAAGCGACCGAGAGCAACCCGACCCTCCGGCATGGTAATCGGATGCCCCAGGGGAATAACTTTCATCCCTCTTCTTAATCCATCGGTCGAGTCCATTGCAATGGTACGAATGGCATTTTCCCCGATGTGCTGCTGACATTCAAGTACCAGATTCTCCGAATCTTCCCTGACGACTTCGAGCGATTCATATATTTTTGGAAGTTCACTACCTTCCTCTTCAAAGCTTACATCTACTACGGGTCCGATGACCTGGATAATCTTTCCGGTATTTTGATTCATGATAAACGTATTTATATCCCGAGTGGGACTGAAAATTACAAAAAAAGCAAAACAACTGAAAAACATTAAGGTTTAATCAGTCCAATCTTAAGTATATCTTACGCCACAAAAAAATTATTTCTCCCGGTTCATCATCTTTTTTGTCAACAGCAAAAGCTCCTCTTTCCTGCAGGCCTCGATTTCAACCAACTCAAGCTCGTCCAGAGCTTGTCTGTGGTAGTGGTCTATCGTGTCAACAGTGACTTGCCGGATGTTGATTTTGGAATAAATCTTTTTTACAGATGCTACTTTTTCATCCGGATTGAAATCCTTTACAGTCATCCAATACAGGATCTCTTTTTTTTGTTCCGGAGATGCAAGTTCTAGCGCTTTTAACAGAAGGAATGTTTTTTTGTTAGAAACGATATCTCCTCCTGTTTTCTTTCCAAATTTATCCTGATCGGCATAGACATCCAGCAGGTCGTCATTTAGTTGAAAAGCCAAGCCAAGATGGATGCCGAATTCATACAGATGACCGGCATCCTGAGATGAAGCGCGTCCTATCAGCGCCCCTGTTTTGAGACTGCAGGCAATTAAGACCGCTGTTTTTAGCCGGATCATTTTCATGTAGTCATCGATCGAAACAGATAAACTATTTTCATAATCCATATCCAATTGCTGACCTTCACAAACCTCCATTGCCGTTCCGGCAAAAAGGACCATGATTTCCTGAAGAGCCGGACTTCCGGTTTTCAACAGGTATTGGTAGGCAAGGTTTGACATGGCGTCGCCCGAGAGAATAGCGATATTTTCATTATACTTTTTATGAACAGTCTTCCGGTTTCGGCGCAGAGAAGCCCGGTCCATAATATCGTCATGAAGCAGTGTGAAATTGTGGAAGGTTTCAATTCCGAGAGCGGCGTACATCGAATCTTCAATTTTCCCTCCAAACAGGTCGCAGGCCATTAATACCATTATTGGCCGCAACCGCTTACCTCCCATGTCAAATGTGTACTGGATGGGTAGGTAAAGGTTGGCAGGTTGGGAAGCAGCTATTCGTGCTGTTTCTTTTTCAAGCAGCCCGGAAAATGCGATTTGCAATGATTTCAATGTGTACATGTTATTTCAGTTTTTCCGCTGTGTCCGGATCTTCGGGTTCGATATCTTCTTCGTATAGGGACAGAAGCGGCTCGTTAAAGGCTTCGGTCGTAGTTAACCGGTCAAGGCCGATCAATAAACCAGGAATCAGGATCAGGTTAGCCATTACGGCAACCAGCAGGGTAAGGGAGACTAACACGCCCAATGCAGCGATTCCCCCGAATTTGGAGATACTGTAAACGCCAAATCCGAGGAACAGTGCGGCAAATGTATACAATATACTCATTCCGACCTCCCGCATTGATTGTTTTAGGGGAAGCGGAATATTCTGCCCGGTCGATTTTAGCTCCTTCCTGTATTTGCTCAGGAAGTGAATGGTATTGTCGACAGAAATACCGAACCCACATAAATTAACGTTTCAAAAAAATTCAGGACGAAAGTAGTTATTAAATCGGGAATATGAAATAGCGACGACCGCGCAGTACATCAGCCCATAACGAGACTAATTCTTTATGGTTATTCCATTTGACCATTGAAAAAAAGGTTATATGTAAATGAGAAAGGCGATATTCTCTGACGCCTGCTTATTATTTGTTGTCAGCGGAATAGCCGGAAACATCGGAATGGCGGTCATTCAGCCTTTACTTTGTTGTTTTTCCGGGCGAAGAGTTTTTTTTTGAAAAAAGTTTTTTGTTTTCGGAAAAGCTGTTATTTTTGCAACGCTTTTGAAACACAAGGGCGCACAACAAGAAGAAAAATTCCCTAGTAGCTCAGTTGGTTAGAGCGGCGGACTGTTAATCCGTAGGCCGTAGGTTCAAGTCCTACCTGGGGAGCTGAATTTATGAAATTAATCCGTTGTAATTCATTGACTTACAACGGATTTTTTATTTTATTTTCCAACACAAATAAAGAACCGGGAGCAAAGGCTCCCGGTCAGGAATCAAAAAACACTGGATAAAAGCTAATCTGATTTGTGATATCAGGCTATCTATTTTTCAGTATGTCTTAATATACAATACTTCGTTCTGCCCTTTTTGTTGGATAACCTTCATTTATAATATTGCTTTTAATTTCTTCATATCTTTGAAATTTTCGCATCAACAATTTTCGCATCAACTTGAGTGGTTTTAATTGAAGTATGCCCTAACATTTTGGAAACTGTTTCAATTGGCACGCCGTTACCAAGCGTAATTGCAGTGGCAACAGTATGCCTGACCAAATGAAAAGTCAAACGCTTTTTTATTCTGCAAATATAATCTAGTCTTAGATAATTGAGTTTCTGATTATTTTTGACTATGAAATTGCTTTAAGTCAGTGATCATGTATCTGATGCGTTCCAGAGAAAATCATTTCAATATAGCTTGCAATCACTCCGACAACAATACCGAATATTAATGATGCCGGCATGATCCAGAGGGACTTAATCCCCAAAAACTCCCAAAAAGCGATCGCTACAGCAAAAAGCATACTCGCTGCTCCCGCGATAAAGGTCCCCCTTTCGGTGGAAAAAGGAACAAACAGCGCCAGAAAGAAAAGCACGAACAAGGGCGCGACAACCAGGTTGGCTGTTTTCTGGATCACATCGAACAGGTTCCCGGGGATGTAACCCACCACAAAACTCAGCAGCATCACAATAAGCCCTACCACGGCCGATAATATCTTGATCTGTTTCAACTCGTCAACCTTTTCCGGGTTCTTCCCTTTTTTCCGGTACTTCTTAATCCAGTCCTCCATAATGACCACGGCCGCCGAATTCAGCCCGCCCGAAAGACTCGACATCGCCGCCGCCAGGATCCCTGCAAAAACCAAACCGGCAATCCCCACCGGAAAGCCTACTACGATAAAGCGCGGAAACAGCTTGTCCGACTGTTCCAGCACGCTCTTTCCTTCTCCCAGCAGATGTGGGTTCTTAAAGAAAAACGCCAGCAGCGCCAGTCCTACCAATCCCAGCAGTATCTTGACAAACAGGTTGGAAAGCAAAGCAATCCCAAAGCTTCGGCGCGCTGCCTTTAAATCCCGGGTCGCCAGGTAACGCTGGATGGCCATCTGGTCTGATCCGGACGTACAGATATACCACACAAAAAGCATCAGCATGGCATTCCCGATGGTCAGGCGCTCACTGGCATCAAATCCCCACTTCAACGGACTCCAGTGCGAAAGCCATTGGTCCGGGATCCACTCCGTAAAGGAGCCCACGTTAACCGATACGATCACAATCGTCAGAATTGCCCCTAACCACAACAGGATCGTTTGAAACACGTCGGTCATCACCACCGCCTTCAATCCCCCGATCGACGAATAAACCAGCGTGACGATCAGCAAAACAACGCTGAAGACAAACCGCTGAAGCGAACTAAGCTCAATGACCGCGCCGATCGCCATATCGACTGTTGCAAAAATGATGGTCGCCATCCACAAAAAACGCAGTGACAGAAAAAAAACCGACGCCATCACCCGGATGCTCAGCCCCAGCTTCTTCTCCAGCAACTCATAGGCACTGGATACATCCTCTTTCATGAATTTCGGAATGATATACCACCCTACCACCCAGTGCGTGAACGGAAAGGCAAACATCCCGGCAAAAACGATGGGCCCGTAGCGGACCATCTCGCCCGGGTACGATAAATAACTTAACGAACTCAGCATCGTGGCAAACAAAGAAAGTCCGATGGAGAATGAGCCCATATTCTTTCCGCCCAAAACAAAATCCTTCACCGTTTTATTCTTCCGGGAATAATAAACACCCACGAGCACCATCAGGACAAAATAAAGCGCCACCACCACCCAGTCCAGCGCCGAAAATCCCCGCTGGTTAAACATGATCAAAGAAATTGATGGATTCCAGTTCTTCCTTCATTTGGTTGATGCTTCCCGCTGAAACCGAAGGCAGGGGCGACCGGCATGGGCCGCACTCGATGCCGCACAATCCCATGATGGCTTTGCCTGCGACAATACCTCCCCCGTTTTTGCTGATCACATCGATGACTTTCGTTACAAAGTACTGCAAGTCGGCGGCTTCTTCCATTTTCCCCTGGTTATACAGGTCGATCATCCGCCGAAAGACTCCCGATATGAAATTTAAAGAAGTTCCGATCGTTCCTTTTACTCCCACTGCCAAACCACTTAAAAACATCTCATCTGGTCCGTGAAGAATATCAAACCTTCCGGACCGGTACCGGATGCACTGCAACATATCCATCATGTTGCTGTTGGTGTATTTGATGCCCGCCAAATTGGGAATGCGTTCTTCTCCCTTTCTCAAAAAATCGATCATCTTAAAATTAAGGTTTGTCCGAACGGGAATATGGTAATAGTAATAAGGCAGCCCGGGTACGGCCGAGGCAATTTTTGAGCAATAGTCAACCAAATCGTCTACGGTTTTAGGTTGCAGAAACACCGGTCCCATACTGGCGATGGCATAGGCGCCGCAACCTTCGGCATGACGGGCCAAATCCTGCGCATCCTTATAATTGGCCGCACTGATGTGCACGATCAGTTTAAAATCTTCCGTGCAATGGCCCGCCCAGCTTTCAGTAACCTGTTTCCGCTCCTGCGAGCTCATTAACATCCCTTCGCCCGAAGAACCGCACACAAAAACCCCGTCGGTGTGTCTTGACTTTAAAAACTGCGCATATTCTTTAATTTTGGAATACACCGGCTCACCATTTTCATCCATGGGTGTAAAAACAGGCACAATCAGGCCTTCAATCTTATTTATTCTCATAATCAGTTGATTTTTGCACAATGCCCTTGTTCAGCATTTGCGTGAATTGTTTCAGATAGTTTGTATAGATTTTCCGGGGGTTGATCTGCTTTTTTTTGCAAAGGGATGCCGCAATGGCCACCACTTCCCCCATCATCCCGGTCGTTTTCATCACCCTGACCGTACCCAGGGCCACGTGCGTGACGCTGATGTTCCGACCTGCCATGAACAGATTGATGATGCTTTTTGAATACAGGCACCGATAAGGGATGGTAAAGGGTGTGATCCACTTCTTGCGGGCGGTCGTCCTGAACGGCTCTCCCTTAAAGCCGGGTTGGATGATCGGGTAATGCAGATCGATGGGCCATGTGGAAATGATACACCCGTCTTCCTTCTGCTCCCCCGATTCAACGTCCTGCTGGGTCAGGATCAGATCGCCGGTCAGGCGCCGCGACTCCCGTTTCCCCGCGATATAGCTGACCCATTCCAGTTTTCTTTTACGGTATTCCTCTTTCTCTGTACTGCTGTTTTTCAGATAGTCCCAGTTCCCGTAGATCACCTTAAACCCGTAATCCCGGATCTGTTCCGCTTCCGCGATCTGGTCTTTCCCCAGTCCCAGTTCCCAGTTCCAGTCACCCCGGATCACCTTCTGATACGTCTTCTCATTGAACTGTACCGCCCAGGGCAGGCGGGGAAACACCGACTCCTTCTTTCTTACCGACGAATACCACATCACCGACGAACCCATGGTCAGCATGTCCGCCTTCTTTGGCGCCAGCGTTTCCCCGGCAAAACTCCTGGATTCGCGGCCAACCATGAAGGCAGCCCCGGCTAAAAAACCCAGGTTTGCATCTCCCGTACAGTCTGCAAACAGCGCGGCCCCGCATTCCACCTGCCTCC
>JBDKTZ010000254.1:0-11570 GCA_039679975.1 Prolixibacteraceae bacterium
ATCAGCGTGGTATCTCCACCCAGGATGCAATTGGAATGATCGTGAACGGTTATGCCCGTGAGGTGCTGAACAAGCTTCCGATGGAGTTTGCCGTAGAAGCTCAGAAGCTGTTGCAAATCAGCCTGGAGGGAAGTGTGGGATAGTAGTGAGTAGTAATCATGCTCCATGCTCTATGCCCTATGCTCCATGCTCTATGCTCTGTGCAATTTAGTAACTTTTAATTTTGACCATTATATATCATGTTGACAATAAAGAATTTGAGAGTTTCTGTAGAAGGAATGGAAATCCTGAAAGGGATTAATCTTGACGTTAAACCGGGCGAGATCCACGCGATCATGGGACCCAACGGATCCGGCAAAAGCACTTTAGGAAATGTGCTGGCAGGGAAAGAAGATTATGAAGTGACTGAAGGTGAAATCAATTTTCTGGGTGAAGATCTGTTGGAACTTGCTCCTGAAGACCGGGCGAGGAAAGGGCTTTTTCTGAGTTTTCAGTATCCCGTCGAAATTCCGGGAGTACCCATGGTTAATTTTCTGAAAGCCTCAATCAATGAGCATCGGAAATATAAAGGACTGGAACCTTTAACTGCTTCCGAATTTCTGAAGCTGATGCGCGAAAAGAAAGAAATGCTCCATCTGGAATCTCAGTTAACCAATCGTTCTGTAAACGAAGGCTTTTCTGGTGGGGAGAAAAAGAAAAATGAAATCTTCCAAATGGCCATGCTTGAACCCAAACTGGCTATCCTGGACGAGACCGATTCGGGTTTGGATATCGATGCCCTGAAGATCGTTGCTGAAGGAGTGAATACACTGAAGGATCCGCAGAGGTCGGTTATCGTGATTACACATTATCAGCGTTTACTCGATTACATTATACCTGATTTTGTACATGTCCTGTATAAAGGGCGTATCGTGAAATCGGCAGGAAAAGAACTGGCGATGGAACTGGAAGAGAAGGGGTATGACTGGATCAAAAAAGAGCTTGTTTAAGATGACTCAACCTGTTGCAAATAAGAAAATAGCTGTAAGCGAAAAATACGTGGAGCTTTTTCAAGCAAACCGGAATTTGCTGGATCAGGGTTCGTCTCCTCTGTTTAACCGCATGCGTGAAATCGCTGTTAAGCGTTTTGAACAGTCGGGGATACCCGGATTTAAGAATGAAAACTACAAGTATACAAATCTTCAGCCGGTTTTTGATAAGGATTATCAGCCGGCGATTCAATATACGAAGCCGGATGTCGATTTAAATCAGGTTTTCCGTTGTGATGTACCTTTACTGGATACCCACACCGTTTTGTTGGTAAACGGATGGTATTATGAAGGAAATCAGAAACCCCAGGGATTGCCGGCCGGGACGACGATCGGGAGTATGAGGCAAATTGCCAACGAGGAGCCTGAATTACTTCAAAACTGCCTGAACAGGTTGGCCGGCCTGTCTAATGATCCGCTGGTGGCTTTGAACACAGCTTTTGCCCAGGACGGGTTCTTTCTTCATGTTCCGGATCATGTGGTGTTAGAGAAACCTATTCAGGTCATCAATTTGCTGAGCGCCAAAGAACCGGTTTTTGCCACGCAACGTAACCTGATCATTGTCGGAGAACACAGTCAGGCAAAGGTTATTTTCTGCGATCACACCTGGGATGCCTGCGAGCTTTTATCGAACAGCGTGACAGAAATGTTTGTAGGGCGTGATTCTGTGTTCGATTTTTATGTCGTGCAGAACCAGAATAACCAAGCTAACTCGGTGAACTCGGCCTTCGTGAAGCAGGAAGATCACTCCAATCTGCTTACCTGTATCGCGACCCTTCACGGTGGAATGATCAGGAATAATTTGAACATTAATATAAACGGGGAGCATGCCGAAGCCCATTTGTTTGGCATGTCGTTTACCGATAAAAAACAGCATATTGACAACTTCACCAACGTGGAGCATAATAAGCCCAATTGCATGAGCAACCAGCTGTACAAGAACGTGCTCGATGAAGATTCGGTCGGAGCTTTTGCCGGAAGGATTCACGTGGCCCGCGATGCGCAAAAAACCAACGCGTTCCAGCGAAACAATAACGTACTGCTTACCGACACAGCGAAAATGAACACAAAACCTCAGCTTATTATCGATGCCGATGATGTGAAATGCAGTCATGGCGCCACAATCGGCCAGATCGACGAGGAAGCGCTGTTCTATCTTCGCGCCCGGGGCATCCCCGAAACTGACGCCCGGCTCATGTTGATGAATGCATTCGCACATGAGGTAATTCAGGAAATCCGTATCGAACCGTTAAGAGACCGGATCGATGAACTCGTGGAAAAGAGATTGCGGGGAGAACTTGCCCGCTGTCATTCATGCGATAAAAATTAAACGAACCCAATGGCACTCGATATTGTACGCATCCGCCAGGATTTTCCGATCCTCGATCAGCAGGTTTACAACAAGCCTCTGATTTACTTTGACAGCGCGGCTTCTTCACAAAAGGTACTGTCCGTGCTGAGAAAGGAAGAACAGCTTCATCTGGAATATTACGGGAATATTCACAGAGGCGCTCATTTTCTGGCTGATAAAGCCACTGCCGATTATGAAGGAGTACGCGATGATGTAATGGAATTCATTCATGCCGCGCAACGTGAAGAGATTATCTTCACCAAAGGCGCCACCGAAGGGATCAATCTGGTGGCTTTTTCGTTTGGAGAGGCTTTCATTGAGGAAGGCGATGAAATCATTATTTCTGAAATGGAACACCATGCGAACATTGTACCCTGGCAGATGATGGCAAACCGCAAAGGCGCCGTGATTAAGGTTCTTCCTTTCGATGACGACGGACGTCTGCAGACGGAAAAACTTGATGAACTGATCAGTAACCGGACGAAGCTCATCGCGGTTGCTCACGTATCCAACACCCTGGGAACCATTAACCCCGTGAAAGAGATCGTTGCGAAAGCTCACCGGTACGATATTAAGGTGATGGTCGATGGAGCCCAGGCAGTCAAACACCTGGCGGTGGATGTGCAGGATATGGATGCCGACTTCTACGTTTTCTCTGCGCATAAAATGTATGGTCCGAACGGGGTGGGGGTATTGTATGGGAAAAAAGAACTGCTCGAACGGATGCCTCCATACCAGGGAGGAGGAGAAATGATTTCGGAAGTAAAGTTTGAAGGTACATCTTATAACGTAATCCCTTATAAATTTGAAGCAGGTACGCCGAATATTAACGGAGTAATTTCGTTTGGTGCGGCTATTCGTTATGTTCAGGAGCTTGGTATGAGCGAAATCACCTTGTACGAATCAGAATTGCTCGGATTTTGCACCAGGAAGATGATGGAAATTCCGGGCATGACCATTTATGGCACCCAAAAAGAGAAATCGGGTGTGATCACCTTTAATGTGGAAGGAGTTCATCCATACGATCTGGGAGTTATGCTCGATAAGATGGGGGTAGCTGCCCGTTCAGGCCGGTTATGCGCTGATCCGGTGATGGATCATTACAAGGTTCCGGCTACCGTCAGGATTTCATTTGCCGTATACAATACCTTCGATGAAATTGATCGCTTCATTGAAGCGCTGAACAAGGTCATCGCACTGTTTAAATAATAACAGGAAGACACTGGAGAATGATTAAATCTCTTTGCGTCTTAGCGACTTCGCGTTCAGTTTACTTCTTCTTTCTTCGGAGTCTTTTTCCGGATATCACTCACCAGAAAGCCCATTACTGCTCCGTACAGGGAACTGGTATGCCAGTTTGATTGAATCGGGCAGGTGCCCGATGTACAACCAATGTAGTACCAGTAAAGGTATCCTCCTATCGCACCAACAACTACTCCAAGCACCTGCCACTTATGTTTCAGAAGAAATTTTTTCATGTATGTAATTATAATAATATGTAGATACACAAATTATATGCCAGTATTTAAACAAACTAAGCCGAAAAAAGATTTGCAGAAATCAGAAAGAGGCTCCGCGAAGCCTCTTTCTGATTAATAATTTTCAACGTTGATCTCAAAGAATGCCTGATCTGCGTTGCAGGCCGGACATTTTTTCGGTGGGCGCTGCGATTCGTGCAGCAATCCGCATACGCGACATTTCCATACTACTTTACCTTCCCGTTCAAAGACTTTCCCTTCTTCCAGGTTTTTGTAAAGTGCGCGGTAACGTTCCTCATGATGTTTTTCAATCCGGGCGATTGTTTTGAATACCACGCCAATGTTTTTAAAGCCTTCTTCCTCTGCTATACGGGCAAACTCCGGATAAAGTTCCGACCATTCCTCATTTTCGCCTGCGGCTGCGGCCGCCAGGTTTTCAAGTGTTGTCCCGATTTTTCCGGCAGGATAACAGGCTGTAATTTCTGTCATTCCCCCTTCGAGAAAATCAAAGAAACGCCTGGCATGCGCCTGCTCATTCAATGCCGTCTCCTCAAAGAGGGCGGCAATTTGCTCCAGCCCTTCTTCCCGGGCCTGCCGGGCAAAAAACTCGTACCGGTTCTTAGCCTGCGACTCACCTGCAAAAGCCTTTAGTAAGTTTTGCTCAGTCTTTGTTCCTTTTATCGATTCCATCTCTCTGTAAATTAAAAGTTAATGATTTTTGGCTTTTATGTATATGTTTCTGTCTGACTATTCTTTACTTAAAACTCGCTACTCATTACTCCCGACTATAAATTTACTCATTTGTTGGGTACGACGCTTCGTCATTGGTATATTTAGAACAGTTCAAAATATACCGATTTTAATTAAGATCATCAGGTCCGATTATGTTCTTCGTAAAAAAAGTTGCAACTTTGCGCTTTAAAAAACAAAAGCAGGCCAGGAGCGATATCCTGTTTCATCAGGACATGATTATACTGAGGAAACCGGTGAGCAGCCGAAAGTCTCTGAAAGAATTTCGTTTTGGCCATAAAATGATATGCAAATGACGATTGAAACCGTGCAGCAAGATATTATCGGGGAGTTTTCAGCTTATGAAGACTGGATGGATAAATACAGCTATCTGATTGAACTGGGAAACGCCCTTGAGCCACTGGACCCGAAACTGAAAAATGATCAGCATCTGATCAAAGGGTGCCAGTCGCGTGTTTGGCTTGTTCCCGAGCTAAGAGATGGGAAAATATATTTTCAGGGCGAAAGCGATGCGGTCATCGTAAAAGGATTGGTTGTCCTTTTATTAAGGGTGGTGTCAGGACATACGCCCAGGGAGATCATGGAAAGCGAGCTGCATTTTGTCGACGACATCGGATTGAAGCAACATTTGTCACCTACCCGTTCCAACGGACTGGTAGCCATGATCAAACAAATTAAACTTTATGCTGTTGCATATAACAGGATTGCAAGTTAGGAGACAGAGGTATGGATACGAGAATTGATTTGATCATAGAGAAGCTGAAAGATGTTTATGATCCGGAGATCCCGGTTAATATATATGATTTGGGGCTGGTGTACAATGTAGATATTGACGGGAATAACAAGGTCAATATTGTCATGACGCTTACCGCTCCGGGTTGTCCGGTTGCCGATATGCTGGTTGATGATACCCGTCAGGCTGCTCTGTCAGTGGAAGGAGTGGAAGATGCAGAAGTGGAGCTGACTTTTGAACCACCATGGGATAAGTCAATGATGAGCGAAGAGGCCCGTCTTGAACTCGGATTTTTCTGATGCCTGTTTTGTGCTGAACAAGTGAATATTCGCGAAAAAAGTATTTTAATTAAGCAAAAAGCTGTATGCCTGGGCTTTCAGGCCTGCGGTATTTCCAGGGCCGGGTTTCTGCAGGAAGAAAAGAGCCGACTTGAGAATTGGCTTGTGCGAGGCATGCACGGCGAAATGGAGTATATGGCGCGCAATGCCGAAAAGCGGCTTGACCCGCGTTTGTTATTTGAAGGAGGCAAATCGGTTGTTTCTGTTCTGCTCAATTATTATCCATCCGAAAAGCAAACCGATCCGGAAGCTCCCGTGCTTTCAAAATACGCTTACGGCAGAGACTATCATTTTGTGCTGAAAGAAAAGCTTCAGTTATTATTGCAATATATTCAATCTGAAGTTGCACCCTGCACAGGAAGGGCATTTACCGACTCTGCTCCGGTACTCGATAAAGCCTGGGCTGCACGCGCAGGATTGGGATGGATAGGGAAGAACACCAACCTGATCTCGGTCGAGCACGGAAGTTTCTTTTTTATCGGAGAACTAATCCTTGATCTGGAGCTGGAACCTGACGAAAAAACAGTCGCCAATCATTGCGGCACCTGTACCCGTTGTATCGATGCCTGTCCAACCAAAGCAATTGTGGCGCCCTATGTGGTCGATGCGCGAAAATGCATTTCTTATCAGACCATCGAGTTAAGAGGTGAACTTGACGAGACGCTGAAAGGCAAATTTGCCAATCGTGTTTTTGGCTGCGATATTTGTCAGGATGTTTGTCCGTGGAATCTCAAATCGGAACCTCACCACGAACCCGGTTTTGATCCCAATCCGCAGCTCATGCAACTAACCGGGAAGGAATGGCATGATATGGATGAATCCGTATTTAATGACCTTTTCCGGAATTCAGCAGTGAGACGAACAAAATATGCCGGCCTCAGGCGTAATCTGCGATTTTTAGAAGAAAGTCATGAGTAGCGGGACTCCTTTCTCTTTACTTAAGCTTGTCCTTCATTTCAGTAAGTAACAACTCGCGTACCGCCGGCAGGTCATCGCCCGAGAATCCGATAATATAACAGCCGTTCCAGTATAAATGGATGTTTCCGTTAAACGGATCTTCGATCAGGTAAGCGCCTTCTTTCAACTCACCCGGATCCTTTTTTACAAACTCATGGTATTTTTTCACGACCTGTGCAGCCTCTTCCTCCGATTTTCTTTCCAGAATAAAAAGAGTCAGTGTCCCATCAGCAGTTTTATACGAGGCGCGGAACGCGCTTCCTAGCAATTCCAGTCCCATAAAGGTGTTTGGAATGAATTGGCACGAATTGGGAACCATGTTTGGGACCGGCATTAATTGTACAATGGCCGGAAGTTTGGGTTCTTTTTCCAGCTGAGGGGCAAAATTCTTCGCGGTCGAAAAAAGTATGCCTCTTCCGGCATCAGGCTGCCGGAAGGAAAACATTTTAACGTAATACTTTCCGGTCACGAAATTCAGAGTACTCTCTTCAAAGTAGCCTTCCGCTCCAATCGCACTGACCGAAGCGCTGCCCGGCCTTTCGATGCTGTAAATGCCAAAAGCCTGAACCGGATCGCCATGGTCATAAACCTCCAGGGTAATCTCGGCTTCACCCTTTTTGTAACGGGTCACCCAAAGGTTTTGAAAATTATAGCTGAAATAAAGCTCGGAAGCGCCATTGATATGGTTATAGAGGTTGTCGCCGGTAAACACTTCAACATCCCCGTCCCGTTCCCATCCGGGTATTACTGGAGGTATGAATGAAACTGCATCCAGTGTCAGGGGCAGCCAGAAAAGAATGGAAAGAAAAATATTTTTCATACAAAAGTATCAAGTATCAAGTATCAAGTATCAAGTATCAAGTATCAAGTATCGCCATTAAACACCATTCGCGTTAAACCAGGAATTCGGCAGGTACGGTCTGGATACGTGCAATGTTGGTTATTTTACTCCGAACATCAAAGCCTGACTTACAGGTTACCGCACATTCATCGCAATTGGAGCAGGGATCGGACGATACGCCTGTTTCGGCAACAGTTTTCCATGCTTTTGCCGGATAAGCATAGGCGTAGTTGTACATATACGAACGCATCAGTTCCGGGACCGGAAGATTATTTTTGCACTGGCCCGAACATGAATTGCACCCGGTGCAGAACATACCCGTTTCGCCAAGTGCGAGCTGAAGATCTTCTTTTTCCTTATCCGACAGCGAAATATCACTGGCAACAGTCCAGTTCTCCATCAGCATTTCAAACGAAATAATACCAGGGATGCAGGTATGCATACACGGATTAGTTAGTGCCCATTTTAATGCAGCCTTACAATTTACTTTTTTCGTTTTTGCTTCGTCAAGCCAGCCGCCTGCCATGTTTTTCATCCCGACAAGGCCAATTCCGGCATCATGCGCTTTCTGCAAAGCCTTTGTCATGTTTTCATCGCCGGCAAGGCGGAAGTTATAGGTGGTGAGAATCACCTCATAGAAGCCTTTTTCAACAGCCGTATTGATCATTTCGGTCATATTCTTATGCGTGGAGAAGCCGACATGCCTGGTTTTCCCCTGTTCCTTTACGGTTTTCAGGGCCTCGATGAATTGCTCGCTGTACAGCATTTCCGGATCATCAACTGCATGCAGATACAGAATATCCACATAATCCATCTGCAATCGTTTGAGGCTGATATCGACCATTTCCAGAAACCGTTCTTTTGGGGTGTCTTTGGGGGCATGAATTTTGGTCGCAACAACGAATGAGTCACGGGGTTTATCTTTTAAGAAGTTCCCCACCATCTCTTCATTGCGGCCATCCTGATATCCATGAGCCGTGTCGAAGAACGTGATCCCGATCTGATATGCGGCCTTCAGAATGTTGGGATTGTCAGCCCTCATCACACCCATGCTGACGATTGGGACCTGAATGCCGGTTTTACCAAGCGTCCTGAAAATCGTTTTGCTTTTGTCTTCGCTGCTGGTTGCAGCCGAAGCCATTCCTGGTGTAGTTGCAGCAACACAGGCCGTTGAGGCAACCCCAAGCTGTAGAAATCTCCTTCGGTTTAAGGCAGACTTATCCATAATTTTGGTTTTTTAGTATTGAACATATGACTTGGACGAACTAAAGGTAGGAAAGAGAAAATCAGCAAGCAAAAAAATAAATTAAACAAGTGTTAATGGGACTCCACTTTTTTTTATCCCGAGCCGCCGTCCGTTAAATAATAATTTTTACATTTGCCTCTGAAAATTCCAGTTCTCGAAAATCGTCATGGCGAACGAGGCGAAGTGATCTCTGGAATTTGTTTGCTTATTATTGCGGGAGTAGCTCAGTGGTAGAGCATCAGCTTCCCAAGCTGAGGGTCGCGGGTTCGACCCCCGTTTCCCGCTCAAAAATAGCTCTGGTAGTCAATCGATTATCAGAGCTATTTCAAAAAATAAAAATCTCCCACCAAAAGTCCCACCAAGATGCGGGATAGGAAAGATGATCAGGAGGATGGCAGGAGGCATCAAATATAAGGACCCGAAAATTGTCCGCGCCAGGCGCGGGTGGTTCATTTCCTTGCCTTACAATACCCCGACCAGGTCGGAAAATACAAACGATTCGAGATCTCGGCCGGAATCAATTATATCCATGATCTTAAGGAAAGAGAAAAAGAAGCCCAAATTTTATTGAAGGAGGTCAGACGGGTCCTGGAGGCAGGCTTTGATCCTTTTATGTCTCCTATGGAAAAGGAGTTCATTGAATCAATGACTCAACAAATTGAAGCCAATAAGAAGGTAGAAGAGGCAGAGATTCATGCAAACAAAGGCTGGACCATTGCTGAGGGAATTGAAAAGTTTGAAGAATACTGTGAAAAGAAAAATTTATCTCCCAATACAATCCGAACCTACAAAACCTTTATCACCAATTTTGAAGCGTGGCTGGAAGAGACTGAGCAAAAAGGAATAATTGCTTCTGAGATAACAGAAGATACTATTCAGGAATTTTTGGATCAGCAGTTTGATGAAGAGGAATGGTCATCGCGAACCTATAATAATCACATTAATTCGCTACTTTTACTCTCTACCTTGGATATCATACATCGAACAAAAGACGTGGAAAATCATTTGTAAGATATTGATAGTTAGGATATTATTCAAATATTTTAGAACTTATTTTGCTGATTATTAGCTATTTATTTTCTTTGTTCTGTACTAAGTATTTGCAAACAAAACCAATGAATCAAAACGAGCAACAGCTTTTTGAAGGATTAAAAAACAGTGATGAAGCTGCTTTCAGGCTTATTTATAACAATTATTCATCAAGATTGTATTATTTCGTTTTGGAGTTCATTCCTTTAAAAGACGCTGCTGAAGATATTGTTCAGGATACTTTTTTAACGCTGTGGAACAGGCGAAAAGAATTAAAAGACGACACGAACCTGGCTTCATATCTTTTTACAGGGGCTAAAAACAATGCCTTATACAGACTACGCGACAAAAAATACCGGCAAAGACTGTTTTTGAATTCAATAGATGTGAGCGAATTGAATTTAACCATTGATGCATTGGCTACTTCCGATACATCTGCTTTTGTATTTCAGGAAATTGAACAAATCATACAAGAAACATTAAGCAGCCTGTCTCCCCAGTGCCGAAAAGTATTCGAAATGAGTAGGCTTCAGGAAATGAAGAATAGAGAAATTGCGGAAAAACTTAATATTTCTGTAAGAACAGTCGAGGGACATATTTCTAAAGGAATAAAAACACTCAAAATTGCCCTGAAAGATTATCTCCCTTTAGTTGCGCATTTATTTTTGTCTTAATAATCAATGTGTTATGCGCGACTGATGTGGTTGCGTAAAAAAAAATGCAGAGCACTATAGGTGTAAGTACTAGTTCTTGCATTATTTTCTGTGTAAGATGGAAAATTTCGAAGACATATTAAAACTGGTTACAGGCAATTTGGCCGGAGAAGAAAAAGAAAAGACACTCTCTGAAATCAATGCCCGGAAAGAAGACAGGGAGATTTTCAGGAAGATGAAAATTGCATGGGCAATGGTTTCTTCCTGCAGTAAGCATTTAAGCGATTATGATGAAGAGAATTTGTACCTAAAAATTAAAAAAGGGATTTCAGGAGAAAAAAGAAATGTGGTTGTAGCACTTCATTCAGTATTTAAATATGCTGCTTTTATAACCATTGTCATCAGCCTTACAACAATCTATTACATACATGAACAACACTGGCAGGTCGAAGATATTGATGGCACGAAAGAAGTATTATATACAACTGTTGTCACGGGAGAAGCTCAGCGGTCGATGGTCGTTTTACCCGATAGTTCAATAGCTTGGTTAAATTCAGGTACTGCACTTTCTTATTCTAATAACTTTTCCGGCGAAAATAGGAAAGTTTTGCTCAACGGGCAGGCATTTTTTCAGGTTACTCATAGAAATAATTCAATTTTCTCAGTACAAGCGAAAGATCTTATGATTACTGTAAGGGGTACTCAATTTGATGTGGAGGCATATCCTGAGGACAAGGATATTGATGTTGTGCTTGAATCAGGTAAAGTTGAACTTACGCATCAGGGCTTTAATACCTTCAGTTATAATATGCAGCCTGGAGAAAAGGTAACTTATAATACATCTATTAACTCGTTGAATGTAAATCGTGTCGATACGCTTATTTATTCATCATGGAAAGACGGAAAACTTATATTCCACAACGAACCAATGAAAAATGTAATTGAAAAGTTAAAAAAATGGTACGGCATTGATATTGAAGTTATTGATACGGAAGTTTACAATTCTATCTTTTCAGGGACAATAAGAAATGAAAGTTATGAAGAGATCTTCAGGCTTATAGGGGCAGTTTGCCATATCAATTGTAAATTGACACATAATTACGAAAAAGAAGCTAAACCTAAAATCATTATCTCAAATAAATAGAAAATTGTATAACTTTTAAATC
>JBDKTZ010000359.1:0-3491 GCA_039679975.1 Prolixibacteraceae bacterium
GTGATCGATCGTATAAGCTATGCTGAGAATAGGCTGTAATAGCAAAGCTACATGCAACTACAACAAACAGGAATAATCTTGTTTTCATAAGCTTTGAATTATATTTGGGATAAAAATAGTGATAAAGTAGCGAGATTTGTTCATCATGGTTGGTGGTTTTCTCAACAATAGACTGTTTATTACCTGGTTTTGCCACCTGATTGAGTAAAAAAAACTAGTTTTGCACCAGATCATAAACTGGTGAGCCATGCAGCAACCTTCAATTATTTGCTTAAAATCGGTCGATATTTTTCAGCAGGATAAGCTAATCCTGGGAAATGTGAATTTGCAGGTAGAACCTGCTGAATGGGTCTATCTGATTGGCAAGGTTGGCAGCGGAAAATCAAGCCTGATCAAGGTGCTGAATGCTGAACTGAATATATTTACAGGAGAAGCATCGATCGCAGGTTATGACCTGCGGAAAATAAAACCTTCGGAAGTGCCGTTCCTGCGAAGAAAACTCGGAGTCGTTTTTCAGGATTTCAGGTTGTTGACCGACCGGACAGTTTATGAAAATCTTTTCTTTGTGCTCAAGGCGACCGGATGGAGAACTCAAACAGAAATTGAGGACCGGATTCATGAAGTGATTGGTAAAGTGGGAATGGCCCATAAACTAAAGAGCATGCCTCATGAATTGTCGGGTGGAGAACAACAACGGGTAGTAATTGCCCGGGCCCTGTTGAATAATCCGGAAATTATTCTTGCCGACGAACCAACGGGAAACCTCGACCCTGAAACTTCAGAGGAATTAATGGAAATCTTTAAGCAAATCAATGAACAGGGTAAAACGATACTAATGGCCACTCACGATTACATTCTCCTGAATAAATATGCATCCCGTACCCTTATTTGTGCGGATCAAAAACTTTCTGATCCGGCAAAATCAAGCGCAGAAGACGTTGACTTTTCCGAATTGCTTGATAGTTAAATAAATGTTTTAAGGGAAACCCGTACGGGGCCCTTAAAACATCCGATATTTTTCTGCCAACTGATTATTGCGCAGGAGGAGGAGTTGCAGTTGCCGGATCTTCAGCAGGTGTTTCAACAGATGTTGTATCCGCAGGAGTCGTCACATCCTGTTGTTGATCTTCCGTACCTTCCATTTGCATTTCAGTCCCTTCTTCCTGCGCGGGTTCACTTTTCTGCTGATTGCCACCACAGGCAGCCATCATTGCTGCAATACCTAATACCAAAAGAATTTTTTTCATTTTAAATGGGTTTAAACTTGTTAATAACTATCGGGTCTGAATCTAGTTTTAAAGGTTGCGCAATTTATACATAAGACAGGTTCAGTAGGCACTTACAGTCAAATTTTTTTTATGTATCGTAAATACCTGAATATAAATTTATAAAAAAACGGCTTCCGGGAAAAGATTATTGCAATCATTCCGGTTTTTTTTCAAAAAGCGGCAAAATTATTCGTGATCTCACAGTTACTTAATTTTTAAAATTGAACATATGTATTAAACATAGAACGAACCCGATCCCGCGTATTTATGACAAGGAGTTTTGATTCTCTTAAAAAATGCAGAAATACTTCTTCTTCTGCATATCTTTGCAGAAAAACGATATATGTTCCGGTTTGAGAAGGATTTTTCGCTTAAAAAATACAATACATTCGGACTTAATGTAAAGACACGCTATTATTTTGAGTTTACGGAAGAAGAGGACTTACCGAAGTTCCTTAGCTTTTTTGAAGCCTGGCAACAACTGCCGCTCCTTTTTTTAGGAGGGGGAAGCAATTTGCTTTTTAACGGCGACTTTAACGGTTTGGTTATTCAATCTGGTATCCCCGGCATCAAGCGGCTTCAGGAAGACCGTAATCATATCTGGATAGAAACAGGGGCAGGCGAGAACTGGGATAATTTTGTTTCGTATTGTGTGAATTGCCATTACGGAGGCGTTGAGAATCTTTCTCTTATACCAGGTAATGCGGGTACTGCTCCTGTACAGAATATCGGGGCTTATGGTGTTGAAGTCAAGGATTTCGTTGTTGCTGTCAAAGGATTTGATCTGAAGACTTTTCAGTTCCGGGAGATCTCTGCGATGGAATGTAAGTTTGGTTACCGCGACAGTATCTTTAAAAATGAGTTAAGAAACAGATTTATTGTCACATCGGTGATTTTCAGGCTGGACAAGTTCCCTGAATTCAAATTGAATTACGGAGAACTGAAATCGGAAGTGGAAAAGTTGGGCAGTGAGAATTTACGTCATCTGAGAGAGGCGGTCATCAGTATCCGCAGGCGTAAATTACCTGATCCGGAGAATCTGGGTAATGCCGGAAGTTTTTTTAAGAATCCTGTTGTGATGAACGACAAGGCTTCGAAAATGCAATCAAGCTTTCCTGATATTCCTGTTTATCCGGCGGGGGACGGGTGCTCGAAGCTGGCTGCGGGATGGCTTATCGAGCAATGCGGATGGAAAGGCTACAGAGAAGGCGATGCCGGTGTACATGACAAGCAGGCTTTGGTACTGGTGAATTACGGGAAAGCTACAGGAGGACAATTATTAGCACTGTCTAATAAAATCAGGAAATCGGTTGCGGATCGTTTTTCAGTTGAACTTGAACCGGAAGTGCTTGTGGTTGGGTAACGGCAAGGCTCATTAATTACATGCTATAGCTTTTGTCATCATTCTGAAGGAAGATTCTTTTTCTTTTCTTTAGATCCGATGCGGAGAATGGGTATGGTAATTCCCGGATTTAGTTTATCATTATCATACGGGTTTTCGTTCGTGCGAAGGTAAGGTTTGACAATAATCTGACTTTCAATATCTTTTTTTACCTGTTTCATACTTTCTTCCACATTTTCTCTTTCCTTCTCATATTTGCCGCTTGAAATAGCTTTCAAAACATAGGTTCTGTAAGGGATATAGATTTTAATTGCTTCGTTTTTCATTTGAGTACCGGTGTAAATGATCATCGGGGTCAAAGAAACATGATTTACCATTAAAGAATCTCCCTGCTGCAGGCTCGTTCTGAAATAGCCTTTACTATCACTAGTAATAATTTTTGATGTACGGTAATTGATTAAATGTGCATTTTCTGCAGGAACTGAATCTTCGGTAAAAATATATCCTTCCAGTTGAAACTCTTTTTTCTTAGATTCCTGTGAAAACACCTGAAGCGAGAAAAACAATAAAGCCATTAGAAATAGAGTCTTCATCTTTTTCAATACTATTGTAAAAACGCTTAAAAGTATAGTTTTTTTACTGAATTTCGAACTTGCGAAATTGATTTCGGCAGGTACGTCTGCAAAATCTCGCAAGTCACAAATCTCTTTCCTTAATTAACAATTTTACAGTTTAACAGTTTTGCCGTTTGATGATTTCTCTGTTTTATTCCCAGATTTTATGGTCATTCAATGCCTGTTGGTATCGCCTGGCATTTTGCGCGTGTTCCCGGAGCGTACGGGAAAAGTAATGGTAACCCGAGAAGTCCTCTTTTGCACACA
>JBDKTZ010000390.1:0-7800 GCA_039679975.1 Prolixibacteraceae bacterium
TTTGCGCAGGGAAACCTCCGCTGGTCGGAACGCAGCCTGCTGTCATTTAAGCTGGAAAGCTACCGCACCTGGCAAAAGGCGGAGATGACCATGTTTATGAATAACCTTTCCAGTCCGGGCGAGCCTCCGATGTTTACCGAAACCTGGCCCGAACACCGGCGGCAGGTCTCCGGTGTTTTTCTTCGGAACGATTACGTGCTCAGCCCGAAAACGGTGCTGGCTGTCGACCTCCGTGCCGACTTCAGTTCATCCCGGGTTTTATCGGAACAGGGAAAACGCCAGTTCAGTTCGCTCGGCTACGAGGTCGGAAGGCCATTTCATGAGTTTGTCCACTCGTCCAACGTTACTATGGTCTACTCGCCTGGAAGCGACTGGAAGATCAAAGCCGGACTTGGCCAGGGAGAACGCCTGCCCACACTTTCGGAGCAGTTTGGATTCTACCTTTTCAATGCATACGACGGCTATGATTACATCGGCAATCCCGAAATCAAAACGGAAAAATCGCTCAGCGGTTTCGCTGACTTCAGCTACACCCGGCCGGCGGTTAAGTTTTCAATTGACCTCCGGTACAATCACATCAGCGATTATATTCTGGGCGTCAGCGTTCCGGAGTATGAGGCGCTGAACCTGTATGCAGCCGGGACAAAACGGTATGAAAATATCGATGGCGCGCGGACATTTTCAACCCAGTTCCAGCTGTCCTGGAAGCCTTTGCCCGCGCTCGGGTTCTTCAATCTGCTGAAGTATAATTGGGGTGAAACCGATGCGAATGAACCGCTGCCGTTAATCCCGCCACTGAAGAACCTGTTCTCCGCTCATTTTCAGAAAGGGAATTACCAGGTTCAGCTGGAAAATGAATATTCGGCGCCGCAAAACCGGATCAACACCGGTTATGGCGAAACGAAGACACCGGGATTCATTCTGCTGCATGTGCGGACAGGATACAGCATTCATGCAGGAAACCTGGTCATCAGACTGAATGCCGGCGTGGAAAACCTGCTCGACAAGGCCTACTCCGACCACCTGGACTGGGGCAACTATAACCGCCCCGGCCGGAATTTCTACCTGATGGTTGGATTCAAGTTGTGAGCGTACCTGCTCTTACCGGGGAACACCTGCGGTTTAAGGCTAAATGCAGATCGGTGTCACCGGGAAAAAGGACAGCCGGGTGCTGTCCTTTTTCTGTTATACTCAAAGAAGTACTCCGTTAAATAGGCGGGAGTTGCCGTTCAGTTGTTCAGCAATATTCAGTATACTTGTAATGACCAACTTTAGTGAGTCAAATCACTAAATTACCCGTTATGAAAAAACCACTCACCCTGCTGTTGTTCCTGTTGGCGTCCGTTTTCCTTCAGGCCCGGGATCTTCCGAAGATCAATCTCCAGGCCGGAAAGAAATATATCATCGAAACGGTTTACCACGAAGATAGTACCCGTGCCGTTCCGGGAAACCGGTATGATAAAAAGAAATTCGAGATTGAAGTTACCGCATTCAATGAACGGGAAAAAAGCTATGACATCAGCCTGGTGATCACCTACTTTTTACATGTGGTTCAAACACAAAAAGGTCAGGAGTGGAAAGAAGATGAAGTATATGAAACCGGCACCCTGACCACCTACCGCAGCCCGTTGGTATATTTAAACATGTTCAGGGTACCCGTTCAGTTCAAACTTTCCGAAAACGGCAAGGTCAGTTCTTTTCAACCGGTTGACTTCGGTAAAAACAAAACGCCCGAAGGGTTTCCGATTGGCATAGGAGAACAGGATCAAAAGTCGCTCAAACAGGAAATCAGCGCCTTGTTTTTTGACCCAGAGAAAACCAGGTCCTTTTGGGATCATCAGATGGATGTCCGCTCCAGGTACAAAATCATTCACAGGGATGAGTCGGTTACTGAAGTTCTGGTTACAAAACCAGACAAAGCTATTCCCGAAGTTCCGAGTTCCTACGATCAGTTCCACCGGAAGGTTATTATTGATAATGCCACGGGCCTGATCGTTCAGGACAAGCTAAGTTTCGTCTGGCAATTTACCGATCTCAGGCTCCTGAGCTATCCATCGCAGTACAGCCGGTCTGATCGTTACATAGCGAAGCCTTACAATAAGTTCATCAGTCGTCATCAAAGGCTGATCGCTGCCTCTTCAAAACCCTTCGAAGTCATGCAAAGAACCGGCCTGTCAACCTATGAAAACGTTCAGATACAAAACCCGAATACGACGCTTCGTATTGTTGCTCCCGATTCGGCCGGTTATTCCCTGTATCTCTATCTGACTTATTGGGATCAACGGGAAAATTCGCTGAAAACATTCAGGCTTGAAAGAGATGAAGACGGGTCGTTCAATTTTAAACAGCATTTCACCGGTCCCCAGAGGATCTATCTTCGCCCTGCCCCTTTGATGCCGGAGCACATGGTCGAAGAGGATTTGTACTTAAGTCCCGGCGATGACCTGAAAGTGAAGATCAGAAAGCACGGTGACAGCATTTTTTACACTTTTCACGGGACCGGGGCAGACGAAAACAGGGTCCTGCAGAAATTAGGGAGAACAAATCTGCGCCGCTTGCTGTCAGGGGCATCCAAACAGTCGCTGACTCCGCTCAAAGACAGCATTCTTCAAAGCCTGGACAATGAAAAACAAACTCTCCATCCTGATTTCATTCTCGATATGCGCAACACCCTGACGTATGCTTTTCATCTGACCGGTGAAAACATGGCCGACACTGCACAAAAATACCAAATCCCTGTAGTGAATACCCTTGCCGAAAAAAACATCCTCTACATGTATTTTCTGCACAGATATGTCTATTCTTTCATCCAAAAAGCGAAGAGTTTCTCATCCAATTACCGGGGCACTGTTCTTGACAATGAAAAATACTACAGTTTTGCTCAGGTTTTGCTTCCCGAGCCTGTTTTGAGTGAATTTCTGGCATTTGAAGTGGAGATGGCTTTCAGCTATGGGAAATGGGACAAGGCCAAACTTCTTTACGAACGTCACCGGTTGTCCTATTCCAACTCCGAACGGTTTAAACAGACCGAACAGATCTACCGTCAAAATGAGCTTCTTGCCCCGGGCAGGCCGTTCCCCGTCCAATCGTTCACCGGCATCAATGGCGAAAGAATCGACCTCGCCGGAATCAAAGACAAGCTGATGATCGTCATGGTCGGGAATCTCCGGACCGTTCGCCAGGGGAGCGACAGGCCGGTCCTGCAATTATGGGACAACTATAAAAGTCAATATGCCGATCTCCTACAGGATATCGTCCCCGTTCAGATCCTCCTTGGAGACCGGGATGAATTTGAAAAGATAAAACCGTCGCTCGATACCACAGCAGGAGTGCGGTATATTTTAATGAGTTCTGAAGAACTCCGGTGGGCCTATGGTCAACCCATTAACCTGACAACAAATGATGCTTTCGTGCTGGGAAGAAAAGGAACGATTCTGTTCGATCAGGCGCCTGGTTATACCGATTTAAAAAACGCTCTTATGAGTCAAGAATCCCTCTTCGGGCGACCGAAACTATGAGTCGGCCTTAAAAACCATCGTAATTATTCTGTTGAGCATCATCTTCAGCATTGGCCTGACCTTCCTGCTTTATCGCCAAATCACAAAACGCAGGCTTCGGAAAGCGGAACTTACCCAAAAAATGAGAGAACTCGAGTTAAGTGTGATCCGCACGCAAATGAATCCGCACTTCATGTACAATTGCCTCAACTCCATTCAGAACCTGCTGTACAAAAATCAGAACGACGAAGCGCATCTGTATCTTTCCCGGTTTGCTTCTCTGGTGAGACAGGTACTCAATAACAGCAAAAAGAGTGAGATCCCGCTCAGCAAGGAACTGGACTCGGTAAAAGAATATATCGGTCTGGAACAACTGCGCTTCAATTTTGATTTTAAACTCGAGAAAGCAGATGAGATCGATGCCGATAACATCTTTGTACCGCCCATGCTTCTGCAGCCTTTCGTTGAAAATGCCATCCTGCACGGGTTGAGCGCGAAAAGAGCCGATCGCAAGCTTGAAATTCGTATTTTTAGAGACCGAAACCGCGTCGAGCTGATCGTCGAAGACAATGGAGTTGGGCGGCAGGCCGCTGCCAAATCGGAAGGGAACGGACAAGGCATCTTATTAAGCCAAAACCGGCTTGCCCTGCTCACAGAAAAGACCGGGATCCGGTACGATCTGCAGATCACAGATTTGTCAGACGGAAACGGGGACCCATGCGGCACCCGTGTTTCAATCAGCTTTACTGAAGAAGATTAAAGTTTATGAATAAGATCAGGGCCATTATCGTTGATGACGAGCAAAACGGGCGGGAAAACCTTCACCGTTCGCTCGAAAAGTATTGCCCGGAAGTTGAGGTTGTTGCGGAAGCCGATTCCGTTTTATCGGGTATCGAAGCCATTCAGCAGTATACACCCGATCTGGTTTTCCTCGATATTGAAATGCCCGAAGGGAAAGGATTTAAAATCCTGGAGTTTTTCAGTGACCCCGGTTTTGATGTGATTTTCGTCACTGCCTACGATCAATATGCCATCCAGGCAATCCGTTTTTCGGCGCTCGATTATGTCCTGAAGCCGATCAATATTATCGAGCTTCGTGCGGCTGTTGACCGTGTCGGTCAGCACAAAAAAAGAGAGCGGCGCCTGCTGAATCAGTTCCTGCACAATACCCGCTCCGAATTGTCCGGGAAAAAGCTGCCGCTGGCCAGCGGCAACAAAATTGAATTCCGGCCCGTGGGACAGATCGTCCGCTGCCAAAGCGACGGTAATTATACTAACTTTTACTTCACCGAAGGGCCTCCTCTGCTGGTCACCAAAACGCTGAACGACTTTGAGGAAATCCTCGAAGGATACGGTTTTATCCGGACCCACAAGGCCCATCTGATCAACACGATGTTTATCCGCTCGTTTCACAAAAACGACGGTGGATATCTGCAGTTGACAGACGGCACATCGATTCCCGTGTCCCGCCGCCGGAAAGACGAGATTCTGACACGGTTAAAGCATCTCTGAAAGTTTTAAGTACTCTCAAAGATTTATTCTACGGAGATTTGGATCTATTGCATATTTGCAATATATTTGAATCAGGCTAATCCGAACATAAAATAAAATGGTCCGAGCTAAGGCGAAAAGCAATTAGTCAGGGATGGTACCTTGAACGGCATGGCAGTAAACACGATATTTTTGTTCATCCGGACAAGAATTATAAAATTCAAATAGGGAGGCATGATTCGGAAGAAGTAAAAAAGGGGTTGGAAAAGAAATTAAGGAAACAAATAGGGTTTTAAGATAGCGTGATGAAAACAATTGCATTGATAGAAAAAGGAAAAGACGGGACCTTCGGTATTTATACTCCCGATCTGGAGCACACCATCATTGGGGAAGGTCAAAGTGTGGAAGAAGCGAAAATGGATTTTGAGAACTCTTTAAAGGAGATGCTGGCGAGCTATACCGATGAAACCATGCCTGATGAACTTAAGGATATGGAAGTCCAGTATAAATATGATCTGTCGTCTTTATTCGATTATCTGAATTTTGTGAACGTGTCACAATTTGCTAAAAAAGCCGGGATCAGCTCATCGCTTATGCGGCAATATAAAACCGGCAATACTTATGTTTCAGAAAAGCAAATCGGCAAAATCGAAAAGACTCTGCATAAAATCGGGCATGAATTAAGCTCGATAAAGTTGATTTGAAGTTTCCGTGAATTTTACCGGCTGAGATCAGCATATCAGGTCTCTGTTTTCAAACAATCTCCAATCACGCGTGTTATTCAATTCATGGATAATCTGTTGGCATACCTTCAATCCCTGATGCCGCTTTCGCACGAAAGCATGGGGGCCCTGTTGCCGGCACCGGGGGTAACCGGGTGGGCCTTCATGCCGAAGCCTGATTCATCTGACGAATCCGGAGCGAGCCTCTTCAATTATTATCGCCTTCCTACCGGTTTATACATTCTTTGTCAGGCATAAGCTTAATGCAGCGCGTTCACCGAAAACGCTATCTTTACCGCTTTAAACTCAAAAAAGCAAAACATGCAATTTGAAGGAGTCCTGTTTGATCTGGACGGAACGCTGGTCAACTCGCTCGACGATATCGCCGATTCGATGAATACGGTGTTGCAGCAGCGCCATTTCCCGCCACATCCGAATGAAGATTATAAACTTTTTATTGGCAACGGACTGCGAAACCTGGTGCGCACAGTACTTCCCGAAGCGTCGGCGGCCAACGAAGAACTGGTGGGGCAGTGCCTTGCATCAATGGTTAAACTTTACAACGCCAACTGCCTGATTAAAACAAAGCCCTACGCCGGGATCACCGAACTGTTGGATCAACTTACTTCGCGCGGAATCAGGCTCGCCATCCTCTCTAACAAGAATGATGCACTCACGAAAAAGATTGTGCAGGCACTGCTGCCGGAAAGGAATTTCGAATACGTCGCCGGACTGACCACCGAAGCGCTAAAAAAACCCAACCCGGCCGAAGCATTACGGATTGCCCGCGAAATGGGCATTCCCTCCGAAAAAATACTTTATGTTGGCGACTCCGGCACCGATATGCAGACAGCAACCAATGCCGGTATGTTTGCGGTAGGCGTGCTGTGGGGCTTCCGCTCAAAAGAAGAGTTGCTTTCGAACGGCGCAAAGGCCTTGGCCGAATATCCGGAAGACCTGGTCAGGATGCTTCATTAAAGAAGGCTTAGCCATCCCTGCGTACCACTTACCGAACAGGGTCAGGTACAAGTCAGAAATGGGCACGAAAAAGTTCCTGCAAAAAGTAGGGTAAAAAGTCTCACGCTTGTATGATTAGAAAATGTAGTTCTTTTTTAATCATTCTTTAACATTTTTGTAATATGAGCAAGCGTGTTATTTTCTTTATTGCCTTGTTTCTTTCTCCCGCGTTTTTCTCCTGCGATATAAATGAAGATGAAGATACCGATGATACGGAAGAAGGGATCAATCTGGCAGAAGGTGCAGAAGATGCTTCCGATTATCAGTTTACTGAATCCGAAGCCACGGTGATCACCCTGAACGGTTCGTCGGCCACTGTTTCAGGAGACGGTGCATCGGTCAGCGGAGCCACGGTGACTATTAGCTCGCCGGGCAATTATAAACTTACAGGAACCTTGACGAACGGGCAAATTGTTGTTAAAGCAAAAGAAGAAGGCACCGTCCGCCTTATTTTAAACGGCGTCACCGTAAGCAACTCCAGTACTTCTCCCCTTTTTGTCGACTCGGCCGAAAAAGTGGTTTTGGTGCTGAATGAAGGGACCACCAATACCTTCACCGACGGAACCAGTTATTCGGATACGGATGAAGGACAAAATGCTGCCATCTACAGTCAGGCTTATCTTTCCGTCTATGGGACAGGCAAACTGATTGCAGACGGGAACTACGCCGACGGAATTGGTGCTAAAGACGGTATGGTGATCAAGAGCGGAACCATCGAGGTGACCGCGGTTGATGACGGGATCAGGGGAAAAGACTACCTGCTCATCCATGATGCCAATGTAACGGTGAATTGCGGTGGAGACGGTCTGAAATCGGACAACGAAACCGACACGTCACTGGGTTACGTGTATATCGAAGCCGGCTCGTTCAATATCACTGCCGGCGCCGACGGTATCAGCGCTCAAACAGCCCTGGTCACCAAAGAAGGGCAATACACGGTTACCTCCGGGGGAGGCAGTTCGCGAACCGTGTCGGCCACTCTGTCGGCCAAAGCCATCAAGGCAGGCGGGGCCATTTCCCTGACCGGGACATCATTTAACCTGAGTGCGGCCGAAGACGGGATCCACTCCGAT
>JBDKTZ010000135.1:0-75487 GCA_039679975.1 Prolixibacteraceae bacterium
GTATAAAAATTAAATCGCATACTTAATAAAAACAAATGAAATTCAATAATCTACAGAAAGAATGCTATGACAGGGCCGCTTATTTATGCAGCCGGTCTGAAAAAAGTTCCGGCAGTATCTGCAAAAAGCTGCAGGATTGGGGACTTGCTCCTGATGAGGCGGAACAAGTCCTGAAGAAACTGACCGCCGATCAATTCATCGACGATATACGTTTTGCAAAAAGCTATGTGAGAGATAAGTTTCGTTTTAACAAATGGGGAAAGATAAAAATCCAATATCAGTTAAAGGCGGAAAATATATCCGGCAATATCATCAAACTGGCTATTGAAGAGATTGATAACGAATCCTACATAGAAATTCTCAGCAATTTGATATCCGATAAAAATAAAACTATTCAATCGGTCAATCCTTATGAACGGCGCGGTAAGCTTTTACGCTTTGCACAGAGCCGCGGTTTTGAGCCGGAGCTGATCCATACTGTGATCGACCAGGTCGAAAAGGGTATTGATTTCCTATCTCACGAGTCGTAACTTAAAACTCGCTCCTTGTTCACTCATGTGTCTTCCATCTGTTTCAGATGTTCTTATAGAAACATTGCAACTGCGTATCATTAAGCATCTCACTTTCCCTGGGCTGGTAATTAAATTGCGGCGCGCGCACACCTTTTCCAAACCAGAAATGCCCGATATACACATAAGCTTCATCCCAGGCCTCCTGATCAATAAACGATTGCAGTAAACGTTGCCCCCCTTCCACGACAACCGACTGTAGCTCGCGCTCATACAAAAACCTCAGTATTTGGGCGATCAAATCGCCATGAAAGTCCACTTTCACATACTCAAGGTTGGTTCGGGAAGACACTGCCTGCTCGGTAAATACCACCGTAGGCACCCGTCCGTCTTTCACATGCAAATGATCAGGAAGACGGTTTTGACGGTCAAGCACCAGTCTTACCGGTTGTTTCCCTGACCATTCGCGGACTGTCAGCGAAGGGTTATCTTTTATTGCTGTATTTGTTCCGATCAGGATAGCAGCTTCCTCAGTACGTTGACGGTGAACAATCCGCCGCGAAAGTTCATTGCTGATCCAGGTGGGCTTTCCAAACAATTCGGGATAAGAACGATCTACATCCAGATAACCGTCAAGCGTTTGCGCCCATTTTAAAATGACATAAGGCCTCTTTTGCTGATGAAAAGTAAAAAAGCGACGGGTAAGTTCAAGGCATTGTTCCTCAAGCACGCCTACTTCAACCTCGATACCTGCATTTCGCATTCTTTCAATTCCCTTACCCGCTACTTTTGCAAACGGATCGACCGACCCCACAACCACACGCGGAATGTGACTCGATATGATCAAATCGGAACAGGGCGGAGTCTTCCCAAAATGAGCACAGGGTTCCAGGCTCACATACATGGTCGATTTGTTCAGCAATTCCTTCCTGGTAACCGACCCGATTGCGATCACTTCAGCATGCGGCCCGCCGAATTGCCGATGAAAACCTTCCCCGATTATCTTTTCCTCATGAACAATCACGGCACCGACCATCGGATTAGGAGCTACCTCTCCCATTCCAAGCCGGGCCAGTTCAAGACAGCGAAACATGTATTTTTCGTTTATTTTCACCCCAAAAATTTAACTTTGCTAAAAATACAAATTTAATGCAGGCAGGCATCGCATATATACGCCAAGAGTTAAAAGATCACTACCCTCCTTCCGAAATTGAAGGACTGATCCGGTTTTTGTTTTCCATGTGGAAAAGATACAATACAACCGATCTTATCCTTCGGAAAGGAGAAGAGCTAACCTCCGACGACCGGACTTACCTGCATGCTGTTGTTGAACGCCTGAAAAAATATGAACCCATCCAGTATATTTTCAGGGAAACTGAATTTTTTGGTCTTCCTTTCCGGGTCACACCGGAAGTGCTGATACCCAGACCGGAAACGGAAGAACTGGTTCATTGGGTATTGAATGCAAATGTAATTGCTGAGCCGGTGATCATGGATGCATGTACCGGCAGCGGATGTATTGCTATAAGCCTCAAAAAACATCTCCCTGCAGCGATCGTGAGCGGATGTGATATTTCAGGGAAAGCGTTGCGGGTGGCCCGGGAAAATGCAAAACTTAATCAGGTAAAAATAAATTTTATACAAATGGATTTGTTAACATCTTTTCCAAAAGGATCTTTGGAACCTTTTGACATTATTACCAGTAATCCTCCTTATGTCACGGAGCAGGAAAAAAGGACAATGCAGCAAAATGTGACCCGGTTTGAACCGCACACCGCGCTTTTTGTCCCGGATCATAACCCCCTCCAATTCTACAGTGCCTTAATCCGGTTCGGAGAAGGCCACTTAAAAACGGGAGGCCGGCAATTTTGGGAAATTAATGAATCATTTGGGAAAGAATGCGTTGAACTCCTTGAAAAAAATGGCTATAACCATATCGAACTCCGAAGGGACATCAACGGGAAAAACCGGATGATTTCAGGACAATACACTCGATAAAAATGAAGTGCCGGCAAGGAATGACCTGCTGTTTCCGATGAGCAAAGTATGCATTTCGGATAGCAAAAAGATGTTTTCGTATAGCAAAATGAAGTATTTTCATTATTTTCGATAAAAAATCCTTTTGAAAAATCAGCAAAAAAATATCAGGTTATAATTATAAGCCATTGAAATCGTTTTGAATATTTAAAATTCATATTGATTTGAAAACATTATTTCGCTATACCTTGATCATGCTTAATGCCATCGCCATCGTGGCCTTGCTGATCACCTATGCTTCAGTCTACATCAGCCCGGCCCGGTTTTGGTTCCTGGGCTTTTTCGGATTAGCTTACCCTTTCCTCCTGGTCATCAACAGCCTTTTTGTTATTTACTGGTTGTTCAACAGGTGGAAACTTGCGATTGCATCGTTGATTGTCATCCTGATCGGGTACAATCACCTGCATAACTATTTTCAGGTTGGGAAGAAGGAGACCAGCAGAGAGGGGATCGTGATATGCAGTTACAACGTAAAACATTTCAACGGGATTACGAAAGGCATTGACTGGAGGGAAAATACAGACAGAATTCAGAATTACCTGCGAAGCAAAAATGCTGACATTATTTGTATGCAGGAACTGAGTTCCCCCATGGTAAAAGAATTCAATCCTTTCGTCACCGCACTTTCTGAACTCAACCCAAACATGAATTCCACTAATCCGGAGCAACATACAGGACCAGCCATTTTCTCCCGGCACCCCATCATTCACAAAGGTGAGATCATGTTTGAAAACACAGAAAATATGATTGTTTTTGCCGACATAAAAATTAAGCAGGATACGATCCGGGTGTACAGTTGTCACTTGCAAAGCTACCAGTTCACCAAAGATGAGATTAATTCAATTGAAACCTTATCCATGGACGACAAGAGAAAGAACCTCAGAGGTATACGTGCGGTTGGCCATAAAATGAAACAGGCTTTTATTAAACGGACAAGTCATGCGCGAAAATTAAGTGAAAGCATAAAGAATTCACTCTATCCGGTTATTGTATGCGGCGATTTTAATGACTCTCCTACTTCCTATACCTATCGTACGGTAAGGGGTGATCTGAAAGACGGTTTTGTCGAATCAGGGGCAGGAATTGGAAATTCTTACCTTGGAACACTGCCTTCATTCCGTATCGATTATATTTTATACAGTCAGCAGTTCACCGGTTATAACTTTACCGTTGATAAGGTCGATTATTCTGACCACTACCCGGTAAGCTGTAAACTGATCAAAGAATAAAACCGGAACCGGAAAGCCATAAAATCAAAAAGGCATGATCGAAATCATGCCTCTATAGCTGTAAAACGATGGGTTACAGAATGGAATTCACCTTGGCCGATAAGGTAGCTTTTGGCGCAGCACCTACATGCTTGTCTACCAATTGACCGCCTTTGAAGAAAAGAATCGTGGGAATATTCCTGATGCCGAATTTCATTGCAGTTTCAGGATTGCTGTCTACATCCAGTTTGGTTACCACCAATTTCCCTTCATAATCGCGCGAAAGTTCTTCGACAATGGGTCCTACAATACGGCACGGGCCGCACCATTCCGCCCAGAAATCGACCAACACCGGCTTATCTGACTGAAGAACAAGTTCCTCAAAATTTGTATCATTTACTTCTATTGCCATAATGATTTTTTTTAAATTGAATCGCAATTATCTTGCAAATCTAGTTAATTTTAAATGACAGGTTCTCACGTTCTCTGAAAAAACGTTCAATATCCTTATTCATTTCAATTCTCGTATTTCTTGAAAACAGATTGACTACTGCTTTTGTTTCGGGATCCCATAAATCAAATTTCAGCATTGCAGACCCTTTATTTTTTTTACTGATAGTTTCGATCTCATGAATCAGCTCGGGAGTAACAGTGTGAACAGCCATTTGCACGGTCACGCTTTTAATATAGTTCTTTCTGACCTCGTCAAGCATTTCGATATGACGCACCTTAAACTCAAGTTGTCCTGGACGGAAGCTTTCCTGTACCTGTCCTTTGACGAGCAGAAATAAATTCGGTCTGCAATACTTGGAAAAATCAACATAGTCTTTTCCAAAAAAATAAATCGTATAGGAATCATTGTAGTCGGTCAGTACCATGTTGCAATAAGGTTTCCCCGTCTTCCCCATTGCTTCCCGCGCTTCGGTGACCATACCTGCAAAAGTAATCTCCTTTCCTTTTAATGAATCCGGATTCGTATTCAGATCCTTTATACTATACTCCCTGCTGGCAAAATTTTCCAGTTCCAGCCGGTATTCGTCAAGGGGATGCGATGAAAGGTAAATCCCGACCAGTGATTTTTCTTTTTCGAGCAAAATGATCTTAGCCCATTCAGGCACGTCAGGTAATTCAGGGGTTTTGATGACCTGTGCGCCCATCACTTCCCCAAAAAGCGAATGCTGGGTTGAATTGCGGTGTGCCTGGATCTGATGACCGTATTTAATGAGTTTCTCAATAAAGTTGACATCATTCTGATCGTTTCCTGCAAAGAACTGACTCCGCTTTATATTTCCGAAACTATCGAATGCACCTGACATCGCCAGCGCTTCTATATTTTTCTTATTGACCGACTGCAAATTGACTCGCGCTATAAAATCAAATATATCTGTAAAGAGACCACCTTCCCTGGCTTTTATAATATCGGCCACTGCACCGGCTCCTACGCCTTTTACCGCGGCCATTCCAAAACGAACGTCCCCGTTTTTGTTTACCGTAAATTTCAGGAAGCTTTCATTCACATCCGGTCCCAACACGTTAATCCTCATCCGGTTCTTTGATTCCTCCATCAATTTTGTGATCTCCGTGATGTTATTCAGGTTCCGGCTCATATTCGCAGCCATGAATTCACCTGGGAAATGAGCTTTCAGATATCCTGTCTGATAAGCAATATAAGCATAGCAAACGGAGTGTGATTTATTAAAGGCATAACTTGCGAAGGCTTCCCAGTCCCGCCATATCTTGTCTATCAAGGTATCGGGATCTTTCTTAACCTCCCTGCAACCTTCCATGAACAACGGGTTGGCTTTGCAGCCATCAATAAATTTCAGTTTCAGCTTGTCCATCATGGCTTTCACTTTCTTACCCATTGCTTTTCGCAGAGTATCTGAATCGCCGCGGGTAAAATTGGCCAGATGCCTCGATAAAAGCATGACCTGTTCCTGAAACACCGTAATTCCATAGGTATCACTAAGATATTTTTCCATCATGGGGTGGTCATATTCGACCTTTTTGCGCCCGTGTTTCCGGTCAATATAATCAGGAATATATTCCATAGGGCCAGGGCGATAGAGTGCGTTCATGGCAACCAGATCGCCGAAGCGGTTCGGTTTCAGGTTACGCAGGTGTTTCTTCATGCCGGGCGACTCGAACTGGAACACAGCAGTGGTATCACCATGGCTGAACAATTCAAAGGTTTTCGCATCATCCATCGGGATCTTATCTATATCAACGGTCAACCCTTTTGAAAGTCTTACATTTTCAACCGTTTCCCTGATAATAGAAAGCGTCTTCAGTCCAAGAAAATCCATTTTCAACAGGCCGATCGCTTCCACAAAACGTCCGTCATACTGAGTCGTATACAACGCCTCCTCCTTGGTGGGCATGATCGGGATATGATCGGTAAGCGGATCCCGGCTGATCAGGATTCCACAGGCATGAACACCCGACTGACGAACAGAGCCCTCGAGTGTTTCTGCAAATTTCAGTGTTTTGACAATAAGCGGGTTATCCGATTTTCTTTCTTTCAGTAATTCCGGACTTTCCTGATAAGCTTTCACAAAACTCATCTTGGGAGCCTCCGGTACAAGCTTGGCCAGCCGATCCGCCTCAGGCAAAGGAAGTTTTAACACGCGGGCTACATCACGAATGGCCAGCTTGGTCGCCATTGTTCCGAATGTACAAATATGTGAAACCTTATCCTGTCCGTATTTATCGGTCACCCAATCAAGCACCATTTGCCTTCCGTCATCATCAAAGTCAATATCCACATCAGGCATGGATACACGGTCAGGATTCAGGAATCGTTCAAAAAGCAGATCATATTTGATCGGATCAATATTGGTGATTCCCACGCAATAAGAGACTACGGAACCGGCCGCAGAACCACGACCCGGCCCAACCAGTACCCCCATACCTCTGGCCGCATTGATAAAGTCCTGAACAATAAGGAAGTACCCCGGAAACCCCATGGTTTTGATGACTTCAAGCTCAAAATCAAGTCGTTCATGCACATCTTCGGGAAGCGGATCTCCATAACGTTCAATAGCTCCACTGTACGCCAGGTGCTTTAAATAATCTGATTCGAACTTGATCCGGATCACTTTATCGTATCCTCCCAGCCGATGGAATGCATTTTCCCCGAACTCCTCCAGAATGGCTTTCTCAGAATACTTTTCAATATATTCGGCTTCGGTGCCAAAATATTCAGGAATAGGGAACTGAGGCATAATCGGGTCTGAATTCAGTTCATACTCCTCAATCTTGTCAACAACCTCCTGTGTATTGATCAGTGACTGAGGAATATCAGCAAACAAGGCATTCATTTCTGCTGTGGTCTTGAACCATTCCTGTTTGGTATAACGCATCCTGTTCGGATCGTCCAGGTCCTTGCCGGTATTCAGGCAGATCAGCAGGTCATGGGCATCAGCATCCTCCGCATTTGTGAAGTGAACATCATTCGTGGCAATAAGCTGAATTGTATGTTTGCGAGCCAATTCAAGGAGAGCTTGATTGACAAGAACCTGATTATTATAAACCTGTTCGTTCAGTCCCGGCACGTCCGATTTATGCCTCATGAGTTCCAGATAATAATCATCACCAAAGACATCCCTGTACCAGCCAATAGCTTCCTCGGCTGCCTGCATGTCAGACTTCATGATCATTTGGGCCACCTCGCCCCCCAGACAGGCAGACGAAGCGATCAGTCCTTCATGGTGCCGCTTCAGCAACTCCTTATCAATTCGTGGTTTATAATAAAAGCCTTCGGTATTGGCAGCCGAAATCAACTTGATGAGGTTAATGTAACCGGTTTTATTTTTGGCAAGCAGGATCAGGTGGTCGCCCGAACGGTCAACCTTGTCATTTTTATCGTGAACAGATCGTGTAGCCACATACGTCTCACACCCCAAAATCGGTTTAATTCCTTCCCGTTTACAGGTATCCCAGAACTCTTTAATACCGTACATTGCCCCATGATCGGTTAAAGCCAGCGCGGTCATGCCATCTGCCTTTGCCTTTCCGACGAGCCCCTTTATACTGGCCGCTCCGTCTAAAATAGAATATTGTGAGTGTACATGTAAATGCGTAAATGGTATCATTTTCAATCGGTTTTAATCAATCATCAACTTATCTTCCTGCAATTTAATCGGGAATGGTAAAGTTACTGCTTTCATTCCGGCTTTAAAACGGATGTTAATAAAACCTGATAAATTCGAATGAACATGCAGAAGATTTTTTTATCGTTTCGACGCTCAGACAGACAAAGTAGCAGGCGGGCGTTGAGAAATGATGCTAAATATAAGAGTTATTTTATTTTAATGGAGAGCGGATCTTATCCGAGACTAATCAAAGATACTGTTTTAACCGCGTTGTCGTTTGCACGAGGAGAAGGATTTAATCTCTTTAAACCAGTTTTCTATTTTTATTCCTTCTAATTGTTCAAAGTCTTTTGCGTTATCCGTCACTAACGTCAATTTATTGGCAATGGCAGACACTCCGATCAACAGGTCGAACTCGTCATTGATTGGTCTTCCTGGTTTTCTTAACCGCACTTTTTCTTTAGCGTACAATGAAACCGCACTATAAATAGGGACAATACCTAATCCTTTTGTAAATGAATCGACAGCTTTATTTGATTTCCTGGGATTTTCACTGTTTTCTGCACCAAACCGCAATTCCAAAACCGTCATTTCGGAAATAAAGCAATTTTCCCTTCCTTTGCGACGAATAATTTCATCCAAATCAAGTTTTCCACGAAGAAAGAAAACGCAAATGTTGGTGTCTAACAAATACTGCATCTACAACTCTAAGTCTTTTTTCCTAAATTTTCTACTTGCTTTTATTTCCTTAACGATTTCTTCGGCAGGCTTATCTGAACCAAAAGCTCCAAATGACTTATAAAAGTCCTTTTCCTTTTTGCTCTTTTCTGCTTTTAACGATTTGGTCAGGCTTTCAATCAATTCAAGTTTACCGATAACGCTTAAGCCTTCAAAAAGACCGGAATAGGTTTTTACAATATATTTTTCTGTTGTACTCCTAAACCAAACCTTTTTATTAACTAACTCAAAGATAACCATTATTTCTGTTTCGAATATCAGGAAGGCTTTTTCAAGCTTTAGGTTTGATTCCGTTCGAAAAAACGGCAAACAGTTTTTCTATGATCATTTTGATAAACCTAATTTTTTTTATATATTCGTATCAAAACGGGAATATAACCGGAGAGACTCATACAATAAACTTTTGGAGCAAATTGACGCACTTACTTTAAGGGAAAAATTCCTGATGAGGAAGCTTGAAAAGAATATTGCTATACTCAAACTGTTGCGGTTCTCCAATCAACGAGACAAAATAAATCAACAGATAAACATCTCTTTGGGAGAAGGACAATCACTAGACGACTACATCCAACAATACTGACCACTACTTGTCCGCACCAGCATCCTAAACAGAATAATAAAATACTGAATGTAAATACTTTACCAACACACATATGTCCGCATATTGTTCACATCAGTTTCATGCATGCTGATGATTATGTTCTTACATTTAGTATTGATTTTCGAAGAAACTAAAAGCGTTATGAAAAAGAGATTATCACTAATCATTATGCTGTTAACGTCGTCCGTTTCTGTCCAATACGCTTTAACCAAATCCGACCCGTTTCTGGAAGGAGATTGGCGCGAAGGTGAACGATCCTTGTATTGTTCTTCACGTATTGAGTCAGATCTTTACAGATCATTACTGACCATCAGCAGCAACACGCTCAGATCGGATGTGACTATCCGGATCTCACAAAACGATGAGACGATGTTCGAACAAACTGTTCCTTCGTCTGAAACTGAACACATCACTATTGATTTAAACAATTTTGGAACAGGTTCCTGGTTCCTGGAACTGACGAATCAATGGGGTGATTATTTATGTGGTCATCTGTATCTTGAAAAGATTATACCGGAATAAAAAACATGAAGAAGGTTTGTATAGTTTCCATCATAGCACTATTGACATGATTTTTCCAACGAAGTTTTTACCTACCAGGCCCGCGGGCCATCAGAAATGATCGGGATTCCCAGTTCATGTTCAACATACATGAAGTAATAAAAGAGTTTATGGTTAATCTCGGGTCCGTAATCAATATCGGGTTCATAATTGATGTACCCGTCAATTAGCTCCTTATGCCGGGAACCCAGGTTATGGTTGTTCCAGGCCTGGACATACTGCCGGTTCCAGCCCTCATACCAGGATTGCTCATGCCAGTTCACCGGTTTGGACCGGGTCAAAAACCAGCTTTCAAAACCGCTGTCGAAAACAATAAGTTCATATTCCACACTGTCCGATTCTTCCTTATCCAACTGCTTAATTGAAATGGGTTGTTTTACAGCACAAGCTCCCATTATCAATAGGAAAAAAAATAAGATAATATTCTGCTTCATATCTTCTGATTTTTAAATCCATGACTAAATAAACACCCGGAATAACCCGGCATATCAAATGCTGCGTTGTTCAGATTGCCGGCCCGGAAGTTCGATTCATCACAATTGTTTTGTATCTTTTACGCAAGAAAACAAGGATTGTTAATTAATATTCAATTCCGGAATCTTATTTTTATAATCTGAACCTAAAGCTATGTTTAGTTTTTTCCCTGAACTTGGATTGCATTTGCAAGGTATCATTAATATTGTCTATCTGCTAACAGTCATATTTATAGCCACGTTGATTGTCCTGGAGAATCGTAGTCCAATAAAAACGATTAGCTGGATTCTGGTGCTGATCCTGCTGCCGTTCGCCGGGATAATCATCTACCTGTTCTTCGGACAGGAATACAGGAAAAAGAAAATGTTCTCCCGCAAAGGATTGCATGATCTTGAAAAACTTAGAAAATTAACACAAAGCCAACTTGATCAGTTACCAAAAAATTACCTGGCACTCAGCAATGCCATCTATCAAAAGAAACGTTTGATGAATCTGTTGCTGGCTAATTCAAATGCCATACTTTCGGATGATAATGAAATAAAAATACTCAGGAACGGAGAACAGGTTTATCCGGCCATGTTTCAGGCGATGGAAGAGGCCCGGCACCACATTCATCTGGAATTTTATATTGTAGACAACGACGTGGTGGGAAACCAGTTACGGGAGCTGCTTATCCGAAAAGCCGGCGCCGGTGTTGAAGTACGATTCATTTACGATGATGTGGGAAGCTGGAAGTTACCAAAAAAATACATCCGCTCGCTCCGCGAAGCCGGAGTAAAGATCGATTGTTTCATCAAAGTCCGTTTTCCCTTGCTTACCTCGAAAGTTAATTACAGGAACCATCGGAAGATCGTGGTCGTAGATGGTAAAACGGCCTTTGTTGGCGGATTGAATATTGCCGACAGGTATTTAAACGGTACAAAAATCTTAGGCCCGTGGCGCGATACCCACCTGATGCTCAAAGGCGGAGCAGCAACAGGCCTGCAAGTCATTTTCATGGCCGACTGGTATTTTGTTTCAAAAGAGATCCTGCAGGGAGACCGGTATTTCCATGCATTAGAGCATGGACAAGGAAAAATTGTGCAAATCGTAGCCAGCGGACCCGACTCGGATTGGGAAACCCTGAGCCAGGCTTATTTTACAGCAATAGCCTCCGCCCATGACAAAGTCTACATTGCAACGCCCTACCTGATTCCGAATACCGAAATAGGAAGCGCAATGAAAGCCGCTGCTCTTGCGGGAATCGATATCAGGATCCTTCTTCCCGGCAAATCGGATGCGATTATTCCCAAATGGGGTACGCATTCTTATATATCTGAACTTTTAGAGGCAGGAGTGAAGATCTATTTCTACCAACCCGGATTCATGCACAGCAAACTCATAATTGTTGATGGCGTCCTGTCGTCGGTAGGTACCGCCAATCTGGACTTCCGGAGCCTTGAAACAAACTTTGAAGTCAACGCAATGATCTATGACGAGGGAATCGCAAAAAAGCTGGAAAAACTTTTTTTAAATGACCTGCAGCAAAGCAGTAAAATCGTCCTGAATGAGTGGGAACAGCGCCCACGGTTTTCTAAAGCGAAAGAATCTTTTGCCCGCTTGTTAAGTCCTCTGCTTTGAAGAAATAAGGAATGCGTTCTCACAATATTTCACCACAAGATCATGAATCAAAATAAAATTCCAAAAATAAATAGCAGGCTGTAATATCTGTCGAGAAAATACGTACAATTGCAACTTAAAAACCTGAAAACATAACCTGACTGAATCATTGTTTCTGTCGGGTTGTTTTATTTCGGAAACAAACGGCGACGAAGAATGTTAATATATTAAATTGCGATTTGACAGAATATAGAAGATGCAATCAACACTGATCCTATTGGATTCGTTAGTGCAGTGGAAACCATACTACGAAACGGAGTCTATCACTACAGCCGCAGATTATCTGCAGAACGAATATTTAAGTAAACAGCCGTTACTTGTGATCAATCTTTGTAACGACCTGAATTATCATACTGAGGGTTATTATTGTTCACTTTTGGCGCAAGCCCGGGGGCACAAGGCTATTCCCGACGTGGATGTTCTGAATCGGATCAGGAACGGCACGCTTGTCCGGATGGACGACCCCTTGCAGAAGATTTGCTATAAATGGACGCAAAGCAGAGAGCCCGATCAAAATGACCTTTTCGGGGTGGATGTATTCTTTGGGACGACTACCGAACCGGAGTTGAGTAAAGTGGCCAGGTTTATTTTTGAACAGTTGCCTTGTCCCATGCTTCGGGTCACGTTTGGCAACCGGCAAAAAAACCAGATCGAGTCCGTTCGCCTGCTCAGTTTGAATGAACTGACCGACAAGCAACAAGATGAATTCGCCATTGCACTGGATAATTTTAACAAGAAGATCTGGCGTCAGCCACGGCAGCACAAAACCACATCGCGCTACGATCTGGCTATTCTTTATGACCCTGCCGAGCAATTGCCTCCAAGTAACAAAGCTGCACTGAACAAATTCATCAGTCAGGCAAAAAAAGTGAACATCAACGCGGAGTTGATCACCGAGGAAGATACTACCCGGTTGCTGGAATTCGACGGCCTGTTTATCAGGCAAACGACTGCATTGAATCACATCACATACCGGTTAGCGCAGAAAGCATGGCAAGCCGATATGGTGGTTATCGATGATCCGTTGTCGATTATCAGGTGTACCAATAAAGTGTATCTTAAAGAACTACTGGACCGGGAAAATATTCCGACGCCAAAATCTAAACTGATCTTTAAAAGCAACAGGATTTCGTTTGATGAGGTAAGTAAATTGCTTGGTACTCCAATCATCTTAAAGGTTCCGGATGGTTCTTTTTCGATTGGTATGCACAAAGTTGACAATGAAGAAGAATACGAAAAGGCTCTTGAAATATTGTCTGAAAAAGCATCGGTTTTTTTGGCTCAGGAATTTATGCCCACGGAATTCGACTGGCGCATCGGCGTCATTAACGGGGAAGCCCTTTACGCCTGTAAATACTATATGGCCCGAGGTCACTGGCAGATTTATAACCATCAGGATCCGAACAAACCACGATCAGGAACATACGAATCAATTCCTATAAGCAAAGTACCCCGGCATGTGATCAGGCACGCCGTTAAGGCAGCCGCGCTGATCGGCAAAGGTCTCTATGGCGTTGACTTAAAGGAAATAGACGAAAGACGGTCAGTTGTCATTGAAGTAAACGATAATCCTTCGATTGATCAGGGCGTCGAAGATGGTATTTTGGGCGACGAATTATACCGGCTCATTATGCGCGAGTTCGCCAACCGGATGGAGCAGAAAGGAAGAAGGTCCTGATATTTTCGGTCACCATCCGCCGTATAACGAAAATCTAAGCTTCAAAACCGATTTTAAATGAATGAAAACGTGATGATCAGGAAAGCAGTTGCGACCGATCTGGAGTCAATCAACCGGCTGGAGCAGCTTTGTTTCAATGAGGAGAGTTTTTCGCGTAACCAGCTTCGCTACCTCATCACCCGGGCAAAAGCTGATTTTCTGGTAATTGAAGAATCAGGAACGATCGGTGGTTTTATTGTACTGCTGAAACGAACAACTTCAACAGGACTGCGGATATATTCGGTGGCAGTATCGCCCCATCACAGAGGTAAAGGTTTAGCCCGGGAATTACTCAATGAAGCTGAAAAAAGAGCTCGTTTAAACGGCAAGCGCTTCCTCACTTTGGAAGTCAGTGAAGTGAATCACCACGCAATCGGGCTTTACCGCCAATCAGGCTTTGAAGTTTTCGGACAACGACCGGCCTACTATAAGGACGGAAGCAAAGCGCTGCTGATGCGAAAACCGGTTCCCGCTTAAAACGGCAATTTTTCCAGATCAACGTTCCCTCCGCTGAGAATAATTCCTGTTTTCTTATTTCCGACATCTACTTTGTTCTCAATAATGGCAGCCAAAGGAACAGCAGAGGAGGGTTCAATGACTGTCTTCATGCGTTCCCAAACCATTCGCATGGCTTTGATGATCCCTTGTTCCGTGACCGTTACGATCTCGTCAGTATTCCGCCTGATGATCCGGAAATTCAACTCTCCCACGGAGGTCAGCAAACCATCAGCGATTGTCTTTGGATTTACCGAAGGAATCAGTTTTTTTGCATGAAAAGAACGATATGCATCATCTGCACCCTCCGGTTCAGTTGCAATCACTAACGTATCCGGGTTCAGCGATTTTGTAGTGATCGAAGTCCCGCTCAGCAGGCCGCCTCCTCCGACCGGACACAAGATGATATCGAAAGGTCCTGATTCTTCTATCAGCTCTTTTGCCACGGTTCCCTGCCCGCAAATGACCTGAAAATTGTTGTATGGATGGATCTCTGTTGCACCTGTCCGTGAAGCAATTCCAGCCAGAGTTGCTTCGCGGGCTTCAAGTGTCGGTTTGCAGAAAGTGATCTGAGCGCCATAACCGGCCACCGCTTTCTTTTTGATCTCAGGTGCCGTTTCGGGCATAACAATATAAGCCTGAATCCCACGCATACGTGCGGCCAACGCAAGAGCCGCACCATGATTCCCTGATGAGTGGGTACAAACACCTCTGGCAGCCTCCTGATCGGACAACGAGAAAACCGAGTTGCATGCGCCGCGAAATTTAAAAGCTCCTGCCTTTTGCAGGTTCTCACATTTGAAATATAGATCTCCTCCCGTGATCAAATTAATTGACTGCGAAGTGAATACAGGCGTATGATGAATAAACGGTTTAATCCGCTCATGTGCCCTGATAATATCTTCAAACGTTGGAATTTTCATTTTGTCACCTGTTTAAGTTATAGCCGTGAATAACAAGTTGCGAGTCATGAAATGAAAACCTTCGAATCGTTTATCCGTTTGAGCATTTCCTTCCTATATCGTCTCAATTAATTGCTTCAGGATCAGCGTCATTCGAGGCTCCGACTTCATGGCAACCTCCTGCACCTCTTCATGCGAGATTTCCACAATTTCTCCGGGGACACCACTGTCGGTAACAATCGATATCCCGAATACCTTTACAGACATGTGGCAAGCCACGATCACCTCCGGAACAGTCGACATGCCGACCAGATCGCCTCCAATGAAACGGAACATCCGGTACTCCGCGGGAGTTTCAAAAGTCGGGCCCTGTACCCCCACGTAGACACCCTCCTTAAGACTAATCTGGTTTCTGATCGCGATTAATTTTGCTTTTTGTCTGAGTTCCATACTATATGCCTGGCTCATATCGGGAAAACGCGGACCCATTTCGTCCAGATTGCTCCCATTCAGCGGGTGTTCAGGGAAAAGATTGATATGATCGGTTATTATAACCAGGTCACCGATCGCGTAATCCGGATTAAGACTCCCTGACGCGTTCGACACAAAGAGGTATTCAATTCCTAACTTTTTCATTACGCGAACCGGGAAAGTCACTTGTTTCATGGAATAGCCTTCATAATAATGAAAACGCCCCTGCAGCGCAATCACTTTCTTACCACCCAATTCTCCATATATCAGATAGTTGGAATGTCCTTCAACAGTCGATACGGGAAAGTCCGGGATTTCGGCATAGGGAATCTTCAACAAGATCCGGATTTCGTTTGCCAATCCGCCAAGACCCGATCCCAGGATGATCCCCACTTCAGGACGATCTTTTATTTTGTCCCGTATATAATTTGCGGTTGCTTCGATTGTCTTTAACATAGCCAACTATTTTTTTGTCAAAACTTTTTCCCTCACTCTCCAAAAATTTGATCTTCACAGGAATATAATATAAGCGGGACCGTACTACCGGTGATAGTCCTGTTTCGCCGGAAAGACGCATAGCATCCTTTTCAGTAGTCAGAATAAAGGGCGCCTGTTCCTTATGGTGTTCATATTTCTGTTCGATCTGCTTCATATCTTTTTCAGAATAACGATGATGATCCCCATAGACCAGTTCATCCAGCAAACTGGTTTTTGAAGAAAGGTAATCCCGGAATTGCCCCGGACTGGCGATACCTGAGAGCATAATCGACGAAACCTGTTTCTCTCTGAGGCTGGGCACAGGCACTGCCTCTTCGGGAAAAACAGCAACCGGTTCACCATACTCCATCGTAGTAAAATAGAGCGATTGATAGGGACGAATATTGACCTCTTTTAAAATGATACGCCGCCTGATCGGTGTAATCTCATCAGGGCATTTGGTGTAAATGATCACGTTCGCCCGGCGTTGCTGATATTTTCGCTCCCGCAAACGCCCCAATGGCAATAGCGAATCTGAATCAACAGGGCGGTTATAATCGATCAAAAGAATATTAATGCCGGGGTTTACCCGTCGATGTTGAAAAGCATCATCCAATACGATCACATCGGGCTGGACTTCTTCCTGAAGCAGCCGTTTTATTCCATGTACCCTGTTTTCATCGACTGCAACTCTTACCTCCGGAAATTTCCTTTTGATCTGCAAAGGCTCATCCCCTGCATCAAGAACATTCGATCCGGTTTCGACCATTACAAATCCTTTACTCTTTCTTTTATAGCCCCGACTCAAGGTAGCTACTTCTGCATGTTTCTTCAAGAGGTTAACCAGGTATTCCGTATGGGGGGTCTTTCCGGTTCCTCCCACCGTGATATTCCCGATCGAAATTACCGGAATATCAAATTCGGTAGACTTCAACAGGTTATAGTCATACAGAAAATTACGGATATAAACAACGGCACCGTAAAAAATGGAAAACAGGTATAAAAAGATTTTAAGCATGTCATCTGTTTGAGATACGAAGTTACCAAAATAAAGGCATAAAAAAGAAGCTGCCTTCTGCAGACAGCTTCTTTTTTATGCAACTGATCGGGTTTCTTAGTCTATTTGAATCGTATACGGCAACCGTGCCAGTATCCCTTTGTTTTGAGTTAATCCTTTTAATTCCTGATAAATCCTGTAATTCCTGCCAAGTTCACTCTTTAACACCCACATCCGGGCATTGCCTGAAAATTCTTTCAGCCATTCTTCGAAAGGATCTTTAATTTTAGGCAGTTGCACCGTACGATACCGATCCAATCCGGCTTTTTCAGCAGCAAGCTTCACGGCATCGTTCACACCGCCATAAAGATCAATCAAACCATTACCCATGGCATTCTCGGCCGCCCAAACCCGGCCTTGCCCGATTGCGTCGACTTGTTCTTTGCTTAACCCGCGTCCATCGGCTACACGTCCTACAAACGTATCATAACCATCTTCGATGTACTTCTGCAACATAGCCTGCTCAAAGCTGGTCAGCTTCCGCGTCAGCGAAAGAATGTCGGCATGTTCATTGGTATTCACCACATCCTGGGTGATCCCAAGTTTATCATTTAGCAGTTCCTGCGCGTTGGGAATGACAGCAAAAATTCCGATCGACCCTGTAATCGTGGTCCGGTCGGCCATAATGGTATCTGCAGCGGCGGCAATATAATATCCGCCCGAAGCCGCCACATCGCCCATAGAGGCAATAACCGGTTTCACTTCCGCAGCGAGCTTCACTTCACGCCAGATCACCTCCGATCCGTAAGCGCTGCCGCCAGGCGAATTAATTCGCAATACAATCGCTTTCACCATCGAATCACGTCTGGCTTCCCTGATTACTTTCGACAACTCTTCCGAATTGATGTTGTCCGAGCCATTGCTTTCACCGACTGCATCAATATCACCGCTGGCGTAAATCACGGCCACCTTATCGCGGGCCAGACCTTTGCCATCGGTCTTTTCGGGCATCTTTGAATATTGACGTATATCAACCACCCTCAGATCATTCTTTTCAATGATACTGGTCATTTTCTTCAGATCCTCGATCACTTCGTCTTTGTACATCAACGTATCCACCAGTCCTTTTTCCTTCAATACCTCCGCCTGCCTGAACGTGACTACACTATCCGCAAGGCTGTTTAGCTCATCAACTCCCAGTCCCCTCGAAGCGGAAATGCCTGCAATCATCTGGTTCCAGATGCTGCGGATATAGGTTTCTGTTTGCAATCGATTCTCGGGACTCATCTCTTCCATGATAAAAGGTTCAACTGCCGCCTTAAATTTTCCGTGGCGAATAACCTGCATCTCCACACCAAGCTTCTGTAAAGCCTTTTTGAAAAAGTTCCGTTGAGCGCTGATTCCCTGAAACTCCACCATCCCTCTCGGATTGAGAACAACTTTATCGGCCACAGAAACCAGGTAATAAGCCTTTTGCGTGAGCGCCTCACCATACGCATAAATAAATTTACCCGACTTTTTGAATTCGATCAGCGCGTTACGGATCTCTTCAATAGTACCCATGCCGGCAGTAATAACCGTCGGATTTAAATAAATTCCCCGGATACGATCGTCAGTACCGGCATCATTGATCGCGCTCAGAATATCATCAAGCCCGAGTTTTTTGGTCCCTGAAAAACCGAAAAAATCAATCTCATTCAATGGATTTTTATCTGAACGTTCCACTATATTGTCATCTAACTTAATTATTAACAACGACTTATCTTTAATATCGACCGGCCTTTCAGTCATCGATATCATCGCAGAAAAAGTACCAATAAGCAGAACGGTCCCTATAAAACCCGCTATCAGAATACCTAAAATAGTAGCAAGAGTAAACTTTAAAAAATCTTTCATGATGGTGGATAATTGTTTTGTGTTTATAGCTTTGTGCTGATTTTCTAATTCATTACGAATTTACTTATTTAATACAATTTTGTTTATACAATGGCCAGGCTTTTTTTATTGTTAGGCGGAAATCTGGGAGATAAAGAACGAACATTTGCCCATGCCCGGGTCCGGTTGGAAGAGGAGCTGGGAAATATCACTCAAATGTCGTCCGTTTATGAGACGGAACCCTGGGGATTTCGTTCGGATTATTTATTCTGGAATCAGATCATCCTGATCGAGACCAAGTGGTCTCCCGGAGAAGTGTTAAGGAAAACAAAAGTCATTGAACAAGAGCTTGGAAGGGTCAGAAAAGCAGAACGGTATAGTTCCCGGTTAATTGATATCGATTTGCTGTTCTATGATGATCTGGTTTTCCATGAGCCCCAGCTTGAGCTTCCACATCCCAGGATCATTGACCGCCGTTTTGTATTGGAGCCATTGGCTGAAATTGCGCCAAATATGCTTCACCCCGTATTTCGTCAAACCATTATGGAGTTGCTTGAAAATTGCTCAGACACACTGAGCGTAAAAAAAATGAGAGTTACGGAGAACAGCAGCGAGTCATGATTTACTACTCCCTGAAATCTGCCCTGAAGTACAGGGTACCCGGCGTCGACAAACCCCGGAATAATACAGGCCAGGGGCCGGAAAAAGCTGACCGTCAAGAGCCTCCTGGGTTCAGAGTATTCCCTCATCTGCAAAACTGAGGTATCGATCCTGGGCAATGATCACATGATCAATTACAATGATATCCATCAAAGCCGCAGCGTCCTTTATTTTTCTTGTAATCTTGTGGTCGGCCTCGCTGGCCTGCGCATTCCCGGAAGGATGATTATGACAAAGAATCAGGGCGCTCGCAAGTTTCTCAACAGCGATTTTTAAAATAAGCCGGACATCGGTCACCGTACCAGCTAATCCTCCCTGGCTGACCATCATCTTATCGATCACGGTGTTTGAGCGATTCAGCAATAAAACCCAGAATTCCTCGTGATTCAGATCTTCCAATAAAGGGCGGAAATAATCCGCCGCGTCTCTGCTTTGACTAATGATCACCTTATCGGCAGCAGATTGTTCTTTCCGTCTGCGTCCAAGCTCCAGTGCGGCTATAATATGAACGGCCTTGGCTTTACCGATCCCTTTAAATTTAATCAGATCAGCTACCTCATTTTTACCCAGTTCATGCAGATTATTATTGACCGATGCAAGAATGCGACGGGAAAGTTCAACGGCCGATTCAGAAATATTTCCCGAACCGATCAAAATGGCAAGTAATTCCACATCAGAAAGGGAACGGGTTCCCTTCAACAACAATTTTTCGCGCGGCCGATCCTCTACCGCCCAATTTTTGATACTTAGTTTTTTATACATTCAGTTTTAGCAGATGTTTGGTTTTTCACACAAAAAGACCAAAAAATCCTCTCCTAAACTGCACAAGACCTCTAAGTTACGAAAAAAAATGGATTGAAAAAAATAAAAAAAGCCCCCTCAAATGAAGGAGCTCATCAGTATCGTAAGGATAAACCAATTATCGTTTCCTATAACTTCCCAACGTGAAGTTCAATGCTTGATTTCAGGTTTGCAGCCTTATTTTTGTGAATGACATTTTTCTTTGCCAGTTTGTCAATCATCGATGTAATCCGAGGCAATGCTGCAACAGCCTCTTCTTTATTGGTCGTAGCACGCAAATCCCTGACAGCATTACGCATCGTTTTTGCATAATATTTATTGTCAATCCGTTTGCTTTCGTCTTGTCTTATTCTCTTTTTTGAAGATTGATGATTTGCCATTTTTTTATTCCCTCTAATATTTTTAAAGTAGCCCGTAGGGGATTCGAACCCCTGCTACAAGAATGAAAATCTTGCGTCCTAACCCCTAGACGAACGGGCCATCATTTCTTTCCCTGAATTTGGGACTGCAAAAATAAATCATTTTTTGAAGCCGCCAAACCTTTTCAGGTTTTTTTTAAAATTTGAGTTCAGGCTGTTCAACTGATCATCGAATCTTGCTCAAACCCATTTTTTAATTCTGCTCTCCATACGAGTATATCCCATGGTCCGCTTTTTTTCGGCGATGCAAAGGAATGGAAGATTTTTGAAATTCCAAAAAAAAATAAAAAAATTTATCGCCATTCGACAACGGTTCCCCTGTTTTTATCCATTAATTTCTGAGGCATGGAAGCCACGATCTCCCTCCAAAGCAGTTCGATCAGTTTATTCTTGGCAAAGTGTCTGGAATGGACCAGGCTTACTTCCCGAAGAGGTGTCATATCACTAAAGGAACGTACATGACTGGACCGGTACGACGACATTCCCAACCCGGCCAGTTCGGGAATCAGGGTTAACCCGCCTTCTTTGTCAATGATGTTCATGAGGGTTTCCAATGAACCTGCCTCAAAATGAAACGGCAGTTCTTCGGTCGATGACCCCTTAAACGAGCAGAGATTAATTACCTGATGACGAAAACAATGGCCATCGCTCAGCAGCCAGATTTCCGGAACTGCAATATCCTTGACATGAATTTCAGATTTGGCTGCCAACGTATGCTTCTCATGAATATAAAGCATCATCTCCTCATAAAAAATCGGCCTCTCCGTAATCCGGTCTTCTTTTAAAGGAGTCACCAATATCCCTACATCCAAAAGATCCCGATTCAGCTGATCAATTATATTATCGGTTGTGAGTTCTTCAACCGTAATCAGGATATTCGGGTATTTCCGTTTATAGTTCCCGATAAAAAGAGGAAGCAAATAAGGAGCAAGCGTGGGGATGATCCCTATTTTTAGTTCTCCGGATATCAGATTTTTGTGATCCTTAACAATACCATTGATCTTTTCTGCATCCTGTAAAACGATTCGTGACTGTTCAATAATACGTTCTCCTACATCGGTGGGGATTAATGGCTGTTTGCTCCGATCAAATATAACGACTTCCAGATCTTCTTCAAGTTTTTTGATCTGCATGCTCAACGTAGGTTGAGTGATGAAGCAATGCTCGGCAGCTTTTCCAAAATGCCTGAAAGTATCAACGGCAACAATATATTCCAGTTGAGTTAGTGTGATCATGATTTTTTATTTAGTTCCGATAAAAATAGAAAAAATCTATCTTCCATTGAAGTACTTTATGAAAATAGTTGCTTTCGCAGCCATTCAAATAAACTAACTGCCAAAGCATGTGAAATATTCATTGATTTGCAGGCTCCGGTCATAGGAATATGAACCACTTGCTCACACTTTTCCAGGATCGATACAGGCAATCCATGGATTTCACTCCCCATAAGAAATATAACTTTCTGCGGAAGTTCTGTTTGAAAAATATTCTCCGAACCGGTTGAAGTCTCAACAGCGCAGACAGAATAGCCTTCCGGAAGATGCTGAAAAAACCAATCGCCTGAAACCCGATGTACCCGAACATGATCATAACTCAAGCCGGCGGTTTTTCTGATCTGGGATTCCCGTTTTCGATTTTCGTCATCGAGCAAAAACAGTTCTGTTCCACCGGCATTATCCAATACCCGGATTAAACTGCCAATGTTTTCCGGGTTTTTCATGTTCCAGGCAGCGACAATAGGTTTTGACGGAAGATCAGGATATGTTTCCGAACGAAAAAAAATGACTGAATTTGTTTCCACCGTGATAATTATTAATTTTCTTTGAAGTACAAAATTAAACAAAAGGCATTCGACTTTAAATACTGGATTTAAGATAACGCTAAAGACATTTAATATGAGACTGATGAGGATTTTTTTGATAGTGGCAGTATGCCTGCAATTGATTTCCTGTGGTCAATCGGAAAAGGAACTTGCAGCAGGGAAGCTGAAGCTGGCAGAATCATTCTATCAAAAGGGAGACACAGCCCGGGCACTTGCAGTTGTTGATTCTATCGCTCTTTTGTACCGGACATCAACGCAGGAAATCAGCGCTGCAGAACAGTTCAAAAAGAAAGTGTATGGAGATCTGCTGTACCGGAAACAAGATGAACTGGACACGCTGAAAAAGACGATCGCCGCCCTTGAGAAAAACTTCAACATTGAAAAAACGGAAATGGACAGGTATGCCCGGTATGTTCATAAAAAGCAGGACCCTGAGCGCCGCTGGAACAAATCGTATATACAGGTTCATCTCGACGGAAAGGGAGAACTGGGCATCTCCAGTAACTATTATGGCGATACCTGGCTCGATCATACCGGGATCAGGGTATATGACGGCGACCTCCAGGCGAAAACAGATACTGTTGGCTTAGAAAATGTACTCAATCACCACAGCGATTTTCTGAATACCAAATGGGAAAAAATAACCTATATCAGGGGCGGCGGTAAAGACGTCATCGATTTCATCGCACAGCATGCCGATCGTAAACTAAAAGCCGTATTCCTCGGAAAAAGATACTATTACATTATTCTTGAAGAGTACGACAAACAGGCGGTTATTGATGCGTTGAATCTTTCACGGGCGCTTAAACGAAAAGGCATTCTGGAAAAAGAGGTTCAGAAACTGCGGTCCAAATCCTGAACCAACTACCTTATCTTTTCTATTTTTTCAGGCGGCTGAGCCAATATCGCTTCTTTCCCGTTAATCACGATCGGCCTTTTTAACAGGCGCGGGTTTTCTGAGAGGATAGCGATCCATTGGTCCTGACTCAACTTCTGCCCCTTGTACCGTTCTTTATAAAGCGAATCATTTGTCCTGACCAGATCAAAAGCTGAAAAGCCTGATTTTTCCAGGATCATCCTGATTTCCTCTTCGGTAATTCCATCTTTCATGTAGTTTCTGACCTCAACATGATATCCGTTTTCTTCAAGATACTGCAATCCGGCCCTGCTTTGGGTACAGCGTGGGTTATGATAGATCTCCATGACAATCTGATGTTTTTCACGAATAAACCGGTAGTAATCTTCCTGCGCGCGAAAACGGCCTTCCGCTTCCTGCCTGTGATAGGTATTCGAAAGCTCGTTGTCCAGAATACGTGACTTGGTATTATCTTTCAACTGCACCTTGAGCATTTCTTTCAGTTCCTTTTTGATCTCTTCGCTGTAAACCGGACAAGCCACTTCGATCCTTCGGTTGAGGTTTCGCGGCATCCAGTCGGCCGAAGAAATGAATAACTTTTCATCCCCCCCGTTTCCAAAAAGGAAAATACGCGCATGTTCCAGGTATTTGTCGACAATGCTGATCGCTTCGATATTCTCTGCTATTTCTTTGCGTTCGGTGAGCATCCCGAAAATGCCGCGTACAATCAATTTAACTTTTACCCCTGCCCGGGCAGCTTCATAAATTTTGTCCATCATACCGGGGTCAATCAGGCTGTTCATTTTTAATACCATGTAACCCCGCCGCCCTGCCTGAGTCTTTTCGATCTCTTTGTCAATCATCCCATAGAAAAAATTCCTCATTTCCATCGGGCTCAAAATAAGATGCTTAAACGACGGTATATGATAGGGTTGTTTAAAGAAATCGAAAAGTAAGGCGACTTCATCTGCAATACGGGGATCAGCAGTAAGCAGACCGTCATCGGCATATATCCTGGCTGTCGATTCGTTAAAGTTACCTGTTCCCACATAGGCATAATTCCTCAGTATCCCCTTCTCCTTTCTCCTGATCCAGGTCACCTTCGCGTGAACTTTCATCCCGGGCAAGCCATTGATCACGAGTGCGCCTTCTTCCTGGAGTTTATTTGACCAGTATATGTTTGCCTCCTCATCGAAACGGGCCTGAAGCTCAATGACTACGGTTACCTTTTTCCCGTTACGTATGGCATTTAGCAATGCATTGACTACCCGTGAATTATCGGCGACACGGTAAATGGTAATGCCTATTTCCTTCACTTTCGGATCGATTGCGGCTTCGCGCAAAAGGTCTATAAAATGAATAAAGCTTTGATAGGGATAGTGCAGCATGATATCTTTCTTGCGAAGTTTTTTCAGAATGCTTTCATGCGGATGTAAATCCCTGTGCCGAACGGGTGTCAGTCGTTTATAATAATGATGGGGTTCTCCGATTTCAGGGAAACTCATCAGGTCCTTGTCATTATGATATCTTCCCCCGGGAACTGTATTTTCCTGATCCAGTTTCATTTTCCGGACAATAAACAATAACAGGTCATCAGGAATTTCCTTGTCATAAATCAATCTGACAGGAGTGCCGATTTTTCTCTTTTTCAGACTCAGCTCCATTTTTTCAATAAAACTCTTCGAAATATCGTCGTCCAGATCAAGCTCTGCATCACGGGTTACCTTAATCGTATAGGCCTGGAACAATTCAAAATTGAACAGTGAAAAGATATCCGTCATGCAATACCTGATGATATCATCAAGCATGATGACGAACTTCTTACCTTTTTGTTCGGGCAATACCAGGTAACGGGACAACGACAAAGAAGGAACCCTGACCAACGCATAGGCGAACTTCTCAGGCTTTTTCCTTTTAGACATTTTAATGGCCAGATAAACTGAGCGGTCGCGCAAATAGGGGAATTTATTCTTTTTACTCAGCATGATAGGCACCAGGTTCGGTAAAACCTTTTCATGGAAATACCGTTTCACAAAAATTCCCTGTTCGCTCGAAAGCCTGTTCTCATTGATCATGAAAATATTCTGTTCGGCCATTTCCTGCAGGATCTTTTTATAGATATCCTGAGAACGTTGCTGATGATGCAGTACAATTTCCTGAATTTTATCATAAAGTTCGTCAGGAGTATAATCGCCGAGGATATTATCAGACTCGTCACTTTCAAAGTCAAGCATCCGCCGTACCGAAGCAACCCTTACTCTGAAAAATTCATCGAGGTTATTTGAAAAGATCCCAATGAAACGCAACCGTTCAAACAGGGGTACGTTAGGATCCTCCGCTTCCTGCAGAACTCTGGCATTAAACGAAAGCCAGCTGATCTCCCGGTTAATATACTTAGACTTTTTCCCCATGGCGGGTTTATTACTGTTTCTCTTCTCCTCCAAACTCCATCAGGTAAGCTTTAATGAATCCGTCAATCTCACCGTCAAGCACCGCCTGTACATTTCCCGTTTCATAGCCCGTCCTCACATCCTTAACCATCCGGTATGGCTGAAGCACGTACGAACGGATCTGGGAACCCCATTCAATCTTTTTCTTTTGTGATTCAATTTGCTGCACGGCTTCCCTGCGTTTACGCAATTCGAGTTCATACAACTGCGACTTCAGCAGTCGCAAGGCATTCTCTTTATTACCGAGTTGCGACCGGCTTTCGGTATTCTCAATGGTGATGCCTGTAGGGGCATGTTTGAGGCGAACACCTGTCTCCACTTTATTGACATTCTGCCCTCCGGCACCGCCCGAACGGAATGTGTCCCAGCTGATGTCTGCAGGGTTGATTTCAATTTCAATCGTATCGTCAACCAAAGGGGCCACAAATACGGAAGTAAAAGAAGTCATCCGTTTATTTTGCGCATTGAAAGGAGATAAGCGAACCAGACGGTGTACCCCGTTTTCGCTCTTCAGGTACCCATAGGCAAACTCGCCTTCAAATTCGATCGTGCAGCTCTTCACTCCCACCTCATCGCCAGGATTAAACTCCGACACCTTGATCTGGTAACCGTTCTTTTCGCCCCAGCGCATGTACATCCTCATCAGCATGTCGGCCCAATCATTGCTCTCGGTACCTCCGGCACCCGCATTGATTTTCAAGACCGCACCCAATTTGTCTTCCTCCTGCCGAAGCATATTTTTAGCTTCGAGCTGTTCGATCAGCGCCAGTGTTTGATTGAAATGATCTGTTATTTCCTGGTCAGAAGCTTCCTCCGCTTCGTAAAAATCATACAAAACAACTAGGTCTTCCAGGCTCCGGTTGATTTCTTCCCACCCACTGGTCCACGCCTTCACGGAACGGATCTTCTTCATCTGATCTTCAGCGTCCTTGGGATGAGTCCAAAAATCCGGATCCTGTGCTTTTAATTCCTCTTCCTTTAACTGTATTAATTTGGCATCGTAGTCAAAGATGCCTCCTCAGCGCATCCCGGCGCTCAGCAAGCTCTTTAAGCTGCTCCTTTAAAATCATAATTCTTTATTTTTTAGTTTAAAAGCAAAAGTAGGAAAACAAAGGCGATAATTCAACCGCCCGCTTCTATAATGATATAAAAAGAGCGGGGTAGTCCGCTTTTATGATTAGCAGATCAGGTTGCATCAGTTCGCTCCGCCCCAAACTACAGTTGCGGTTGCAATCGATTTTGCCTGGACGTTCATGCTGACGGCAACAGATTCATACATAAAAGCGCTGACAATAACTGTATAGGTCACGCCATCATCGGGCGCATCATACCAGATAGTTGTATTTTCCGCAATTTCGTGACTGACCTTGGATCCTGCAAGGTTCGTGCTGATATAAACAAGCTTGCCGGCCGGATCTTTCAGGGAAACGACAATATAATCGGCATCTTTCACCACATCCCACTCTATTTTGATCCTTGAATTGGTCACGTCATATTCGCACCCGGTGATCTTAGCCGGGAACAGCACACCATCAGTAAGCTTATCCACATCGGTATCTTCTTCGGCTGTAATGAATTTAAAAGAGAAACTGTAATTTCCCTGATCTGGAAGGGCCGCTGTAAATTCGTCTTCTGCGGTTTCATAATAATAATCGTACGTACTCCCATTATAAGAAGCAAGATCAGTTACCACGTTTGCCGGGGAAGTTGCGGTTACTTTCGAAAAGTCCTTGTTTCCAAACGCGTGAAGCGCCAGACCATATAAAGTATCGGCCTCTGTTCCTGCCCCGATTATTTTCGAAATAATGAAGGCATCACCGTTTGCATCAGCAACAAAGTCGTCTTCTGCACATGAAATGGCGAGATTGGCCATGGCTAATGCAATCATTAAATTTGCTATCGTCTTTCTCATTTGTGTTGAATTAGTACTTCATTCCATCACTTGCCCTAATCGAAAAGAGCAGACTACAAAGATAATCTGCTCTTTTCAATATCTGAGAAAACTGAAGGTTTATTCCACGCCCCACACAACAGTGGCGGTACCGGTAGAAACCGCCTGCAGTCCGCCTGAACTGTCGGCCAGCAAGGCTATGACTTCAACGATATAAGAAGTTCCGTTAGTCATTGTATAGCCAGACTTCCAGCTTCCCGAGCTTTGCGAGATCGTATAGTCTGTGTCATCGCCTTGAAGGTATCCTGAATTATTGACCAGGTTGCTGAATATGACGTCTCCGTCCGTTTCTGTAAGCCTGATATAGATCGCCTGAGCGTCATCCACTTCTTCCCATTTCAGTTCGATCTTGTTACTGCCAAAATCGGCTTTTGTAATTTCTGCCGGGAGTAATTTTTTATCGCTCAATGCTTCCGCAGCCGAATAGCTTTCTCCTGTTGCAAAAGTAAATAAGAAGCTATAAGTGCCTTTTTCGGGCAGAGTAGATGCAAATTCGTCTTCATCTGTTTCCCAAGAGAACGCGTAAGCATAATCAGGGTTCTTCTCCAGGTTATAATTTTTAGTACCCGCAGTCACTTTAATTGATGAAAGAGTACCGTAAACGGCCCAACCATCAATATGCAATCCATAAACGACAGCTGGTTGCCCACCTTCCTCTCCTGCAGGGATCCTTTAGAAATGATGTAAGCGTCACCTCCTCCCTGCGGTTCAGGGTCATCGTCATTACAGGCAACAAAACCGGCAACAAAAACAAGCAACAATGCTTTTAATAAAGTCTTTCTCATAGCTTTTCTGTTATTATAAATTAACTCTAAATAATTGATAGATGCATACCGGCCAAAAAGGTTGCGGCATTTTAATAATTTTCAGGATCATTTTCCCTAACTTTCTATCGAACAGATCACGCAAAATCGCCTTTTTTCTTGTAAAGGAAAGAAATTAGCGTAAAAAACAAGCATATTTTAGGAAAAAATAAATAGCGGGGTTATAAAAAAGCATATCTTTGCCGCACATTTTAATGAAGCATTTATCAATTAAATTTTATTTCAATGCCAGCAAAAATCAGGTTGCAGCGACATGGTCGCAAACGTTACGCTTACTATCACATTGTGATAGCTGATAGCAGGGCACCACGAGATGGTCGTTACATTGAAAGGATTGGAAATTATAATCCAAATACTAATCCTGCTACGATCGATCTTGATTTTGACAAAGCTTTATCCTGGCTTAACAAAGGTGCTCAACCCACAGACACAGTAAGGGCTATTTTATCGTACAAAGGCGTGTTGTACATGAAACATCTGCTCGGTGGCGTCGCGAAAGGTGCGTTCTCTGAAGAAGAAGCCGAACGCCGTTTTAAAGTATGGCTCACTGAAAAGGAATCACAAATTCAGAACAAAAAAGAGCGTTTAAACAAAGAATCGGAATCGGAAAAGAAAGCGCGTCTCCAGGCCGAGGCTAAGGTGAATGAAGAAAGAGCTGCTGCCCTGGCCAAAAAAGAAGCCGAACTCGCAGCTGCTGCAGCAGCAGAAAAAGCAGCGAAGGAAGCTCCTGCTGCCGAAACTCCTGCAGAGGAATCTCCTTCGAACGAAGAAAATGCTGCCGGGTAAACTCTTTATTTGTTATTAAGACATTTTGCTTCATACGCAGCAATAATAAAAAGCAGCAGAAGTCATCTGCTGCTTTTTTATTCTGCCTGTTCAGTATCGTACAGAAAATCGTTATACGGAAAGCGCGTCACGTGGATCTTACGGACTTCTTCATACAGGATTTTCTTAAAATCGTCCAGATTAACTTTCTCAGTCGCGGAAATAAACAATGACGGTGTATTCTTTTTCCCGATCCAACTGTCTTTCAATTCATCGAGTGAATAATTTTCCCTGGATCTGGGGCTCAGATCGTCTTCTTCCTTTCTTGTATATTGAAAAGCATCTATCTTGTTAAAAACGAAGATGGTTGGCTTATCACCTGCATTGATATCGCTTAATGTCTGATTCACGGTCCGGATCTGTTCCTCGAAGCCGGGATGCGATATATCAACAACATGAACAAGCAGATCGGCCTCCCGAACTTCATCAAGAGTCGACTTAAATGACTCCACCAGGTCATGAGGCAATTTCCGGATAAAACCTACCGTATCAGACAGCAGGAATGGTAAATTTTCGATCACGACCTTGCGCACTGTTGTATCGAGAGTTGCAAACAACTTGTTCTCTGCAAATACTTCCGATTTAGACAACACGTTCATGATCGTCGATTTTCCGACGTTGGTATACCCAACAAGGGCGACACGAACCATCTTACCCCTGTTTTTACGTTGGGAGGCTTTCTGTTTGTCAATCTTAATAAGCTGTTCTTTCAGCCTGGCAATCTTATCCAAAATGATCCGGCGGTCGGTTTCGATTTGTGTTTCACCTGGTCCGCGCAGCCCGATCCCTCCGCGCTGCCGTTCGAGGTGTGTCCACAATCGCGTCAGGCGTGGCAGCATATATTGGTACTGCGCCAGTTCAACCTGTGTTTTTGCATGTGCTGTCTGTGCCCTTTTTGCAAAAATATCCAAGATCAGATTAGTTCGGTCAAGTACCTTCCTTTCCAGGGTTCGTTCAATATTTCGCAATTGTGTCGGACTCAGTTCATCATCAAAAATGACGGTATCGATATCGTTTATCGTGACGTAGTCCTGTATTTCCACGAGCTTACCCGAGCCCACGAAGGTTGCTGAATTTGGAACATCCAACCGCTGAAAAAATTTCTTCTTCACCACCGCCCCAGCTGTATCTGCAAGGAATTCAAGTTCATCGAGATACTCCTTTGACTGTTTTTCGTCCTGATCCTGGTTGATCAAGCCAACCAGAACTACGGTTTCAGGGATCATCGCTGTATCAATCATTCAACTAAAATTTATATCAAAAAAATCCTGGTCCCGAAGCAATATTCGAAACCAGGATTCTCTGCTATTGTTACAAAATCTCGTTACTGCAACACAAAGCTGATAGGCACAGTGTAGGATACCTTAACGGGTTTTCCACGCTGCATACCTGGTTTCCACTTTGGCAGACTATTTACAACGCGAAGAGCCTCTTTATCCAGAGAAGGATCGACTCCACGTGCAATTTTTGCATTAGTAATACTTCCGTCCTTATCAACGACGAAGTTTACATAAACCTTACCCTGTATGCCGTTTTCCTGAGCAATTACCGGATACTTAATGGCATTGGCAATAAACTTACGTAAAGCAAGCTCACCACCCGGAAACTCCGGCATATCTTCTACAATAAAGAACACCTGGCTGTCTTCGGCCTTTTCTTCTTCCTGCTTGATAATCGGAGCTACGTCAATAACAGTCTTATCATCAGCTTCCGTATCCTGAATATCTAACTCCTCATCAATGTCAGTTTCGTTGTCCACGATATTCAGTACCTCCACAACTTTTGGCGGCGGTGGCGGTGGCGGTGGTTTTACTTCTTCCTGACGGGTAATCGGAATAATCTCATCTTCCACCTCCTGTGTTGCAACAGTCCCAAGTGAAGCGGCTTTTTCAACCTTACTGGTCCATTCAAACGCAAGTAAACAGAGGCCTAGAGAGATCACTAACCCAATCTGAACAAAAGTATTCCTCTTGTTCTCAAGATCAGCTTTCGGTGATTTCTTTAATTCCATAATTCGGTTTTAGCAATTTATCATGTTACACAAACATCATTCCTCAATGAGGGTCTAAAGATAAAAAATAATCTTCAAAAGCAATGAAACGGATAAAAATATTCTTTTTCAGAAAATCTATCCGGGGTCTATTCTTGTTTGACTGTCAAACTTTAGCAGAAAACAGGTCGCACTTGTTTTACCTTTTTTGCCGAAAATCTTGCAGATTTAAATCTATTTTCGACAAAAGCAAAAATCACACCAAAAAATATGATTTTAAAAAAAATTCGTGCAATAAGCTCGTTGTTCCATACATTCTGCGCTCTGTTTCTAACATTATTTCTAAATTAGAAGCCTTATTGATCTTAAACTCTTATGGACAATCAACGGAATCTGGTCAGAACGTTAGGCCTTGGATATGTGATTATATTCGTAATTGCTAATATCATCGGGTCGGGGGTATATAAAAAAATAGCCCCGATGGCCGCTGAACTCCAGTCTCCGGCCTGGATCCTTCTCGCCTGGATAGCAGGAGGTATCATCACCTTATTCGGTGCTTTGAGTAACGCGGAAGTTGCCGGATTGCTCGCCGACACCGGAGGCGAGTTCGTCTATTTAAAAAAGATCTATAATCGCTTTTTTGCATTCATTTACGGCTGGTCTCTATTTACGGTTATTCAGACAGCAACCATTTCATCATTGGCATATGTTTTTGCCCAGTCATTGAACAGCATTGTTACCCTTCCGGAATTACTCCCTTCCCTTCAACAATTTACAATTGGCGGTATTTTCTTTCCCTTTCAGGACTCGGGTGTCAAGCTGATAGCCATTGTGCTGATTTTATTACTTACATTCCTCAACATTCGGGGACTGAAAAGCGGAGCGGGCACAAGTAAAATCATCTTGTTGCTGGTATGTGCCGGTCTGCTGACGATTATCATGTTCGGATTGAACAGTGGCGCGGCCCGGCTTTCCGCGAACACGGTTATTCACAATACTACAATTAAGACTGTGACGTTCTCATCTTTTTACACTGCTATGCTGGCTGCTTTCTGGGCATATCAAGGGTGGGTTTCAGTGGGTTTTATCGGAGGTGAGATCAAAGATGCAAAAAGAAATATTCCAAAAGGAATTGTAATCGGTGTTTTAATCGTCATCTTAATTTATTTGCTCGTAAATATAACCTATCTCTCGCTTTTGCCGGTTTCGCAACTCATTCAGATCCACGGATCTGTCAATCAGATTGCCGCGGTTGAAGCAGTCAGGGTATTCTGGGGTACCGGAGGCGTTCTGTTTATTTCACTGCTGATCCTGATCACCACGCTGGGCTGTACGAACGCCAGTATTCTCACAGGCGCGCGTCCTTATTATGCCATGGCCCGTGAAGGTCTTTTCCCTCAGGGTATCGCTAAAATCAATAAAGCCAATGTTCCTTCCAATTCCCTGTTAGGACAGGGAATATGGGCCTCGGTTCTGGTGTTGTCAGGCACATTCGATCAGTTGACCGATATGATTATTTTCGCTGTTTTTATTTTCTACGGCGCTACCACCCTGGGAGTGTTTATTTTGAGGAACAAGATGCCCGATGCACACCGACCTTATAAAGTCTGGGGATATCCGTTTATACCGGCCATTTTCATTCTCTTCTGCATCGGCCTGTTCATGAATACCATTGCTACACGACCTCGTGAAGCCGCCATCGGCACAACACTGATCCTGCTGGGAATACCGGTATACTGGTTGATGAGAAAGCTGAGTAAACAGCCCTGAATTATGCATCTGATATTTTCAAAAACTTCAGCCGCAGAAATCATTTTCTATCAGAATTCATAGCAATTTAAAAATATTCCTATATTTGTGCCCTCAAACGGGGGATTAGCTCAGTTGGCTAGAGCGTTTGACTGGCAGTCAAAAGGTCATCGGTTCGATTCCGATATTCTCCACATGGCAGTCAAAGAGTTACAAGCAATTTGTGACTCTTTTTTGTTTGGATACAATTTCAGCGACTGTGACGTGATCACCTGGCTGAGAGAAAATTCCATCTGATTCCCGCTTGAGGCAGAACCTTAAGCCCCTTTTTATTGGCAAAATTGTAGTCCACATCCATCCGGATTCCGACAGACAGATGATCGACCGCAACCAATCTGCCTGCATTGTACCAAACAGATGGTGTGGCATGGACCACAAACACATTTCTCCGAACTCCGGTTTCCCGGTTTGTCAAATCATCCCACTGTCCGAATGCAATTCCGAATAGAGAAAAACCATTAATCTTCATTATGTTGTTCCATGAATAGTAAGAATAAAGGAAAAGCGGCACTTCGGTGTCTCCTCCGGCAATTTCTCTGTAAGCGATTTGCAGGATCACCATCCGGGAATGATCTTTGGCGACCAATTTTCCGGCCGCACCCACTGTAAAACTGCTTTTTATCGGAATATAAACTCCTCCGGCATTCGTGCTGCCGCCACAATACCCCATTGCTATGTCCAAATTTCTACATGGGCTTTGTTCCCAGAAATTCAGGTATCGGGTAATGAGAAGCAGCGTATTGGACAACTGATGGCCAACGTATTTTGCATTTGTCTCAAAATAGGTACTTCCCCAGGGATCAGGTTTATACATGCTGAATTTCGCCCTGAGATATGCTTCATCCAGGCCTCTGGTTATCTGAAGATTTTGACCGGCAGCGACTGCAGACAAGCTGAACATCAAAATGAACAGCGGAAAACGAAAATACCTCATAAACGAACAGATCGGATGAACTTAATACGATTTTACAAACACCAAGCGGAAAGAACAGAACTTCCTGATCACGCCAGGCGTTACACAATTTCAGGGGTTTCCGTTACGCTGCAAGATCAAAGGAAACCAGGAGCCCTCCTGTTCCGGGATCGATACACTTTTGCCTCCGTCAATCATTGGGATGCCCTTCCTTATCCGAAATAGCATCCCAACGAAATCAAAGGGCGTTATCGTTCTTTACTAAAGAACCCGGGATTTTTCTAACCATTATTGCAACCCGGCGATGAACGCAGCTCTTTTTTCCTTGATGGATTTAGAGAATGTTTCATAAGCGGCTTGTTCACTTTCCGTGTTCACTGACTTTTGGAGAAGCCTGATGTCGCTGATCAGGGGCTCCGTCGATTTCAATGCCGGGTAAAAAGGCAACAATTTTTCTATCAAACCGATCAGGATCTCATTCATCCGGATAAACCTGTCAGTGACACCGGGAGCTGACTGATATCTAAAGCCTGCGCCAACCGATCCTGCCCAAATTATACGGCCATAAGCCTTTTCAGTATAAGCTCCCAATATAATCTGAATGAATTTGTCGGCGGTTCCATTTCCAAGAGCAGTCTTAAACTCGGTGAGTTCACTTTGAGCATTGGTTTCAATTAACTTTTGCCAGGTCTTTTCTGTAGCTTTACCGATATCCATAAACTCCGATAAATTCACTTCAACTGCCAGTTTTCCGATAACTTTCTGCCTCTCCTCGTCATCTATACCGCAGAAGAAACGTGAATCCAATTCATTTTGAAGGTACGATCCCAAAAGAAAAGACTTCTGTTCCAGTGTCTGAGCTTTTTCTGCCAGGTCAAGAGGAAGTGAATAGACCGGATTCAGGATTCTTTCCTGGTCCTCCCATGACTTTATGGGAGAATAGTTGTCTTTATTCGTATTGTATTCCTCAAGCATGGCGATCAGTTCACCCCTGAGTTCTTCTGAAAGCTGAAGCTCAGTTTTGGGTTCGTCTGTCTTTTGCTGGTCTTTTGGCTGCCTGCCCTGGCAAGCAACGAAAAATGCTATTATTATAATCAATAGCATGGCTGAAAAAAAGGTTTGTTTCATTGTTTTAGTTTGTTAGTTAATAGGATGATGTTTTTTTATCAAATATATCATTAATTCGATTTAAAAGATAAAATAACAGACCTGTTGGCAATATTTTTTTGAAATTATGACCACTTGTTAATGGAGCTGTTTGAAAGAAGGATAAAACAGGATCAGGGAAACGATCACAATCATTAACCACAACACGGCCAGATTAAACCAGAAGGTGTGTATACGCCAATCACCTATAAGCTTTACATGGCTATAAAACGGAGCACGTCCGTTTTTACACGGAGGATCTAAATAGACCATACCTGCACGGGCCACAATCACATCATCTTTGATCTCGCACGCTTTCCTGGCATTGAAGTTGACAAGGGTCTCTTCCAGATGGGTATTGTGGAACCGTTTCTTCTCATTCACAAGAACGGTCATGTTGTTCTGACCCAAATACGACTTTATTTGCTGATCAAGTGCCAGCGTATGTTGGTTGCTGATGCCGAAAATGTAAGTCTTGACATCGGCGAGCCAGTTACCCACAGCATGATAAAGACTGTCGTTAAATTGTTCTTTCGTCAGACTCCCGGTCTGACGAAGAAGCGGCAGTTCCCATTTGGTAACCAGATGACGTATTCCATTTTGCAATACCGGAAAACGCAAGTCAAATCCTGATTCGTTTTTGCAAAACTCCAGGTAGGACGATTCCAGTATTTTCTCCAGTTCGGGGATATAGGATGCATGGTAGTATTGTGCTTCGTATTTTCTCTGCTCGGTCGCAAAGAACTTCCCGTTATAATGGTTTCCGGTGAAAGAGGCTACCGACAGCGCCTCAAGGGACCAGCGGGTCGGAATGAGGTCACCAATCACCGGGACGTTATTTGTTTTGGAGTTCCTGTTGAGATCGTCGAAAGGCACTACCAATCCGCACAGCAGGATTTGGGGAATGAGCAGTAACGGAATGGTGATGTAAATGGCGACGATCGAACGCAACCTTTGTGAAAGCAGCAGACCGATCAGGTTGGAAAGCAACGCAGAGGTGAAAAGTATCGCCCACCATTCACCGAAAAGGTCAGGAATGGCAATGATACGGTTACCTGCCAGGATGAATAGCAAAGTCTGAACCAGCGAGATCACTGCCAAAAAGATTATTTTTGACCAGATGTAACTTCCGTAGCTTAACCTGAGAAATTTCTCCCGTTTAAGAAGTGCCCGATCCCTGAAAATCTCCTCCGCGCTGATGCTCATCCCCATAAATACCGACACGATAATTGCCATAAAAAAATAGATCATCAGGTTCTTATTGTCGAGCAGCGTATAGCCATTGTCCCCCGGATAGCGGGTTAAATAAGAAACAATCGCTGCCAATAAGGGAGCCTCCAGGAAGGCAATCAGCAAAAATTGTTTATCGGAAAGCTTCGTTTTAGTGTTTCTCCTCAGGTAAATGACAATTTGTTTGAGACACCCGGGCCGTTTTTGTTCTGAGCAAGGAAGAGGATCATCCCGTTTGATCTCCTGAAGGGACTGATGCTGAAGAAACCGCTGATGCCAGTCCTCGGGCTCAATTTTTCTTTGCCCGGTGAGCCGGCCGCTATTATCGAGGGTTTTGGAATCAATGATGCGCAGGATCACTTCCGGATTGACTGTTCCGCAGGATAAACAGGTGGCAACATCCCAGTCGGCATAATTGACGGCCTGCTTGAAGTAGTTAATCGCTTCTATCGGATTTCCGTCGTATACCGGATAGCCGCCTTTATCAAGCAGCCAGAGCCGGTCAAATTGTTTGTAAATATCGGAAGAAGGCTGGTGAATGTTCAACACCACCAGCTTTCCTTTCAGGGTTTGTTCCTTCAACAGGGCGATCACCTTCTCCGAATCAACGGAGGAAAGTCCGGAGGTAGGCTCATCGAGCAACAGTACTGCCGGCTCACGAATTAGTTCGAGGGCAATATTGACCCGTTTCCTTTGCCCCCCGCTGATGGTTTTGTCGAGAGGTGATCCGACCCTCAGATATTTCACAGGCATGAGGCCAAGATCATTGAGTAAGTTATCTATTTTTTGATCAATGGCCTCCCGGCTGAGGGTATCAAAACAAAATCTGGAGGTGTACCAAAGATTTTCATAAACCGTGAGCTCACTGATCAGCAGGTCATCTTGCGGAACAAATCCAATAAGATCAGCGCTTCTGGATAATTCTTTCCCATTCAGAGTGACCAGTCCGCTTACCGGCTTGAGGCTGCCGTTGAGCAACCCGATCAGGGTGGTCTTGCCTACTCCGCTTCCGCCCATAATGGCCACCAGTTCCCCGGCATGAAGATCGAAGGAAAAATCGTGCAATCCATGATCGCTGTTGGGAAACCGGAACTCCAGGTTGCGGCCTGAAAGCATCAGTTTCTGCAGCGCAGTTGTCTCAAATAGCTGAAGGATGTGATGATGATACCGGACGTTTCCCATCCTGTCCTTCAGGACACTGTTGGGAGGCCATTCCACGAATGTATCCTGAAGCATCGGGACATCGTTCATATAAAGCGGGCTGTTCCCTGTAAATGCGACAACGAGAGTATTCCTGCCCGGGCTTTTCAGTATTTTTAGCTGACCATCCAAAAAACTGATCACTCTGACATTCGGATGAGAGACCCCTGCAATAAAGGACCTGAAGTCATTGGTAAGTTCCGGAGAAAGTCCAAACTTACAGGCTACATTTCGGAACAGCGAAAAATTAGTTTCAAACGACTCCCGGTTAATCGCCGAAAATTCCATAAACCGGAGTAACAGGTAAAAACGCTCTTCCGACTCCAGGTTCTCCAGTAACCGGGAGCAGATCGAATCAACGATTTGATCCTTGTCGAGTTCCGGGGTATGGTCATATAAGTCGCGAAGGTCATTATGGAGTTTCAGATAGATTTCAGAATTGCGGATGCCAAAAAAGCGTTGCAAATAATGAAGTACCCTGATCCGGGCCTTTTTATTGTCGATGTTGGCGATGGCACCGAACAAGGCAAACAGGTTCATTAACGCAGAAAGGACGACGTCATTCATAGTTCCCTATTTCAATTCCGGCTTTGTACTGGACCAATGTGAATGGATGATTTTCCATTCCCCTCCTTTTTCCTTCCGATATACTTCCGTGCAGTTCCATTTATAAGTTGTTTCACCAACAGAACTGACCAAATTGAACGTAAGTACCGCCATGCTCTTATCAGCCTGGACTTCGGGAGCAATCACTTCGTAATTTGAAGCTTTTATTTTACCCTGCCAGGGTTCATAGAGTTTGGTGAGTTCGTTTAGCCCGTCCAAACGTTTTTCGAGCATCGGATCAAAATAGGTGACATCGTCAGCATACAGTTCCAAATAGCCATATACGTCTCCGTTCATCCAGCGTTCAAGCGCTGCTTTCTCCAAAGCGATTATTTTTTCGGAAATTTCACGGTCTTCAGCTGAAGCCGAAAAAGCGGTTGCCATCAGGGTAATTAATGCAAGCATTTTCATGTCGGTAGTTTTTTGGTTGTTTATCTGCAAAGGTACGGCTTTACTTCCTTAAACCAACCGGAAGAAATCCGGGGGAAACAGTACTTTTCAAGGATTCTTGATTTTTCTGAACGCAAGAGGGGTCGTTCCGGTGTTTTGACGAAACCGTCGAACAAAATACGATGCATCTTCGAAACCTAAACGCAGAGCGATCTCCGCAACGGGCAAACCGGAATAGAGCAGGAGCCTTTTGGCTTCTGCAGTAATCCTGTTTTGAATAAACTGTTTCGCACCTGTTCCCAGATGAGAAAGGCATAAATCGTTCAAATGACCTGACGTAATGCTTAAAGCATCTGCATAGTAAGAAACGGAATGCTGTCGGGCAAATTCCCGGTTAACCAGATTGATATACTCCCGGATATGCCTGTTAAAATCAGTTTTATCACCGGAAGGATAAATGGCAGTATACTTTCTGTTGAGCCATACCAAAACCTGATAAAGCAGTGCTCTCAAGATTTGTTTATCATTGCTGCTGAACGTCCTGATTTCCTGTTCCACATCTTGCATGACTTTGATCAGGTATCGAGAGTCTGCTTCTTCGAGTGTCAGTTCAGGGGGATTGGACCCTGTATTAAAAAACTTCAGGCCCTCAACAAACCGTGCGTCGTTTAAAAAACAACTCAGGAATTCTTCTTCAAAAAGCAAGACATAACCTTTCGGTAAAAGGTCATAATCCCAATACCGTACCTGTCCGGGTGAAGAAAATAAAACAATATTTTCCCGGATTGAATACCGGAATTGATCAATACTAAAAAAGCCTTTACCCCCAGTTAAGAGTGTAATATCATAATAGCTCAGGTAATGCGGGCAATCTTCGATGAGGTATTTCTCCAACGACTCCAGCCGGACCAGGTCAATCAAAAGTTCATCGCCGTACTTGGTCTTAAAAAAGTCATATTTTTTAATCGTCCTTTTCAAATCATCCGCAGAAACGATACAAAGTAAGATAAAACAACTGTTGTCATATTTCTGTCTCCCGGTAAGCTAAAAAAGAAGTGATCACAAAATTCAGAATAGGTCCGTGACCTCATTTGTTCATGATGACGGGACCCAGTTCCTGCTTCATCTTTTCGTAATCGGATTCGCTCATCAGGCCCAGGTCCAGCAGTTCCTTCGCTTCCTTAAGCTTCGCAATCGCTGCTTCCCGCGTTAAAGGCGCATACAGGCTTCTGATCTCACCCGCGATCGCCGCTTTTTCATAGTCCAGAATGGAAAGATATTTATAAATACCGAATGCCCTCCCATTGGGTTCTCCCAACAAAACATTCACTGCAAGAGGCTTTTTTGCGCTTCCTTTATGAAAGACCTTCATTTCTGCAATAACCACGATTTCTTCCTGCATATTGGCACCTACATTTTCCGCTCCTTCTCCGGGTGTTGTCGCGTTCAGAATGGTACTCATCCCTCCTTGTTTCCCGTAGAAAATCATGGCGTAGTTATTCTGGGTCTGCGATCTGGCCACTCCAACGCCAACTTTTTCGCCAACACCAATTCCCGTGGTCGAGGTCGTACTTCCCGAAGGATATCCCAGAATCAGCGTGTCGCCTACCTGCAGAACCGCACCATCTGCCGCGATATATCTCAACACCTTTGTATTATTCCTGATCGTCCGGAATACTTCTGAATTCTGCGTGTCATCAAACGTCAGCTCTTCTATTTCACTTTGAGCGAAAGAAGTTGTCGCGGTAAAAGCAAGAATGGCAAAAATAATTTTCTTCATTTGTTTGTATATTTCTTTTTTTGATTCAAGCACAAAATCAATTCCTTTCGATTCAACTGATTCATTATAAAATAATCCTTTTCTGACAGACCAAATTAATATTTTCTGCCTTTAATTGAACTTGTATTCACTATTTATTCCTAAAATAATTGTATTGGCCAAAACAAACTTTATGCCTAAAATTTACAACAGTTGTCCACGAACGTTTTTATTCTTCATTAACCAGATCCCGGTCGCCATTTACGTCGGATCTGCTCCAAAGCGTGCAGTAAGAATAACAACATATTGTCTTGTCACCCTTCAACCCCGCCCTCTCTTTTTCCATTCTCCGGTCTCAGGGTTCTTCCTGATTCAACGTCAGAAACCAGTCAAAAACGGAAGTAAATAACCTTTCATTCGATACGCTGTAAAGATCAACTTTAACCTGAATAACTGTCCGCTTTCTTGTATTTAATGCATCAATGATTTCAGGAACAGTTGAATCAACCAGAACAGCACTTGAAAAAACAGATCCGTTTGCCGGTTTACTGTATTTGACTTCCACTTTTCTCACAACGGGGATAATTGCCAATTCATAATCGTTGAACTGCCTTAGTAAAAACTCCCCGCTTGAAGCTTCGGCAAGTGCAAACAGGGCGCCTGCATGTACCGTTGCCAGATGATTGAGATACTCACTTTTGGGTTCCAGCTTAAAAATAAAACCACTCCCGGGATCTGCTTTGTCAATTCCCAGGAATTTATTGAAGGGGATCTCAAGTACATTCATATTAAACCTTTTTTGTTCCGGTAATAAAAAAAAGTCTTTCCCTGTTCCATGTCATCATAATTATAAATCTCCTTATCCGAATGGTTGCTGTAAAATGCCAGCATAGCCATATCGCCGGCACAGAATAAAGAATGGATGCACATCACACTGAAAAAGAAGTAAGCATACGGCGTGTACCAAGAGAGGACGCCCGCTATCAGGCACACCAGCTTCACGGTCACCAACGGAGCAAACGCCACGATCCTGAAAGTTCTGAGTTCAATTACCTCCTTGTCGGCCATCACGTAAAAAATAAACTTCTTCAACATCATTCCCGCTTTCAGCTTCCGTGCACCGCATACCCAATAGGCAAACGCATGTAACAGCTCATGCAGGAAGATCAAAACCGTGAACGAAAATAAAACCGCATATCCCGTATGGATAAGAGGCTCAGGTATTCCCTTGACAAGCCGGATTACCGCGTGTCCTGCCAAAAACCCGAGCAACACCAACATGATCATCTGATAAATGGAGTAAATCCGGATTAGCCGGACTCCCGGTGTGATTTGCTCAAAAATAAATTTTTTAATCTGCCGGTGCTCCACTTCAGCCAATAATTCAAATTGTTCCGGGTTCTTCAAATCTTCCGGTCTTAGTTTCTTCATCTTGCTTAATTTATCGCCGAAAACCTATTTTTTTATCTTTGCAAATAGTATTCTCCCTCGTGGGAATACTGTGTACAGATCACGCAAGAACCTTGGGACAACAAAAGTATCATTTTTTAAAAATGGCAGGAAAAAGTTTACTACAGTTATGTTTGCAGGAGGGAAGGCTTGAAGCGGGTTGCGATGAAGCCGGTCGCGGATGCCTGGCTGGTCCTGTCGTCGCCGCCGCTGTCATCCTGCCGTCAGACTTTGAAAATACCCTGTTAAATGATTCCAAGGAACTTACGGAAAAAGAAAGGGACCTGCTTCGTCCAATTATCGAAAACCAGGCACTGGCCTGGGCCATTGGTGTGGTGAGTCATACCGAAATCGATGAAATCAATATTCTTAATGCCTCTTTCCTGGCCATGCACCGGGCGATCGGTCAACTTAAAATGATTCCGGAACATCTGCTGATCGACGGTAACAGGTTTAATGCTTATCCCAATATCCCGCATACCTGCATCATCAAAGGAGACGGCAAATACCTTCCTATCGCAGCCGCGTCGGTGCTTGCCAAAACGTTTCGGGATGAACTGATGAAGAACCTGCACAGGCGATTTCCGCAATACTGCTGGAACAGCAATAAAGGCTATCCCACAAAAGCTCATCGTCAGGCTATCCGTGAAATCGGACCATCACCTTTTCACCGCATCACGTTCCACTTGCTGGAGGAACAACTGGAACTGGACTTTGAGCATGGAGCATAGTGCATGGTGCACAGAATCTTTCCTATGCTCCAGGCGCTATGCCCTGTGCTTCTAGAGTTCGATCGGGACTCCGCTATAGAAATCCAGGATCTTTGAGCGGAAAATGTAGTCGTATTTTGCCTGAGCCAAATCGCTGCTGGCTTTTGTCAGATTGTTTTTTGCCTGATTATATTCCACTGAATTCACCATACCGACATTGAATTTCTCTTCGGTATAGCGGAAAGCTTCCTGCATCGACTCGACCGCCTTATTACTGGCAATATACTTTTTCAATGCCGCCAGCGCATTGGTATAAGCCTGCTCAATTTCTGTCCGTAATACATTTTTCGTGTTCTGAAGCTCCAATTCCTGGTTCATCGCCTGCAACTCCGCGTTTTTCACCTGTGTCCGGGTCTGGAATTTATTAAAAACAGGAATACTTAAATTAAAACCCACGCCATACTGATCATTGCCCTTAAGCTGAGTATCAAAAGGAATTTTGGATCCCGGGATGAGCGTTCCATCCACGACCGTACCGGCGAACCTGTACTTATTATTGTAATAATTACTATAGTCGAAGCCCAGGGTTAGTGTCGGATAGAGAGCGCTTTTTGCTATCTCAACCTGTTCTCTGTAACTTTCCAGCTTAAAAGCTGCACTTTTCACTTCAGGACGGGTTTGAACGGCATTACTGAATACTTCTACCGAATTAAGCAAAGTCCGGTTGGCAGTAACAACCGGGAGGTCCGGCTTTATGATCTTAAATTGATCCGAAACAGGAAGTTCCAGCAACTGATACAGGTTAAGATAACTCAACTGCAATTCATTTTGCTGATTGACAAGATTTAATTCTTCCTGCGCATACTGCGCCTCGATCTCCAGCAGGCTTCCCTTTGCAAGGCTTCCTGCATTAACGAGCTTTTTGGTCCTTTCAATCTGAAGGTTTGTCACGCCCAGTTGATCTTCAGCCACCTGTACCAATTCCTGGGCAAACAGGATTTGCAGGTAAGCGGCAGCCACATTCAGTACAATGTCGTCTTTTGCTTTTTGCAAATCTTCCAGGCTGGCCTTCAAATTAAAATCAGCCATATCAATCGATTTCCGGATCGACAGATTATTCCATAAGGTCACGTTTGCGCTGAACCTTCCGCTCGTGGTATTTGAGTTCATATCAGCGTACGTATTGTCTCCCTGTAGTGATTTGCCAAAGCTGAAACTATTTCCCAAACTTCCGTTCAGTGACGGCAACCGGTTGTTTTTGGATTGCTTCAGTTCATTCCCGTAGTAATCGGTATTGGTTTGCTGCTGCCGGATCCGAATGTTATTCCCGAGTGCATAATTAATGCATTTCTGCAAATCCCATTCCTGCTGAGCTTGAACCATAATTGCCAGATAAACAGCAATCACTGTCATATATAATTTTAACTTCATGTTAAATGATTTATATTTTACTGGAAAATTACACATTCTATCCTTTCTTATCCTCTTTCTCTTTAGGTTTTTTCGGATCAATTTTATCGCCTTTAACCTTATCGTTTTTCGTTAATCCTTCTACGATCTCAATATTGATCCCGTCAGAAATACCTGTCTTTACATTTCGCTTTTCATATATCGATTCTGCTTCGTTGGTAAGCACCTCAACAAAAGCTGAATCGTTTTTAAACTGCAGCATACCCTCGGGAATAACCATGACACTGTCCTTTCGTTCCAAAACAATGTTGGCATTGGCAGAATACCCGGCGCGGATAAACTGACCCTCTTTCAGAGAAACATCGGCCTTGATCTCAAACTGGATCGCTCCGTTTTCTTCTTTTCCTTTAGGCGATATGTACTTCAGCACGGCATCAAATTTATCCTTCTCAATGGCGCCGATCTCCAGTTCGATCAACATCCCTTCCTTTATTTTTCCAACCTCCGTTTCATCAACCTTCCCCTGGAAAATCATATCCTTCATGTCGGCTACAATGGCAATCGTTGTGCCGTCATTGAAGGTATTTGACTGGATCACGGAGTTACCTACCTTGATCGGAACATCGAGAACGGTTCCCGTGATGGTTGAGCGAACCAAGGTGTTAGTAGCAGTCTGAGCCTTTTTGGTAACCCCGTTCTTGATCAGCTCCAGATTATTATCGGCGGCCGAAAACTCTTCCTTCGACTGGTCGTATGCCACTTTTGCTTTTTTGAATTCTTCGTAGGAGATCACGTCGGTGTCAAATAGTTTCTGCTGACGATCGTAATCAATCTTCGCGTCCTGAAAATCAATTTCAGCTTGTTTTAAGCGAGACTCAGCAGCATTCAGATTGACCATATCCGGTATTATTTTGATTTTAGCAATGACCTGCCCCTTCTCAATCCGATCGCCGGCCACCACATATATTTCGTCAATAATTCCGGAAACCTGAGGTTTTATCTCAATCTCCTGGCGGGGCACAACTGAACCTGTTGCCACTGTCTTCTGAATGACATTTGAGATCACAGGTGTCCTGGTCTCATACACGTCGGGTTTCTTCTTCGATTTGGTGTAGAGGAAAGCAATGGTTCCTCCAAAAATTATTACCAACAGTGTAACTCCTAAAATTCTGAAAATCTTCTTCATGGTTTAAATTGCTAAATGGTCAAATTGTTTCTTGTTATATGGCTCATTAAAATGCTAAATTGTAAAATTTTGATGGTCTTTCATGTTGCTATTCATCTCTCAACGCATCAATGGGTTTAATACTAATAGCGCGCCTGGCAGGTACCAGTCCTGCAAATATTCCGGAGATCACCAGAACAGTCAGCGCAGCAAGGGCCATTCCCAGATTGATCTGCGGATGCCGGAAAAACATCTCATCTCCTGCCGATTCTAAAAATTTGTTTAAGACCTCCAGCAGTCCGACTCCCAGTGAAAGTCCGATATAACCGGCCATCACGGTTAAAAAGACACTCTCTGCCACGATATGAAGGATGATCTTCCCGGGAGTTGCTCCAATGGCCCGTTGTATACCAATTTCCTGTGTTCGTTCCTTGATGATGACCAGCATAATGTTGCTTACTCCAATCACTCCTGCCATCAAGGTGCCTATTCCAACAATCCAGGTTAAGATCTGGATTCCCAGAAACAAGGCGGAAAATTTTTTAAATTCAGCTTCAATATTAAATGACCCCACAGCCTGCATGTCGTCAGGAGCAATTTTATGCCGTTCCTTTAAGATCGTTTTCAGTTTCTCCTCCATCGCGCTCACACTCGACCAGGATTTAGCCGTTACCGAAAAGAAATGAATGACATTCCCGTAATTGTAAGCGGTTTGCATCGTCGAAAAAGGTAATATGATGGTTTCTTCCTTTTTCCCTCCTCCAATATTGATACGGGTTTCAGGATGGATTACACCGACAACCTGAAAATAGACCCCGCTCAGTTTCAGATATTTCCCGATCGGGTCTTCTTCCGGAGCAAACATTACTTCCTGTACCCGCTCCCCAATCACGCACACCTTCCTTTTCTGTTTGACGTCAATTTCATTAAGCAGGCGGCCCTTAAGCGGGGTCCATTTATCTATTTTAAAATAGTCCGGGTAATCACCATAAATATTAAAAGCGCCGGACCGTTCGCCACGAACAGTGTTATCCCCGTTCTGGGCCCACCCGAACAATCGTGGCGACAAGTATTCCACTTCACGTACGTTTTGCCTTATATATCCAATATCTTCGTTTTTATAATCCCACCGGCGTCCGCGCTGAAAACCCTCAAACGGCTTACTGGTACGTTCAGTCCAGAAGAATGCTGAATTCGTCGCAAAACCTTTCACCCCTTCCAGCACACCGTTCTCCAGTGCCCTGCCGGCACCAGACATGATGATGAGCATAAAAATTCCCCAGAATACACCAAAAGCGGTCATGAAACTTCGCAAGCGGTTTTGTTTCAGTGCACTTATAATTTCTTTCCACAAATCAGGATCAAACATGATAAAATAAGTTCAAAAATTTACGTTCCAAATTTCAGCCGGCAGTTTATTCATCCCTAAGCGCAATAATGGGTCTGATACGAGCTGCACGCTTGGCAGGAATGTACCCTGCAATAGCTCCGGCTATGATCAGCAACACCGTTGCCGAAACAGCCACACCAAAATCGACGGTCGGGTTCAGAAAGATCGTTTCGCTTTGCTGCTGAGTGGCTGCAGCATCGCCTGCTGACTGGACCATCATGTAATTGATGCCCTCCATTAATCCGGTTCCGAAAACCAGGCCGATATAGCCTGCTACCGTGGTAATCAGGATCGATTCAAGCAGAATCAGACCGATCACAGAAGAGGGCGAGGCGCCAATAGCTTTGCGAATTCCTATTTCCTTTGTCCGCTCCTTTACCACGATCAGCATAATATTACTGACGCCTACAATCCCCGCGATCAGCGTACCGATGCCAATAATCCAGATAAAGATCTTGATGGCCTGGAAGATCCGCATGGTTTGAATGTAATTTTCCAATTTATTGTAAAGCCCCATCGCGCTTTCATCCTTCTCATCAAACTTAAGCTTATGAGAGAATGTACTGCGTATTTGCTCTTCAATTTTTTGGCTCTCTTCCAGCGTTTCCCCACTGACGGTGATCGCAAGATTATGCAGACGGTTCGATCCGTTGAACACTTTTTGAGCCGTGGAAACCGGCATATAGGCATTCCTGTTACGGGTTGACGCAGGTTCCACGCAGATGCCTACCACTTTAAAAGGTACCTTATTGACATTGACATACTCACCCAATGCTGGTTTATTTTTAAAAAGCGCATCATAGATGTCTTTGCCAATGACAACCACCTTCCGGTTTTGACGAATATCGACCTGGTTAATAAACCGGCCTTCAATTAACTGCATATTCTCGACATCATTTAGCTCAGGATGGCAGGTGATGGTCGTATATTCGCCCGATTCGTCCCCGTACGAATACCTGGTGTTCCCCATGAAATAGCGACCTGAAGCGGTTTCAACCCCCTTGATCCCTTTAATCACATCGTAATCGTCATTATGAAACTGGATGGAACGACCTGTATTCATTCCTTTGTAAGGAATAGTGGTTTCACCGGTCCAGATCCACATGGCGTTAACCGCATCATTCATAAAATTGCTGGCCACCCCGTTACTTAAACCGTTACCCGAACCAAGCAGGATCATCAGCATAAAAATTCCCCAGGCCACAGAAAATCCTGTTAAAAAGGTACGCATCTTGTTCTTTCTGATGGTAGCCAGAATTTCCTGCCATTTATCAATATCAAACATCGTTCAAAGGTTTAAGCAGGTTGCAGCTCTTTTGAATATTTGTAACGGAAGTCCTTCAGATCGCCATTACAGATTACTTCGTGAATCAGTCCGTCTTTCAGACGAATAATCTTCTGAGTCATCGCAGCAATGTCATGTTCATGCGTAACAATAATGACGGTTTTCCCCTGCTCATTGATTTCTCTCAGGATGTCCATCACTTCATAGGATGTATTCGAGTCGAGTGCTCCGGTCGGTTCGTCGGCCAGGATGATCTTAGGATTGGAGATCAGCGCCCGCGCAATGGCAACCCGTTGCTTCTGCCCCCCCGACATTTCGTTCGGCATATGTTCGGCCCATGGCTTCAATCCCAGTTTATCCAGGTATTCCATGGCCAGTATATTTCGCTTCTTTCGTTTAACTCCTTTATAATACAAGGGAAGAGCCACATTCTCCATTGCATTCTTGAAGGAAATCAGGTTAAATGACTGAAAAACGAATCCAACCATCTCGTTCCTGAGACGGGCTGCCTTCTTTTCATTCATCTGAGAAATGAACTGTCCGCCAAGATAATAACGACCTTCATCGTAGTTGTCGAGTATTCCCAAAATATTCAGAAGAGTGGATTTTCCCGAACCCGACGAGCCCATAATCGAAACGAATTCCCCCCCCTCTATGTCCAAATCGATTCCCTTGAGCACGTGAAGCTTGCTGCTACCCATCTCATACGATTTGTGGATGTTGTTTAATTTAATCATGGTTTAATTGTTTTCTGATCCGCTTTCTTCCTGCAAATTTTAATCATCCCCGCCTTAATTCCTCCAATTATTCGATGAATGTGTATTTTTTTTATGTGAATGTCATTTTTATGACACTTTTATCACAAAAAGGATCATCCGAATGGCGGTTTATATTGATGTAAGACGAAGAAAAAAGCCGGACGTTACAAATTTTAAAAAAAACATAAAGCTCGTTTCATATCATCGCCATGCAGGCTTATGCAAATTGCATATAAATGACTAGTCCGATAAAAATTAGAATAAACAAATTTCCAAGAAACCGGCTTCTTATACCGATCAGGTAATTAGAGAAGAGAAAAGTTAAGGGGATAGCCATGATCACCAGAATTTCCTGTGAAACTGCGGGAATCAGGAAAAAGAGCATCATGGAAATCAAAAAGATCACAAAAAAAATCTTGAAATACTTTCTGGTGCTGCTCTTTTTGGCGTCATATTGTCCAATCAGAAAAAAACTGCACCATAAGGTGGTAAACGTTAAAAAAGCCAGATAAATCTGGAAAGTAATACTTCCCTGAAGGAACTGGTTTGATGTAACCAGATTTTTAATGATAACAGACTGAAGTTCATCCACTGAATCAGTCATAAAGTACCAGGTAAAAGCAAACAACCAAGGTAATGCCATTCCTACGAGTAACAGAGCGAAATCACGCCATTCCCTTGTTTTCCGAAGCAGAAAAAAAGCCACCCAGATCACCGGCAGGTAGAAAATAAGATTCAGATAAAACAATGAACCCAGCGACAGATAAAATCCCGGGTCAAATGAATTCGGATTTTCTTTTTCATTTTCGGCAACATTAAATATGCGGTCAATGCACAACAGCAAAAAGAAAGCTCCGAAATAAACGGGATGGAGCGTATGCAGGCTCAAAACCCCGCTTACGATAAGCACAAAAATATTTGACGGTAAAAAGGTCCGGATCTGGATAAAATCATACGCTGTATTCAGGTGCAGGATCATGAATGCCAGTAAAATAAAAAGTATAAGCCCGACCACGTTATTGACAACCGGCAATCCTTCCAGTACCTGATGGATCAGATGATAAAGAGGCATATCACTTTCACCCTCAAAAAAGGGGAAGAAGCCTGGCGAAAGGAATGATCTTAACCAGAGCACCAAAACCATGACCGGCATCAGTACAAAATGATATGGCTGATTACTTTTTAGGACCCTGAGTATCATGATCTACAAATCAAAACCGATATCCTTACGATAATATTTTCCCTCGTAATTAATTTTTTCGGCACTTGCATAGGAATAGGACAATGCTTCATTCATGGTTGAGCCATATGAGCTGATTGCAATCACACGCCCCCCGTCGGTCACTACACCGGCATCAGACCGCCTGGTGCCGGCATGAAAAAGGATGCTGCTGTTTAAATCTTCAAGTCCGCTGATGGGGATCCCTTTCCTGTACGATCCGGGATATCCTCCTGAAACCAGCATCACTGTGGCCACGGTACGTTCGTCGAACTCAACGCGCTGTGAAGCCATCGTTCCTTCAGCGGCAGCCTCAAGCAGATCAACCAGATCCGACTTGATACGCAGCATCACCGCTTCAGTTTCCGGATCTCCCATCCGTACGTTGTATTCAATGACGTAGGGATCTCCTCCGCAATTAATCAACCCGAAAAAGACGAACCCGTTATAGCGAATGTGGTCCTGCTGAAATCCATCGATCGTGGGCTTGATGATCCGGTCTTCAACCTTTCTCATAAAATCGCTGCCGGCAAAAGAAACAGGGCTAACAGCGCCCATTCCCCCCGTGTTCAGCCCCGTATCGCCCTCTCCAATCCGTTTATAATCCTTTGCCTCCGGAAGGATGCAGTAGTCTCTCCCGTCAGTAATCACGAAAACGGAAAGCTCAATCCCTGACAAAAACTCTTCGATGACCACCTTTTTGCTGGCAGCGCCAAACTGTCCTGCAAGCATCGCTTTAAGTGAAGCTTTAGCTTCTGCAAGATTATTGATGATCAGCACTCCTTTGCCTGCTGCGAGACCATCTGCTTTCAATACATAGGGGCTTCTGAGTTCATCTAAAAAAGAGAGGCCGTTTTCCAGGTTTTCGGATGTAACTGTAAAATAACGGGCCGTCGGAATCTGATGCCGCAGCATGAATTCCTTGGCAAAATCCTTACTCCCTTCCAGTTGTGCACCCTCCTTTTTCGGGCCTACTACCCTGACATGTTTTAAGTCAGCTTCTGCGCCAATAAAATCATGCAATCCTCCCACCAGGGGAACTTCAGGGCCAACGACGACCAAATCAATTTTCTTTTCCAGAATCGTGCGTTTTAAACCCGCGAAATCCGTAACTTCAACAGGAATGTTTTCCCCCAACTCAGCCGTCCCCGCATTTCCCGGCGCAATAAACAAGTTATTCAGCTTTGAAGATTGTTTGATCTTCCAGGCCATGGCATGTTCTCTTCCCCCTGAACCAATAAGCAAAATATTTAACATGATCGTATTTTTTATGATCTGACTGTTTTAAGTTAAAATGAAGTACCTTTTAATCCTTTTACCGCCTCAGTCAAAGTTCCGAACCTGTAGCCCAATGCCTTCAATTCTTTGATTACAACCGGCAGGGCTGCATAAAGGTTTCTCCTTGCTTTGTAAGAATCATGAAAGATAATGATTGATCCGGGGCGTACATTCTTCGTAACATTGCGGATAACCGTCTTGGCAGTTAATGATTGATTGTAATCACAGCTCACAATGTCCCACATCACCACCTGGTATTTCCGGCAAAGTTCCTGATACTGACTAATTTTCAATAAGCCATGAGGAGGACGGAAAAACCGGGAATCGATGAATTGCGCAGCCTTTTCTGTATTCTCCAGATAATGCTCTTTCCCTGTCTTCAATCCCTGTAAATGATTATAGGTATGGTTCCCTGTCAGATGCCCTTCATTTAGGATTTGCTGATAGACATCGGGAAACCGCATCACATTTTCACCTACGCAAAAGAAACACGACTTTATATTTTCATTCCTCAATAAGTCAAGCACCCAGGGTGTGACCTCAGGGACAGGACCGTCATCGAAAGTCAGGTAGATCTGGTTTTCACCGGCAGGTCCCGTCCAAAGGGCCCCGGGAAAAAACCTCTTTAAAAACTGAGGTAGCCTTATTCTCGGATCCAAAAACTGCATTAATTTTTAGGACTATACCTTTTCAAATAATTATTAAAAGCTTCGGTCATTTCCTTTGCCATTCCGGTTTCTCCGTACTTCATGGCAATCATACTCATTTCGCGCATGAAATAAAGTATCCGCTGGATTTCTTCATCGACTGAAACGGTAAACTTCGGGTCAAGTGCCAGATAGTACTCCAGCTCATTCCTGTAGGTACTGAATATCTCTGTCATCATATTTTTCCCCTTTTCCTTGGCGCCGGCAGCAAAATAATTACTGGCTATTTCCTGTGAAAAGTAATTGTACGGAACGATGCTGTGAGGAATAAGTTCCAGGTTATGGTCGAGCACCTTAACCGCAGAATCCTTTTTACCTTCTGCAACGAGGCTTTCAGCCAAACGATTGAAATTATTCCTGATGTTCATCATCATCCGCTGGTTATTTTCATCGATATACACCTTCGGATCATTCATATTACCCCACTTAAACCGATTCATCATCTGATCATACATTTTAGCAGTATTGACCGATCCGAAATAAATTCCGGAAGATGGCGATTTGACCGGGGTGAAACGGTAAGCGAAACCTTCAAGCTGGAAATAATCCTGTAATCCCAGGTATTTATCACGTCCTACCGTGATGGCGAAATAAATAGGTCGTTCCCAGTTGGAACTTGCGATCATATCCAATACCATCAGTTCATCTTTTACCAGGTAGTTCCGGCTTCCAAAATCAATAAATATGGTATCTTCGATCTGATCATATTTTTCGGGAGGAACCACTTTATTCCGGATCACCGCTTCCTTATCCACCTTGATAAATAATTTCTTGGAAGGAATATATGAAGCGTTGTCGGCCTGACTAAGTTTGGTCCGCGGATCATTGTCCTTAACGAATTCAAGCGCTTTGCTTAACTCAACCGCCCCTTTAACTCTTGGGTCACTGAGCAGGTAAACAACATCGCGGGTACCCTGCACGTATTGTTCGTGAATAAAGGAAATCGGCAAAGGGTCCGACTCATATGCTTTACTTTTCATCTGATCAATGTACCAGTCGGTTTGGAGGTAACTCAGATTACAAACGCGAACATCGGTACGAACGCCTTCAACTTCCTGATTGTACCAAAGCGGGAAAGTATCGTTGTCACCATTGGTAAAGATCACGGCGTTTTTATCGCAACTCTCCAGATAATTGGCTCCAAAATCACGCGCTGTATACCGGTTCGAGCGGTCATGGTCGTCCCAATTCTCACTGGCCATAATGCCCGGCACCAAAATGAGACTAATAACAGTCACGCCTGCGGCGGTGATCGTTTCAGGTACTTTACGTTTCATCCAATCGATCAGCGCGCATACCCCCAGCCCGATCCAAATGGCAAAGGCATAGAATGATCCGGCATAAGCATAATCACGTTCACGAGGCTGGTGCGGATACTGGTTCAAATAAACCACGATCGCCAGCCCGGTCATAATAAAAAGGAGCATCACCACCCAAAAATCCCGCTGGTGACGATTATAATGGTAAAATGCACCCAACAGCCCCAGTATTAACGGCAAAAGGTAATAGGTATTTCTTCCCTTATTGTTTTTCAGGCTGTCCGGTAACGAAGCCTGATCGCCCAGACGGAACGAATCGATAAAGTTAATCCCGCTGATCCAGTTGCCATTCACGATGTCACCATGCCCCTGCACATCATTCTGACGTCCCGCAAAATTCCACATAAAATAACGCAGGTACATGTGATTAATCTGGTAAGCGAAGAAAAACCGGAGATTTTCACCAAAAGTCGGTAATTGCAAGGTTTGTGTCTGCCCCTCCTCATCCGTGTATGTGACCGACTTTCCTGAAATCTGTCCCCAGTTCTTATAATCTTCAATATGGTCCGACTGGCGGCTCCACATCCGGGGAAAGAACGTCGTATAACGGGAATCATACCTGGGTTTTTGCCTCATATCGGCTACCACATATTTCCCATCCTTCTGAATATAATAAGGTTTGTCGTTAACATAAGGGGTTTCGCTGTCGAGCGGCGTATTGTAGTAGGGACCGAAAACCAGCGGGCGGTCGCCATATTGTTCGCGGTTCAGATACCCCAGCAGTGAAAAGACATTGTCCGGACTGTTTTGATCCATCGGCGTGTTGGCTGAAGAACGGATCACGATCATAGCAAATGAAGAATACCCGATCATGATCACAGTCAATGATACCAAAATAGTATTCCAAAACACCATTTTCTTTTTCATGGTGTAATGTATCCCAAAGACAATGAGACCGATCAGAAGGGTCGCGTAAATCATGACGCCGGTATTAAAAGGAAGTCCTATTCCATTCACAAACATGAGTTCAAACCAGGAGGCGACTGTCACGACTCCGGGAATAATGCCGTACATGATCAGAGCAAGAATGATGATTGAAATTACAAAGCTCACAATGACACCATTCCTTGTTACACGGTATTTTTTGAAATAATAGACGAATACAATGGCGGGAATGGCGAGCAGGTTGAGCAAATGAATCCCGATTGAAAGACCGACCATGTAGGCGATAAAAATGATCCACCTGTTCGCATGAGGTTCGTTGGCTGTATTTTCCCATTTTAAAATGGCCCAGAAAACGACTGCCGTAATCAGTGATGACGACGCGTATACTTCACCTTCAACAGCCGAGAACCAGAATGTATCTGAAAAAGTATAAGCCAAAGCTCCAACCATTCCACTACCCAAAACGGCGATCACCTGTCCGGTGGTTAGTGCTTCGGCAGAAACCATTTTCCTGGCAAGATGCGTAATGGTCCAAAAGAGAAATAAAATGGTAAACGCACTGGCCAGAGCCGAAAGCGCGTTAATCATCATGGCGACCTGCGACGGGCCCGCGAACAGACTGAAGAACCGGCCAAGGATCATAAAAAACGGAGCGCCGGGAGGATGTCCTACCTCAAGTTTATACGAAGTAGTGATGAATTCGCCGCAATCCCAAAAGCTTGCCGTCGGCTCAATAGTTGTCAGATACGTAATTGCCGCAATTACAAATGCCACCCATCCGGCGACATTATTCATGAATCGATAGTTCTTAATCATCCTCCTGATAATTTTATGTTTGCGAAGATAGTACATTCTTTGAACACACAGACCAATCAGAATCTGAAATTATCAGGATTTAAACAGCCAAATTCACACGTAATCTTCGGCAAGCACGTCTCCTCTGATCCCGATCACCACTTCTTTCACCGGAACCTTTCGCCCGGCCTGGTTCACAGCCATCTGCACCAACTGACTCAACCCGTCGCAACAGGGAACTTCCATGATGACCACCGTAATCGTATTCACCCTTGCTCCGGTAATTAACCTTGTCAGTTTTTGCAGGTAGACCTCTTTTCCCTGATCCAGTTTGGGACAAGCAATGACGAGTTTTCTTCCTTTAATAAATTCCTGATGAAAATTTCCATACGAAAAAGCAGCACAATCGGCGGCAACAAGCAAATCAGCTCCTTTAAAGTAAGCAGCATCGGGATTGATCAGATGCATTTGTACCGGCCATTGCTGCAACTCCGACTGCCCGGCCATTGCCGGCACGGGGATTGCCATCCGTAAGGAGCGAGGGTCGAAACTTACCGGCGCTGAACCGGGACAACCACCACCCGAACCGCACGAGGAACCTCCTCCTGCCTGCGACGTCCCGTTATGAACCCTTCCGAGTATGGCAGGAACGTCCACCTCCAGTTCATCGGCATGGGCCTTTAAATAGCCTGCCGCTTCTTTCAGCAACCCAAACTCGCCATGTTCTTTTAAATGCTTAAGATGCGCAATGAGCAGATTTTCTCCTTTCGGAATCATTTGCCTGATCACAGAAACTTCATCGTACTCTTCTGCTTCCCGTTTTTCAATCTCAATGGCTCCTTCCGGGCAACGACCTATGCAGGCTCCCAGTCCGTCACACATCAGTTCGCTGATCAGCCTGGCCTTCCCGTCAATCACCTGTATAGCGCCTTCATGGCAATTCGGGATACAAATTCCGCATCCGTTGCATAAATCTTCATTTATTTTTACTATCTCGCGTATCATCATGTTTAAGGATTAAATCCGGCAACAAAAATAGAAGATGACTGTTCTCCGGATTGTACCAAATATTACAAATGCTGACGAATATGATCGATTTCGGGATATTATCACATTCTCCGGTATTTGCCGGATTAACTGCAGAACGGCTGTCTTTGCTGTTTGAGCATGTCCTCTTTCAGATCCGACGGATTGACAAGAATGTCGTGGTGGCTTCGGCAGGAGATGAATGCACTCATCTGATCATCGTCATGACGGGAGTTGTAAAAGGTGAAATGAACGATTATACGGGCAAAACGCTGAAGATTGAAAATATCGAGGCCCCGCGTCCTTTGGCTTCCGCCTTTCTGTTCGGTAAGACTAATCGTTTCCCTGTTACAGTCATTTCCAGCACTGAGGTCGAACTACTCTACATCCCGAGAGCCGAATTCCTGAAACTCCTGCAAAATGACCAGCGCATTCTGATCAATTACCTGAATTCTATTTCGTCAAGGACTCAGTTCCTGTCGCAGAGAATCCGGTTCCTTTCCTTTAAAAGCATCCGTCAAAAGATCGCCCATTATCTCCTCGACCTGGCAGGAGACCGTTTATCGGTCGTTGAATTACCCCTTTCACAGGAAGAACTGGCTGAATTTTTTGGTGTCACCCGTCCGGCTCTTGCCCGTTCGCTTGGGGAACTGAATCAGGAAGGAGTGATCCAGGTCCATCGCCGTACCATCAGAATCCTGGACAAGCAACAGATGAACAAGCTGCTGGCGGGTAACGGTTAAATATAAAGCTCAAGACAGAAAGAACATGGGCACAGAGCAGGAAGTATGGCAGAAAGCAGACCAGACGCCGGAGCCATGGCCTTTACCTTGTGCGGCAAGCTTTTCGCAGTTTAATAAATTTACAATTTTATAATTTTACAATGGAAGTACAGGATATTGGCCAAAAGTCATTTTTAAGATTTAAAAACCTCAATCAACTGGGGGTGTTTCATTTTACCACCACCAGGCAGGGATGGGGAAAGAACGGGTATGCGCGTTTTACCGGCGATAAAGCAGAAAGCTATCAACCTTACCGGGAAGAACTGGCCCGGGCAATCGGAATCAGCCGGCAGCAGTTAATTTTTCCCCGCCAGGTTCATGGCCATCGTATTGTTGTTGTAAATCACCCGGTCAGTTCCGAAATTGCAGGAACCGATGCATTGATAACCAACCGGCGGGGGATTTGTATTTGCGTACAAACTGCAGACTGCGTGCCCATTCTGATCTATGATCCCCGCCAACAAGTAGTGGCTGCCGTCCATTCAGGTTGGCGCGGAACCGTGAGCAAGATCGTGGCAAAAACGATTCACCGCATGCAGTTGGAGTTTGACTGTGAACCGGAAGACCTGATCTCAGGTATCGGTCCGTCAATTCATCATCATGTTTATGAGGTTGGACAGGATGTCGTTGTTCAGGTCAGAGATAATTTTCAGAATTTCAAAGAATTACTAAAACCATCAGTTCACGAAGGTAAAGCTTTTTTCGATTTATGGGGAGCCAATAAGACGCTCATGACTGAATCAGGAATGAAGGAGGAAAACATTGAGATCATGGGGATGTGCTCCTGGTCGCACGATTGGCTTTTCTATTCCGCCCGTCGCGACGGTGCGGCGACCGGACGTATGGCGACCGGCATTATGCTGAAATAATTAATTTTGCAGCTTCATCACAAACCACGTCAATCATGAAGGTATATAAATTTGGAGGCGCTTCTGTCAGTTCTGCCCAGGCCATCAAAAATGTGGCAGCCATCCTGAACTTATTCCCGGGAAAGAAAACCATTGTCATTTCAGCCATGGGAAACACGACTAATGAGCTTGAAAAACTGGTACGCGCTTATTATAAAAAAGAAAATAATGCTCACGATATCCTGTCATCCATAAAGGAATATCATCAGCAGGTCATGAATGACCTGGAATTGGCGGAAAAGAATTCAGTCAGGATAATTGAACTGTTCGAACAACTTGGAAAAAGGCTTTACCGCACTCCTTCCCTCCATTTTGACTACGAATATGATCAGATAGTCTGCTACGGAGAACTGATATCGACAGCTATCATTTCAGAGTTTTTGAATCAATGCGGATTAACAAACAAGTGGATCGATATCCGTGAAAGCCTGCGGACTGATGAGACGTACCGGGAAGCTGTGGTTGACTGGAAATGGTCGGCTATGCTCATTAATAACAGCTTTAACTTTAATCAGGTCGGGCTGTATATCACTCAGGGGTTTATTGGTTCAACCACCACGAACCAAACAACAACCCTTGGACGTGAAGGTTCCGATTTTACCGCGGCTATCCTGGGAAATCTGTTGAATGCAGAAAGTGTCACGATCTGGAAAAACGTTCCCGGGGTACTGAATGCCGACCCGAACGACTTCCCTGAAACAGAAAAATTACCGGAATTATCGTATAAAGAAGCTATTGAACTGGCTTATTCAGGTGCGAAGGTCATTCATCCTAAAACCATAAAGCCCCTGCGTAACAAGAACATTCCGCTGTATGTGAAACCCTTTGATTTTCCGGAACAGGAAGGGACCATTATCCACGAGGTTGATCATCAGCTTCATCTGGTGCCGATTTACATCATGAAAAAGAAGCAGGCCCTGATCACCCTTTCTCCAAACGATTTCTCTTTTATCGGGATCGATGTGTTATCGGAGGTGTTTACACTGTTCAGAAACCGCCGGGTCAAAGTGAACCTCATCCAGCAATCGGCCATCGATCTTTCCTTGTGCGTCGATGAACCTGAAGTAGGACTGGAAGCCATGATCATGGAGTTACGCAAGGAATTCGATGTTCGCTACAATACCGGGCTCGTATTGGCGACCATTCGGTTTTACAATGCAGAAGCCATTTCCCGAATAAAAGATAATCACGAAGTTTTTATGGAACAAAAGAGCAGGAGAACGGCACGACTGGTTCTAAAATAAGTAAGGAGTAAATTTGTCTTTGCAAAAATATCTCGTTTCACCTAATTGTCGTACCTTTATCAGGATTCCGGTTGACAACCAGAAAGAACCGGTTCAAATCCCAATACAATTTCTGATGAATATGCAACGCCGAAAAAAGAAAAAGAACAAACTGTTACCTTACCTGATCGTTTCGTTTGTCGTCATCATTATCCTTTTAGTGATTGGTAAATCAAAAGGGTGGTTTGGAAAAGACTTTGAATTGAATGTCACTGTCGAAAAAGTCAAAAGCCATACAATCACCGAGATGATTACTGCCAACGGAAAAATCGAACCTGAAACGGAAGTGAAGATCAGTCCGGATGTTTCGGGCGAAATTATTAATCTCCAGGTGAAAGAAGGAGATGAAGTAGCCAACGGCCAATTGCTGATGATCATCAAACCGGATATCTATATCCAGGCAGTGAACCGTGCCAAAGCGTCCTTGAATTCATCCAAAGCCCGTCTGTCACAGGCGCAAGCCCGCCTCATTGAGAATAAGTTATCGTTCGATCGGTCCAAAACGCTTTTTGATCAGACAGCCATCGCGCAGTCCGATTTTGAAGCTGCCGAAGCCTCTTTTAAGGTAGCCCAGGCCGAAGTAGCCGCTGCCGAATTTGCCGTTAAATCAGATGAAGCGTCGGTTGCCGAGGCAGAAGAACAACTGATCAAAACCAAGATTTACGCTCCGATGAGCGGTATCGTTTCGCGATTGAATGTTGAACAGGGAGAACGTGTGGTGGGTACGAACATGTATGCGGGAACAGAAATGATGGTCATTGCCAATCTCGACAAAATGGAAGTGAAAGTGGAAGTTAATGAAAACGATATTGTAAAGGTTTCTCCAGGTGATACGGCCCTGGTTGAGGTGGATGCTTATCTGAACCGCAAATTCAAAAGTCTGGTCACCGAAATCGCCAATTCGGCCAATACCATTGGTACATCAACCGATCAGGTAACTACCTTCAACGTCAAAGTACTGCTGCTGAAATCGTCTTATCAGGATCTGATCGACAGTACCCAAAACCGCTTCCCGTTCCGTCCGGGAATGTCGGCCACCGTCGATATCCAAACCGAAACGCGCGACAGCGTCATCTCTGTGCCGATCCAGGCTGTAACCACCCGCGTGATCAACGAAAATCTGAAGGACACAACCGGTATCAAAGGAAAGGCAGACGAACAGGAAAAGCAGGAAGTGGTATTTATTGTAAAAAATAACCGCGCATGGAAGCAACCTGTAAAGACCGGTATTCAGGACAACATGAATATCGAGATCCTGCAAGGGCTGAAGGAAGGCGATGAAGTAATTACCGGCCCGTTCAATCTGGTAAGCAAAACACTGAAAGACAGCACGCTGGTGAAAGTTGTAGATGAAAAGGAATTATATAAAGCAAAATAAACTAAGCGGGAAAACTGTCAGTTCCGGTTTTCCCGGATCTTTTACTGAGGCCGTTTAAATTCTTTCCAGAAGTTTTCCACGTAAGGGCCGTCTTCGAAATAATCCCTCCCGGATATTTCAGCTGGTTGTCGCTGCATTTCCAACGCATTAGCTTTTCTTCGGTACGTAATTGTTTCGTCCTGAAGGTTTGTATAGGTTTTATCGCAATCCAGGTAGTTCACTGCGTATTTACCTTCCTTATTTTTATAAATTGCTGTAAAATGATAGCTGACCTGTTGTTGTCCTTTATCATCGGTAAAGAGTGAACGGTTCTGACTGCTGTTTCTTGAGGCTCCAATCATACATTCATTTCGAATAATCGCATAATCACTCTTCAGAATATAGATTTTACCATCCATCCGGGTGGCATAGTAATCGCCGCTGTGAGCCAGATCAGGCTTACTGTTTTTATATGAAATGATCCATACCGAATCCCCGTTGTAACGACTCATGCCTTCCAGGTTCAGATCATAATCGTTCAGTAATTCTTCGTTGAGTATCGTGTTCGATAAGCGAACCAGATCCATCTCCAGCAATTCGTCCAAACCTGTCTGTGCAGCGCTGAACGATGTTGATTCAACGTTTTTTTTCACCTGGGTAAACCGATAATGCCGGTTCTGGTATGCATCTGTTACGGAAGGACTGTCATAACCTGTTTTATCGTACAACTCCACGATTGCTTCACGGTTTAAAATACTGCTGTCATTCACCTGCTTATCCTCCTGGTAATGGAATTTTATTCCAACCGGTCCATCCTGGTAATTTTGGGGAACCTTTTGAATGGCAGTCCTGATAATACGAAACAGAACCCGCGACCGGGCTTCCACGTCTATCCCTTCAATGCTGTACGTTTGTTCGGCAAGAGGGATCCTCACAAACTCCTGTCCGAACAAGTCGTTCAGGAGCAAAGTGACATTCTGGTAACCAACTGCCGAAACAAACAACTTACCACCAAAAAACTCTTCCGGAATCTTGAGCTCAAAAAACCCGTCTGCATCGCTGGCAGTACCGTAAAAAGTACCTTCAACACCGATATTTGTATACCCGATCCCCTGCTGCGTGGAGGCATCGACAATGCGTCCCTTCAGGTTTTTTGGCTGGGCTAAAACAAAAACCGGCAACAGCAATAAAAGAAAAAATATGACCTTCTTCATGTTTTTCACTTTTTAAGGTAAAAGTTTTTCCCTACATTAGTTCCCCATTCTTAAAACGACAGGGGACGCAAAAAATTATGAACAAAATAACATATCCCTTTCAGAAACGTTATTACTAGCAAATGCCTAACTTAAAAAAATAATTGGAAAATTACAGCGATTTAAATTTAAAAAAATACATATGCAAACGAGCCGATTAATTATTATGACCATCATATGTGCACTAAGCTTCTCTTCATGTGTGTTAAAGAAAAAATTCGTCGAAATGGAGTCCTCAAAATTGAGAGCAGAAGAACGGGTGCGCGAATTAACCAGTGAGAATGAAGCCCAGGCAAGCCGGATTGAAGAAATGATCGCCGAATTTGAGAAAATGAAACAGGAACTTTTGGGAAGCAATGCTCAGAAAGATGAGATGATCGGCAAACTGAACGGACAAATCAACCTGCTGAACTCAAATGTGAAGGAGAAAGACGCGACCATAGAAGAAAAACTATACGCCTTTGAATATGAAAAACGGCGTACGGCAGAAGAACTGGAGATAAGCAAGAATGCGCAGACTTCCCTCCAGAACAAAAATACCAGCCTGGCGCAGGAACTCAGCGCAACGAAAAATGAACTTGCTGAGCTGCGCTTTAACCAGCAACGTCAAAACGATGACGCGAAAAGGGTTAATGAACAGATCAGATTAAAAGATCAAAAATTTGATGAACAGAGCGCAGTGTTGCTTAAGCTTCAGGAGGAAACCGACAAATTGAAGGCACAGATCAAGGAGAAGGATCAAATCATCGAACGGCTGACCAATAACGTCAATCTTCTGAAAAAGGAATTAAGTAAATAACAAAACTTCAGTACCGAGATCATTTGATTCTCCCCTCCGTCATCAGTACAAAGATGCAGCCAGTCCGTGTTTTATTAATGGATCTCCGGTAAACTGATCCCCTTAATTTTCCGGTAAAGATCAAGTGCATAGAGATCGGTCATTCCGGAAACAAAATCGATGACCGACTGGATTTTTCCATACATTCCCTGCTCATCTGCTTTGTATTGTTCGGGCATTAGCGACAATAAACGGCGTGAAAATCCGGCTTTAGGTGAAAGAACTGCTCCTATAAATTCATCAAGCAGGGTTCCCAGTATCTTAAAACCAGTCATTTCGATCTCGACGACCGTACGGTCATTATAGATCCTGTCAACCGACAAAAGATCGATTTCTCCCATTGCCACCTGCGAAAGACTGGTGATATCTTTTATTAAGGGGCGCTGAAAAACTCCTCCCATTATGGCCTCTTCCTCTTCTGCAAATACTTCAATACATTCATGTACCAGTTTATTGATCACTCCGGCGCGAAGAAACGAGATTCGTTCATTGGGATCAGTGACCATCCTGAATACCTTGCCGATCTTATCAAGTGCATCCTTATCCTCAACCGGATCATAAAAATTAAGGAATAGCCGGGAAGTTGTTTCATAATCGATGATCTTCAGTTTATGGGCATCTTCCAGATCCATGATCCGGTAACAAATGTCATCGGCTGCCTCTACCAGGAAGACCAACGGATGTCTTACAAACATAAGCGGCTTATCGTGCACCTGTAAAAGATCCAGCGTCTTTGCTATTTTAGAAAAAAGCTGCTTCTCGGATTGAAAAAATCCAAATTTCGATTTATCAACGCCGTACGATTCATAGGGGTACTTCACGATGGAAGCCAGGGTGGTATAGGTTAGCGCGAACCCTCCTTCCCGCCGTCCGCGGAATTGATGACTTAACAGCCTGAGTGCATTGGCATTCCCGTCAAAAAAAATAAAATCAGTCCATTCTTCCGGCTTTAACAGCACCTCTAGGCTTCTCCCGTTGCCTGTTTTAAAAAAGGTTGATATGGCCTCTTCACCTGCATGCCCAAAAGGCGGATTACCCATGTCATGCGCCAGGCAACCCGCCGAAACGACAGCGCCCAACTCACTGATCAAAGGGTTCCGCACTCCCTTTTCGGTCAACCTTTCAGAGAGGATGTTTCCCAGCGACCGTCCCACGCTGGCCACCTCCAAACTGTGTGTCAACCGGTTATGGACAAAAATACTCCCGGGGAGCGGAAACACCTGGGTCTTGTTCTGCATCCGTCTGAACGGAGATGAAAAGATGATCCGGTCGTAATCACGCTGAAACTGAGTACGGTTAAATAATTCAATCTCGGTCACGGCAGAACCGGCTCCTAACCGTCGCGTTGATATTAATTGATTCCAATTCATCTTAGTTGCATTATCTGGTATTTCTAAAATCAAACGATCGTGTCTTTTAGTTGGTTCATTTCATTAGTCGTTTCGTCTTCGACAGATGTTTCTTTCGCTCGACAATGTCCAGACAAGTCTGGCATTGTTCTCGCTCAATCGAAACATTCTCACGCTCGGCAAATCCCAAATAAATTTGGATTTGCTCTCACTCAATCGAAACGTTCAGAAAATATCCACATGATACTTTTTAAGCTCTCTGTCCAGTTTTCCGGCTCCCGGACAGAACTGCTCCAGCAGATGCCAGAACTGCGGCCCGTGATTCTTTTCCCGGATATGAGCCAGTTCATGATATAATACGTAATCAATCAGCCGGTCAGGCAATCGCATCAAATGAAGGTTCAAATTGATATTATTTACAGAAGAGCAACTTCCCCAACGACTTTTCACATGTTTTACATACACGTTTTCAACCCGCAGATCACAAATTTTGGCTAACTCGCTTAACCTTCGCGGCAAATAGATCCTGGCTTCCTGCCGCATTATCTGAACGATCACGCGTCTTATAAACTGCTGAATTGCAGGATTTTGATAATCATACTTCTGCGGAATATTAAGCTGTACCATCCCGTTTCCGACCATTGCTGAAACTTTCGAATGTTCAACCCGTATGATTTTAAACAAATGAAACTTTGTTTTAAAACAGGTCTCCGAAGTGAAAATAGTTAAACCAGCTTTTATATCTTGTTGTTGTTTTAGTATCCAATCCGATTTGGATTTTACAAAATCGAGTGCTTTTTGTTCAGAACCAAAAGAGGGCATGGAAATCTGAACCTTACCATCAGGGCTTACCCTAAGGCGGATTCGGTGTGAACGGCTGTTTTTTTTGATCAGGACGAGTCCTACAGGTTCAACTTGATAATATTTATCGGTAGTCGTCATCGTTGACGAAGATAACGAATCTAATAAAACTAAAGATATGGAACCGCAAAATGCAATCGAGGTATTTGGTAGCATTACCAAATACGAAACAGTGCTTAGCATCACCGACAAAGTATTACCAGGCTCATTGGTTTTTGAGGCCATCGCTCCTTTTCCTGGTTATTATCATGAAGCGCCCAATACCATCAAGCCGGTATATATGTACCTTGTTCTCCAACAGCAGTATCCGCTCATTGATATGATCCGGGCCACGAAAGAAGTGGAAAAAGGATTTGATGAAAGTTTTGATGCCGGCAAAGGATTTTTAAGAATGCATAACGAAACATACAATGTTTTGCGCGTTCGCCATCTGAAAAGGTACGATCTGATCGGAAAGTTGCAGCAAAATTATCAGGAACAAGGTATCTGTTTCCTGCAAAAGACCATGAGAGGTTTCGAAGAAACCGTTCAGATCAGGGTAGTGAAATTTTTCAATCTCCAGCCCATCGACAATGGAATTTACCTGGATACCAGAGAAGACTTTCATGCCTATCTGGAAATTCCCAGGTCCTATGAGTGGGAAGACTTTAACTGCCTGACCAATAAAGTAAAGTACAACTGGGAGGAAAGCAATTTTGATGCGGCCATGGGCGCATTTCATTATCAGGGCCAGTTGCATGAGTTTGTGAGGATCTATTCCAACAAGCTCAGTTTGGTTTATCTGCAACAGTTACGAAAACTTTATCTTCAGAAGATCAAATGATGAAAAAGGATGACGGTTTTCTGTAAACGGTCATCCTTTTTCAATTACTGCAATTGCGGTAAGCCATTTATCCGGGCAACAGCCCTCTCTATACGGCGTATCGTTTCTTCTTTTCCGATGAGTTCAAAAATGACAAACAGGTCGATACCCTGACTGCTGCCTACCAACGCCAGACGGATCGGGACCATGACCATGCCGAAATTCCACTCTCGGGCATTCATGAATACTGAAAAGGCTTCTTTCACCGATTCAGCATCCCATTGTTCCAAATCTTTAAAGAATTCAGCAACGGCAAGTAATTTACCGGATGTATCTTCCTTCCACTTTTTAATGATTGTCTTTTCATCATAACATTCAGGAGCCTCAAAAAAATAAAATCCGTGCTCCCAAAGCTCCGAAGGAAACGTACAGCGATCTTTGATCAATCCGACAATCCGGTTCAGCCTGACATCATCAGTAACTATATTTTTAGCGGCCAACTGTTTTTTAAACAGTTCGGCCAATTGCTGATCATCTTTCTGGTGTAAGTAATGCCGGTTGAACCATTTTGCTTTTTCAGGATCAAAACGGGCACCCGATTTCACGACCCGGTCAAGACTAAAGCTATCAATCAACTCTCCGATTGTAAATAATTCCTGTTCTGTCCCGGCATTCCATCCAAGTAAAGCCAGCATATTGATAAACGCTTCAGGGAAATACCCGTCTTCCCTGTATCCTCTTGAAATCTCACCGGAATCCGGATCCTTCCACTGCAATGGGAAAACGGGGAAACCCATTTTATCGCCATCACGTTTACTTAGTTTCCCTTTCCCTGCTGGTTTCAGGATCAGTGGCAAATGGGCAAATTGCGGGCGGTTCCCGCTCCAGCCCAATGCCTCATACAGCAGGATATGCAACGGCATGGACGATAACCATTCCTCCCCACGAATCACATGCGTGATTTGCATCAGGTGATCATCAACCACATTAGCCATGTGATAAGTCGGCATACCATCGGCCTTGAACAGGACTTTGTCATCGAGCTGAGCGGTATTGAATTTAACCTCACCCCTGATTAAATCATGCTCAATCACATCGGTCTGTTCCGGCATTTTGAACCGGATCACCCAAGGTCGGCCATCTGCAATTTTCTTCTTCACTACTTCATCAGGTAAGGTCAGTGAATTCTGTAATCTTGACCGGGTATGGGTATCATATGAAAAAACAGTTTGACTTTTTTCGGCCTCGCCCCGCAAGGCATCAAGTTCTTCAGGCGTATCGAAAGCATAATAAGCATTCCCGCTTTCTATTAACCGATCCACATAATCCTTGTAAATCGCTTTGCGTTCACTTTGGCGGTAGGGGCCGAAATCACCTCCAAAACCGACGCCCTCATCAGGGATCAGTCCGCACCACTTTAGCGACTCAATAATATAGTCTTCCGCACCTGGTACATACCTGGTCTGGTCGGTATCCTCTATTCTCAACAAAAACTCACCCCCTTGCTTTCTGGCAAAAAGATAATTAAACAAGGCCGTCCTGACACCACCCATATGAAGAGGACCTGTCGGACTTGGGGCAAACCGTACCCTCACTTTTTGTTCCATTTTTGTTTTTTTGCAATTCGTTGCCAAAGATAGGGAATTTTAGAGCCTTCAAAAAAAGAATTGAAAAAAGGAGTTCTTCATTTGTACTTTATATCTGACTAGCCATCAGAACATTAAATCACATAGTTTATTTTCCGTTGCTTTTTTAGAAAATTACCAGTAATGAAAAGCCACTTTCGTCAACAAATAAACCATATGAAACGAGCATGTTGCGCTGCAACGCCCGAGTTTATGATAATAGTTTTCGGCAATAGGGAGTTCCATACGGCAATTAAAAAACAAATTATTAACGTATGAATTATTACTCATTTTTGTTGCTGAAATACAGATAAATGTATCTTTGCAACTTTTTAAGACACTAATTAAGAAACAAGAAATAAGGAATGAAGAAGGTTTTTTTAGCAGTTTTTACCCTTGGCACATTACTGCATGGAACGGCCAGCGCGGATGAGGGTATGTGGCTGCCATCGCTGATCCAAAAGCTTAACATCAGCGATATGAAACAACTTGGTTGTGAATTAAGTGCCGATGATATCTACAATATTAACCGATCCAGTCTTAAAGATGCTGTTGTGGCTCTCGATCGTGGTTCATGCACTGGTGAACTGGTATCGTCCGAAGGGCTTTTGCTGACCAACCATCATTGCGGCTTCGGAGAGATACAGGCACACAGTTCAGTGGAGCACGATTACCTCCGTGACGGGTTTTGGGCAAAATCATACAAAGAAGAACTACCCAATCCCGGAAAGACTGCATCTTTTTTGGTACGGATCGAAGATGTTACCGACCGAATCCTGGATAGTATAAAAGCCGATGCCGGCAAGGAAGAATGGGAAACCGGAATTCAGAAAATGGCTTTCGAAATTCAGAAAGAAGCCACAAAAGATACTCATTACGATGCCCGCGTACAATCGTTGTTCAATGGTAACCGCTATTACCTGTTTGTGTACGAAACCTTTCGCGATGTCAGACTGGTAGGGACACCTCCTGAATCGATCGGTAAATTCGGAGGAGATACGGACAACTGGATGTGGCCCCGCCACACCGGCGACTTCAGCATCTTTCGTATTTATTGCGCTCCCGATGGGAAGCCGGCCGACTACTCCGAAGAAAATGTTCCCTATCATCCCAAACATCATTTGCCAATCTCTTTAAATGGTTATGAAAAAGGGGATTTTGCCATGATTCTTGGCTTCCCCGGCAGCACAAACCGATACAAGTCGGCCGCCGGCGTGAATTATACGATGACGGTCACTAATCCGGTGCGTGTTGCAGCACGCCAGGTTAAACTGGACATTATAAAAGAGTACATGAGCACCGGACAGAAGCCTTCTATTCAGTATGCATCCAAATATGCCCGCAGTTCCAATTACTATAAATACAGCATCGGACAAAACAAGGGTCTGGCGGCACTTGACGTGATTGAAAAGAAAAAAGCAATCGAAGAAAAATTCATGAACTGGGTGAATCAGGATGAAGAACGTAAAACAAAATACGGGAAAGCCCTCGACATGATTGAAAGTGCATACAAGAATACCGAAGATGAAAAAGCGTATGAATACCTGATTGAAACGATGCTTCGGGGACCCGAGATTTTTTACTTCAGCTATGATGCAAAAGGCTTGTATGAGGCGTTGAAAAGCGGAGATAATCAGGAAAGGATCAATGCCAATAAAGAACGGTTGAAAGCTGAATTGGATGAGTACTTTAAAGATTACGACGCTGCCACCGATCAAAAAATTACAGCAGCACTGATGCGTTTGTACGACAAGAATGTTGACCCCGCCTTCCATCCCGCTTTCTTTAAAGAAATAAAGTCGAAATACAAAAGTAATTTTGATGCGTACGTGGAAAAAATGTTCGACAAGACCATCTTTGCAGATCAGCAAAAGATGGAAGCTTTCCTTCAAGATCCAAAATTTAAGGTACTGGATAAAGATCCGGCTTTCCAAACAGCTGCCAGTATCTTTAACGAGATGACGGCCATTGGGGAGATGGTGAATAAGAATACGGATGACCTGCAGGAAGGTAACCGACTGTTTGTTGCCGGTCTCATGGAAATGGATAAAGACCGCAAGTTCTATCCGGATGCCAATTCTTCGTTGCGCATGACCTACGGAACAGTGGGTGACTATATTCCTCGCGATGCCGTAGCCTACAACTACTATACGACATTAAAAGGTTACATTGAAAAGGAAATCCCGGGTGACACCGAATTCGATGTTCCCCAAAGGCTGAAAGAACTTTATTATGCCGGCGACTATGGCGATTATGCTGATAAAGACGGCACTTTGCATGCCTGTTTTATCACCAACAACGACATCACAGGCGGAAACTCCGGAAGCCCTGTGATTAACGGAAAGGGACAGCTGACCGGTATTGCGTTCGACGGGAACTGGGAAGCCATGAGCGGAGATATTGCCTTTGAACCGGAAGTGCAAAAATGTATTTCGGTGGATATCCGTTTTGTTTTATGGATCATTGACAAATTTGCCGGTGCGCAGAACCTGATCGATGAGATGACAATCGTTAAATAAAAGATTTCACTCCATTCAGGAAAAACAGGAATCCTTCGGTAGAGTTCCTGTTTTTTTATGTCTGGCGGGAAATAACTAATTTTGGCTTACTCTTAAATCTGCACGATGAAAAAAAAGTGGTTCATTCCCGGTATTTTTCTGATCATCCTGCTGGGAGGCAGCATCTATCTAAACCAGTTGCTGCCTGTGATTACAGGTTATGCCGCTAAAAACCTGGCCTCAGGCGTATTTGTGGCAGGCCGGACGCAGGAATCAATTGAAAATGAAGACCTCCGTTTCTCCGCTATTCACTATACCCGGAATACGATTGATTTTGAAAGGAAAGAGGTTACCAGCCGCTTTTTATGGGGAAAATCGAAAGCTGTTTACCTGAATGGATATGGCTGTACGCTTGTCAAAGACTATCCGGACGAAGAAATAAAAGGCAGAAACTATCCTGTTCTTTCGGCACGGCCCGAAAATCCGGATACCATCGCATGGCCGATGGGAAACCTGACATCAGATACCATTCCGCCCGGTCTTAATAGGGTAAAGCTGGATCAGGTCGTTAACAAGGCCATGGCCGATTCTCTGCCCTACAAGGGTACATTTGCCCTCATGGTTGTGTTTAAAGGATATCCTGTGGCAGAAGTTTATCGCAGTGATTTTGACCCGGAGACCCGGTTTTTAAGCTGGTCCATGGCAAAAAGCATCACTTCCGCGCTGATCGGCTTTCGCGTCAAAGAAGGGAAGCTGGATGTTCACCGGCCTGTTGACCTTCCGGAATGGAAGAAAGACAGCCGCCGCGAAATTACCCTGGATCACTTACTGCATATGACCAGCGGCCTTGACTGGAACGAAGACTACGGCAACCTTTCGGATGTGACCGTGATGTTACATAAGGAAGGAAATATGGGGAAGTTCACAGCTCAAAAGCCATTGGAATACCGACCTGGCACAAACTGGAAATATTCTTCAGGAACAACAAATCTGGTCAGCCTCATTCTGCGTCATTCATTTGAATTGGATGACGACTATCACCGCTATCCAAGAGAGGCACTTTTTAATCAAACAGGCATGACCAGCGCGATATTTGAAATGGACGCTTCCGGAACATTTGTCGGATCATCATACGTGTACGCCACCATGCGAGATTACGCGCGGTTTGCACTTCTTTACCTGAATGAGGGTGAATGGATGGGAAAACAGTTACTGCCGGCAAGCTGGATTCACTACACCTTGTCTCCCGCTGCCGGGTCGGGCGGGAAGTACGGCGCCTCTTTCTGGCTGAACCGCTCGGGCGATCAGCCTGATGCACCAAAAGACATGTACATGTGCAAAGGGCACGACGGACAGTTCATCTTCATTATACCCTCCAGACAATTGATCGTGATCAGAACGGGTTATTCCCAACACGGTGAGTTTGACACAAACCTGATGCTGAAAGAAATACTGAAATGCATTGACTAGACACAAGTATCAAGAAAGTCGTAAGTAATGAGTCGTAAGTCGTAAGACAGGAGAGCGCTATGCCCCATGCGCTGTGCTCCATGCACTATGCCCCATGCCCCGTGCCGTTTTACCCTGCAACCCTGTCACCTTGAAACCTTGCAACCCTCCCTTCATGCATATTGCGTGCCTTTCAGCTGCCGGACATCGTTCACAAATTGGCGGATCTGCTGTTCATCTTCTTTTCGGCAAACCAGAAGCGTATTCTCAGACTCAACAACAATATATCCATCCAGGCCCTGAAGAACAACAATTTTATCGTCGGGAACATTCACCAGACAGTTTTGCGAATTATACAGTAACACGCTTTCACCCTTTACGTAATTCGCATGTTCATCTTTTCCCAGCGATTCATACAAAGCCCCCCAGGTTTCCAGATCGCTCCATCCAAAGTCTGAGCACAGCACATACACGTTCTCAGCTTTTTCCATGATACCATAATCGATCGATATGTTCTGGCACTCCGAATAGGTCTTATTAATAAAATATACCTCGTCGTCGGTCCCGTAAAGCTTCTCTCCTCGTTTAAACAAACTGGCCATATCGGGTAACCATGTGTCAAAAGCCTGCAAAATACCTTTAAGCTGCCAGATGAAAATTCCCGCATTCCAGAAAAACTCACCGCTTTCAATAAAGACATTCGCCATTTCAAGGCCAGGCTTCTCGGTAAACGTCTTCACCTTAAATAAATTATTCATTTGCCTGAATGGTACTCTTCCGTCAATCTGGATATAGCCATAGGCGGTTTCAGGACGGTGCGGTGTGATCCCCAGTGTAACCAAAGCATCATTCTCTGTAATGAATTCAAGACCGGCCTCTACCTGAATTAAAAATTCCTTTTCCTGTAAAATCAAGTGGTCTGACGGAGCAACAATAATATGGGCACCCGGATTGACAAGATTAATCCGGTTACAGGCATAGGCTATACAGGGCGCAGTATTCCGGCGCAAAGGTTCGAGCAACACCTGCTCCTCCCCGAGTTCAGGAAGCTGGCTCAGTACCAGTTCTTTATAACTGACATTCGTCACAACAAGGAAATTTTCGACGGGACAGACCTTTCGGAAACGGTCAAAGGTCATCTGGATTAACGTGCGACCTGTACCCGTGATATCCAGAAATTGCTTTGGCATGGAACTTTTACTCAGTGGCCAAAAACGACTCCCTATACCTCCGGCCATAATCACACAATAATTGTTCTTCATAATCTCCGTTTTTTGAACGACAAACCAAATATACTTAATTTAAAAACGAATTTGATTCAGTTTTTATTGGTTACACAACATGCCGGGAAAGGAGAACGGAAACCGGAGACTCACGGCTAAAAGCTAACAGTTAAAAGCTTATTTTTGTACCTTTATCGAAAAAGTAAGACAGATGAATTTCTTCTATCATATAGGCCGGTACTTTTCCCTCCTGTTCCGGGTTTTTTCACGACCCGAGAAATGGAAGATCTATGTACGCCGGCTTTTTCAGGAGATTGAAAGCCTGGGGATCAATTCGGTAGGCATTGTGGTGATCATTTCTATTTTCATGGGCGGGATCATCACTCTCCAGGTGGCTTATAACCTGCAAAACCCGTTTCTCCCGACTTATCTGATCGGTCTGGGTAACCGCGATACGCTGATCCTCGAGTTCTCGTCAACGATCATGGGGCTGATCATGGCCGGAAAGATCGGATCTAATATCGCTTCAGAGCTGGGAAGTATGCGGGTGACCGAACAAATTGACTCGCTGGAAATCATGGGTGTCAATTCAGCCAGTTTTCTGATTCTGCCCAAGATTGTTGCGGTCGTACTAATGTTCCCTTTTTTGTACGTCCTCAGTGTTTTCTTCGGGATGGCTGGCGGACTGATTGTCGGACCGGCGGTGGGTGCCGTGACCGCCACCAATTATATCGACGGCATTCAGCATACCTTTGTACCCTATTATGTTTATTTTTCTTTGATCAAAACCCTGTTCTTCGGGTTTTTGGTGGCATCGATCCCGGCCTATTTTGGGTACCATGTTGAAGGCGGCGCTTACGAAGTGGGAGAAGCCAGTACGCGGGCTGTAGTCAACACCAATATCATGATCCTGGTATTCGACTTAATATTAACGCAATTACTTTTCTAATGATCCGGGTTGAACAGCTATATAAATCATTCGACGGGAAAAACGTACTAAACGATATTTCCGCACAGTTTCTGAAAGGTCAGACCAATCTGATCATCGGAAGGAGCGGTTCAGGAAAAACAGTTCTGCTCAAGTCGATCGTCGGATTGTTCGAAATTGACGGCGGCAGCATCTACTACGACAACAGGAACTTCACGATCATGAAACCGCAGGAACGTAAATTGCTGCGACAGGAAATGGGTATGGTTTTTCAGGGAGGCGCGCTTTTTGATTCGCTCACGGTCGAGCAAAATGTCCGTTTCCCGCTCGATTTGTTTACCACCCAGTCGGCAATGGAAAAACAAAAGAGGGTTGATTACTGCCTCGACCGGGTCAATATTGCCAAAGAAGCCCATAAACTGTCGCCCTCTGAAATATCGGGGGGAATGAAAAAAAGGGTAGCCATTGCGCGCGCCATCGCCCTGAACCCGCCTTACCTCTTTTGCGACGAACCAAACTCGGGGCTGGATCCTGAAACCTCTAAAGTAATCGACGAACTGATTAAAAGCATTACTGCCGACCTGAATATGACCACCATCGTCAACACGCACGACATGAACTCGGTGATGGAAATCGGCGACAAGATCATCTTTATTTACGAGGGAAAGGTAGAATGGGAAGGAACCAAAACAGACATCCTGTACACGGACAACCAAAAGCTCCAGGATTTCGTGTTTGCCAACCGGCAATACAAAGCCATCCGTGATGAACGCAAAAATACGAATACAGATTAAGCACGAGGGCGTCCATTCGTATCTTCCTTCTGCAGCCAAATCAGGTATCACGACAATCAGATCAGAAAGCTTATTAACAACCGGATCAGTCGGTTCAGCCATATTAAAACCGCTATCGCAACGATCGGCTATTCGCTTATTGCTGCGAAGGATCTGCCGCAGGTGCGACAGATCCTTCGCTCCGGCAACTTGCCGGTGGTATTGGTATGAACGTTATTTCAGCTTTCCAAGCAACCAGGCGTCGCGCAGCTCGTACTGTACCGGATAGGTCCAGTGACCGGTATTCAGGTATAATTTCAGTTCCTTCGGAGCTGTAATAAGATTATAGGCCGAATACATCGACGTGGGCGGGCAAACATTATCATTGAAGCCCCAGCTGTAAAAACCGGGAGCTTTTACGAAACGGGCAAAATTGGCCACATCGTAATATTTCGACACTTCAATTTTTTCAGCTTTGTTGGTAAAGGGCGTCTTGAACAGATGCGGCCAACCTCCTGCCCTGCCATGCAGGTAACCGGTCAGGTCGCACAATGCCGGATAAAAGGCAGCCAGACATTTGATCCTTGAATCCAGTCCTGCGGTAACGATCGACAAGGCTCCGCCCTGGCTTCCTCCGGCAACAGCGATATTCTGTCCGTCGAACTGAGGCAGGCCGAAAATAAAATCGACCGACCGCACACATCCCAGGTAAACACGGTAGTAATAATCTTCGTCGCGGTTATCCATATTAAACTGCTGGTACCCCCTGAGTGCCCCGTTGGCCAGATCGGTGTACACTTCGGCAGGAAGGTTCACCGGAATACCGTGGATACCGATCTCGAAAACGACTAAGCCTTTCGAAGCCAGGGCTACATCGGCTCCGTAAGGACGGATCCCGGCGCCCGGCACTTTCAGAACTGCCGGATATTTCCCTTCAGCTTTGGGAACACTCAGAATACCATATACTTTCCCGCGGATATTCTGAATGCCTACATGATATACATTTACAAGGTCGGTGCATCGTTCAGGCATTAAAGTCATAACAGGCTGAACGGGGATCTTCGCCAGCTCTTTTTTGCCGTTCTCCCAGAATTCCTGGAAATCGGCAGGCAAAATAGTGGTTGGCTGGATCCTGTCGACCGCAAAGCCGGCTGTTGCATAGCCCGTATAGGTTTTCCCGTCTTTTTCCACTTCGGCATAAAAGCGCAGGAAGCCGGGGTCTTTCAGGCCGGGCACTTTCAGTGTCGCTTCGCCGTCCTTCACATTGAGCGTTCCTTCTTTCATCGGGTCGAGCATTTCCAGACCGTACCGATAGCGAACCGTCACCTGATCAAGCGGATTACCGAACTCAAAAACTTCGACATGAAACGTGACCGGCTCGCCTGTATTATACTTCCAGTCCATATGATCGGGGCTTACCACGACCGAAACCTGGGTTTGCGCCGGCTGCGCGAACAGCGGCTCAAAAGCGCTGAAAATTCCGGCAAGGAAGACAAGAAAAAATATTCGAAAATGATTCATGATTAAAGATTGTGATGATTGGCTTTTTTATTACAAGCGTGAAATTAATCATTTTGGCGTCAGGGTGATCACCGGAACAATCATTTCTTCCAGTGAAACTCCTCCATGCTGAAAGGTATCCCGGTAGTACTGTGCATAATAATTATAATTATTCGGATACACGAAGAAATCATTA
>JBDKTZ010000393.1:0-19549 GCA_039679975.1 Prolixibacteraceae bacterium
GTATACTTGCTATTCGGTCCTAACTTATCTTTGATCAATTTATAGCCGTTGGTAAACAAGTCCCGGCTTAGTTTTTCTTTTGCCGGTTTCCCGTCTTTCCCGCCGAAAACAAAATAATTCGATGTAATTGATGCCGGCAGAGATTTCAAACCGCTTATATTCTCCGGCCTGATCAGGATATTCGTAATACAATGCAACGAACCATCCTTTTGCCGCCCCGACAATTTTCGGATCTTTATATTTTATGCCACCTGCCATCCTGCGAATCCTTTCTCCAATCCCGCACATTGGTGGGACTTTTGGTGGGACTTTTTTATTTTGCGCAAAAACCTCCCCAAGTTGTTGATTTTGAGGAGGTTTTTTGTACCCGGAGCGGGACTTGAACCCGCACAGCCGTTGTCTGGCCATTGGATTTTAAGTCCAACGTGTCTACCATTCCACCATCCGGGCATCCGTTTATCGTATTAAAACCACAAGACCTGTGATGGCACAGGTCTCTGCTTTTTGTTACCGTGAGCGAGAGACGGGATTCGAACCCGCGACCCCAACCTTGGCAAGGTTGTGCTCTACCAACTGAGCTACTCTCGCGTTTACCAGAAGAACTTACTGCTCCCCTACCGAAACAGCGATGCAAATATATCCTTAATTTTCTTTTCTCCAAAAATAAATTTAAAAAACAGCTTGATTTTGGTCTCCAAAACCTGATACTATTTCAGCCCTGTCAGCTTTTTAATCTCATTCAGTTTATTCAGTGCCTCAATGGGCGTGATCTGGTTCACATCAAGACTTTTGATCTCATCGCGGATGGCTTTCAATACCGGATCGTCCAGCTGAAAGAAGCTGAGCTGAAAACCTTCCCTCTTCTCGGCCATTCCTTTCAGTGGTTTTGACAAACTGCCTTTTCTGTTGTTTCCTTCAAGCTGAAGCAGGATTTCATCCGCTCTTCCTACCACCGAAGGCGGCATTCCTGCCATACGTGCCACATGGATCCCAAAACTGTGATTACTCCCTCCTGCAACAAGCTTGCGAAGAAATATCACCTTATTCCCCATTTCCTTCACACTCACGTTATAATTCTTTACCCGACCGAACGACTTCTCCATTTCATTCAGCTCATGATAATGGGTGGCAAAAAGCGTTTTGGCTCTCGTATGCGGATGTTCATGGATATACTCCACGATAGACCATGCGATCGATATGCCGTCGTAAGTAGAGGTGCCGCGTCCCAATTCATCGAGCAGGATCAGGCTGCGGTCGGAAAGGTTGTTCAAAATACTGGCGGCTTCATGCATCTCGACCATAAACGTAGATTCTCCAAGTGAAATGTTATCGGAAGCTCCAACCCTTGTGAAGATCTTATCGACATAACCTATCTTCGCCGATGATGCCGGAACAAACGATCCGATCTGTCCCATCAGCACGATTAAAGCTGTCTGACGGAGCAAGGCCGACTTACCGGCCATGTTTGGCCCGGTAATGATAATGATCTGCTGGTTTTCCTGATCCAGAAATACGTCATTGGCAATGTAGGTCTCCCCGATTGGTAATTGTTGCTCGATGACCGGGTGACGCCCTTCTTTAATGTCAATGGACTTGGTCTCGTTGATCTCCGGTTTGGTATAACTATTTTCAACAGCGGAGCCGGCGAACGAAAGCAGGCAATCGAGTTTGGCAATTACGACTGCGTTGAGCTGAATAGCCTGAATGTAATCGGTGAGAGCAATCACCAAATCATCAAACAGCCGGGCCTCGAGTGCCAGGATCTTTTCTTCGGCTCCCAATATTTTGGTCTCATAATCCTTAAGCTCCTCTGTGATATATCGCTCGGCGCTCACAAGGGTCTGCTTGCGGATCCAGTCGGGCGGGACCTTATCCTTATGTGTGTTCCTGACTTCAATGTAGTAACCGAATACATTATTGTAGGAAATTTTCAATGAAGAAATCCCTGTCCTTATTGATTCCCGCTCCTGCATTTGTGCCAGAAAATCCTTTCCTGAATAAGCCAATGTACGAAGTTCATCGAGCTCGGCTGATACGCCGCTCCGGATCACATTTCCCCGGTTGACCATCATAGGAGGATCGCTCGAAATTTCACGTTCAATACGTTCCCTGATCGAAAGGCAGGGATTCAGCTGTTCAGCGAAGCGGGTTAAAATCGGATGACCGGAAGCGCCATTATACTCTTTGACAGGCTCGATTGCCTTTAATGCGTTTTTTAGCTGGGCCACTTCCCGGGGGTTGATCCGTCCTACCGCAACCTTTGAGATAATCCGTTCAAGATCACCAATTTGTCTGATCAGATCTTCCAGTCTTTCTTTCTCATCGGGATTAGCCACGAAATATTCAACCACCGAAAGTCGCTCATTAATCGCTGTAATTTCTTTCAGAGGAAGGGCGATCCAGCGCTTTAACATCCGTGACCCCATGGGTGAAATGGTCTTGTCAAGCACCTGAACCAGTGTTTTAGCTCCTTCATTAATCGCGTTAAACAATTCCAGGTTCCGCACGGTGAAGCGGTCAAGCCATACATATTTGTCTTCCTGTATACGCGACAACGAAGTGACATGCCCGATCTGCTGATGCTGGGTAAGATCAAGGTAATGAAGAATAGCTCCGGCTGCCACAACGCCATAGCGGAGATCCTGCACCCCGTAACCTTTCAATGTTTTAGTACCGAAATGACGCAACAAGCGGTCCTCCGCGGCATCTTCGGTATACACCCAGTCATCCTGCGTATAGGTATAATATTTCCCGCCGAAAAGATCCGCGAACTCCGACGCCTTTCCTTTTTGAAAGAGAACCTCCTTGGGTTTGAAGGAGCTCAACAGTTTATCGATGTATTCAAAGCTTCCCTCGGCAGTCATAAATTCTCCGGTAGAAATATCAAGGAAAGCAATTCCGGCCATTTTCTTGTCAAAATGAACAGAAGCTAAAAAATTATTCTCCCTGTGATCGAGAATATGATCACTGATTGAAACACCCGGAGTGACCAGTTCAGTGATACCCCGCTTAACAATCTTCTTGGTCAGTTTCGGGTCTTCCAGCTGCTCGCAAATAGCCACACGCTGCCCGGCTCTGACCAGTTTGGGAAGGTAGGTATCCAGCGCGTGATACGGAAAACCGGCAAGCTCCACATAACTGGCCGAGCCATTTGCCCTGCGGGTCAGTGTAATCCCAAGGATCTCCGCTGCACGGATCGCGTCTTCTCCAAAAGTCTCATAAAAATCGCCTACCCGGAAAAGCAAAACAGCATCCGGGTGCTTCCCTTTGATCTGATAATATTGCTTCATCAAAGGGGTTTCAAAATATTTTTTTGTATCGGTCAAATCGGTTCCTGTTTTAATCTGATAAACAAAGATAAAAGATGTGACAAACAGAAGGGCCGGTTAAACGGAATTGTTCACCGAAACTTTTCAACAATCTGTTTCCGCGGAAAACGCAAGTATCAAAATAGCACAGAGAACACAGCGAATAATAACAGCATTTTTGAAGCCATGCGCTATACCCAACCAGTCTGACACCTTACCCCAGGCACAACACCGCTGTGTTAGCGCCCTTTAGCCTTTCCGTAAAGCTGGAGTGTATGCAAAACAGAGCGGCAAAGCAACGTCAATACGATCAGGTAAACAGCCGGATGAAAGCTCTGCGGAACAAGAAAACCAAGCAGCAGGAATAGTACCAGCCAACCTGACAGCAACGGCCAATACCACCGGATAGCAAACCTCCACTTCTTACTTATCCATGCAACCATGAAAAAAAGATTGAAAGGCACTGCCCATAAAACATTGAAATTTGACTGTACCGCCGGGTGTTCCGACCAGATCATCAGCCAAAGCGCCGCAAATCCGATCAGTCCGGTTAAAAACAACAAAAGGTAGTCAGTCAGATAATTCTTTATCCCTTTCCTGTATTGCCTGATACTGATCAGTAGAATGACCAGCAGCAACGTACTGAATACCTGAACCGGTGTGGCGACCCTGACACCGGCCGGCTTATTATCCGCTTCATAAAGGGTATGCGTTTCCTTAACAAGCGGTGCGCTTTCACCGCTTCTGTCGATCTTTGCACGCCCAAAATGCTTCATCAGATAATCAGGAAGAAACATTTCCTGATACGCAGTTGCCACCCGATCGGCCGGACTGCCCAACGCCAGATCAATACCAAAGTCAGCCCATGGCAAGGCCTTCTGATACAAGTCAATGTGCTGCCTGAAAGTCACTCCCTCTCCGGTCCCGGGAAAATGAATCGTTCCGGTTACCTGATTTTTGATCACATCACGTACCCGCGTGGCACAATTGTCTAAAAAAAAATTATACCGATATTCCCGGTTTTCAGGTCTGGCATTTTCCACTAAAAAACTCCACAACTGTTGTTTGTCCGCAGCGCTCAACTTCAGCACCTGCTCTTAGATACTGCGCCCCCTGTTTTTATAACCTTCATAAAATTCGGGGTAGCGTTCCGGCGCCAGCATATAATCGGTTTGACCTTTGGCAAAACGGTAAACGAAATTTGGTTTACTAAAACTGAAAACGCCGTAATTAAACACAATATCGAGCCCCTGGGCCGGATCCTTCACCCGGATGGCTGTATGCCCGTATATGGCATGGATCATTTCGCCGGGACCGCAGGTCAGAATACTTATGTCGGTTTGATCACTCAACACTATGGCTCCGCCTTCCAGTGAGAACAGAAGCAGGAATAGGCCAACTAAATGGATGGTTATAATTCGTTGCACGTCTTTTTTTAACAAAAATAGAAAAGCAGACGTAATCCCGGCACTTCTTGGGGAACAAAATTATTTAGAATCGATTTATACAGCTTGTCTCATTAATTTTAGATATTTTTGTCCGAAATAGCCGGATAACATGAATTCATGATGAAAGGAAATGATCGGGCCATTCAATGCCATTGGTCATTCAACGAAAAAGAAAAACTGATCCGGCAATGAGAAATAACGTTAACAAAAGTATGCGATAAGATCTATGATATGGGATGTAGTGGATGTGCAATGAATAGTGTAAGTGACAGACCTGAGATGCTGAGCACTTATAACTGGCTGAACGATCTGCCTGATACAAGTTATGTGAGCAATATAGTCGAAGTCAGATTCAAGGGGACAAGAAAGGAATTCTTTAAAAATGAAGATCTTCTGCCTTTAAAGATTGGTGATATCGTCGTTGTTGCATGTTCTCCGGGACATGACCTGGGTTATGTATCACTGACCGGGACGCTGGCAAAAAAGCAGTTTGAGCGAAAAATAAAGAAGCAGGAACGTTATACCTGGAATAAAATTTACCGTAAAGCGACAGAAACAGATCTTAAAAAATGGGATCTTGCCCGCAAACGGGAAAATCAGGTGATGGTTCGGGCAAGACAGATTGCGGCAGAACTCAAGCTGAATATGAAAATAGGTGACGTGGAATTCCGTGGTGATAATTCCAAAGCTATTTTTTACTATATAGCGGATGACCGGGTCGATTTCAGGGAACTGATTAAACTATATGCCCGCGAGTTTCAGGTAAAAGTAGAAATGAAACAAATCGGTGCACGGCAGGAAGCCGGACGCGTGGGAGGAATAGGATCGTGCGGGCGCGAACTGTGCTGCTCGACCTGGAGAACTGACTTTTCAAGCGTTACTTCTGAAGCTGCTCTCAAACAGGGACTTTCACCTAATGCAGAGAAAATGGCCGGGAGGTGCGGTAAACTAAAATGTTGCCTGATGTATGAGCTCGATACTTACCTGGAAGCTCAGGAAGACTTTCCAACCGAATTACTGATGCTTGAAACCGAAAAAGGGCTTGCCAGGCATTTTAAGACAGAAATACTCAATAAAAAGATCTGGTATATTGTTGAGAATGCATATGGGTCCAAACCGGTCGCCCTTGATCTGGAAGATGTTAAAAAAATCATTCTATTGAATAAGCGGGGAACAAAGCCTTCTCTTGATCAATATATTCAGAGAGAATCTGCCCCGGCAAATGAGATGAGTGTGGGCTCATCGGGTATTGACACCAGTCCAAAAAAGAAACAGATCAAAAAAAGGAGGAAAACCAAGATAAAAATTATCACTTCATAAAAAACAAGCCCTCCCTAAGGGAATTTGTACTCGGGGAGGGCATCATTCTTCGTTTAACATTTTATTATTGTTCCCATCCGGGGTTTTGTCCCAGGTCCGGGTTTAAGGTCACATCCGTTATCGGGACCGGGAACAGATAATCCTTATTTTCATCCCATTTTTTTGAAATATGCGGGTTCACAACAATATTTCCGTAGGTCCCGTGTTCCAGAGTAATATTCGTTCCAAGTTCCAGTACCTGTGAAATACCCGTCAACTCTCCGGCAGATGGCTTCTTGCCTTTTTCATACAGAACCAAATCATTTTTGCCGTCGCCATCCATATCATAAAATCCCGGAGCAGGGAAATAAATTCCTTTGAACTGGCGCTCGAATTGTTTTCCGGCTTTCCATCTGATCATATCGTAGTACCGAAAATTCTCCATAACCAGTTCAATACGCCTTTCCCTCCTGATTTCAAGTATCACGCCCTTGTTTACTCCGGAAACCAGCGGGTAATTTACAGCCAGATATGGATCCGGATCTGCATTGGCTGCCGCCATATTCAGATTAGGCATTCCCACCCGGTTACGGATCAGCCTGATTGTCCTGTCAATGTCAGATTGGGTCAGTGTCCCTTTTTCGGCTTTGGCTTCAACCAGGTTCAGCAGTACTTCAGCATACCTGAAAATGATGAGGTCGTTTTCATTCTTATTGTACATATCATAATCAGCAGAACACACATATTTGATGGGTTGATATCCCGTTACACTGTAAACCAACTGAGGCGGCAGAACGGTTGTTCCGTTAATCCTTTTGTATCCTGTTCCGCGAATGGTTTGATACAAACGCGGGTCCCTGTTCTTCACTTCATCACCAAAAAACATCTTGTCATAACCAGGTCGGTCAGTAAACCGGCTTCCATCAGCCATCAGGTAAGAATCGACCAGTTGTTTTTCCAGCCCCGGTTGTCCCTGGGAAGATGTCACAGTATAATAGTTGGCATTATGAAAAATCTGATTAAATGCGTCATATCCCCTGGCTGTGATAACCTCTGTCGGCTCAGCATCAAGACTGGCAAACAAATCCCTGTATGCCGCATCAGTTCCTCTCCCCATATACACCTGATACTGGTTGCCGGAAATGAGCGCGTCACTGGCGGCAATTGATTCATCAATGAATTTCTCCCATCCCGTAAGACCATGGTATTTTCGGAATGTACCTTCAAACAGGCAAAACCGGCTTTTTAAGGCCAACGCCGTCCATTTGGTCACTTCAAATCGCTTTTTCTCTGTTCCCAGATGACTGACGGCATAATTGATATCCACCAGCATGGAATCCATGATCAGCGTACGGGGATCGCGTCCCTTATACAATTGCTCCTGATCTGTTTCGCTAAAGACATGGGAATACCAGGGAACGTTACCGTAACGTTTTACCATATCAAAATAAAAATAGGCCCGGAAAAACTTTGCCACTCCGTTGTATTTGTCCCTGACAGCCGTATCAGGACAACGGAAGGAATTATCCAGAAAATAATTCACTTTTCGCAAATTTTCCCACGACCATCCACTGGTTGTAGAAGCGTCACGAATTCCCTGGATCTCTTCTTCAAGTGTTTGTTTAACAATATTATCAGCACCTTCCAGATACAAACTGGTGGAAGGAAAGTTAAACAACAGGGAATTGGTGTATAATTTCAACTCATTTTCCGTACTAAAAAATGTTTCAGGCGAAAGCTCATCCTTCGGAAGCTGGTCCAGCATGTCGTCACAGGCAAAGAAAAGGAGGCCTGTAAAAATGATCAGCAACTTTGAAATCGTATCTGTTCTCATAGTCTGTGAATTAAATAACCGTTATTAGTTAGAATGTAACATTGACCCCGACCGACAATACCTTTGAAAGAGGATATACTTTTCCCGTTGAAGAGAATGAAGCTTCTTCGGGATCAATATATTTGGTCCTGAACGGGCTCAAATAAAACAGATTTTCACCGCTTGTATAGAGACGGAGTCGTTCAATGCAGATTTTCCGTGTTAAAGAGGCCGGCAAAGTATAACCAATAACCAGGTTTTTCAGACGGACATAACCGATATTCTGCAGATACCGGTCATTAACTGACGATAATTCACAGTTGCTGTCCAGTGCAACATAAGCTCTTGCCTGCGGAAAATACGCATCTTTATTTTCCTCCGACCACAGATCGTCTCCAAAATCCTTCGGGAAGAATGATGCATAAGGCCTGCAGAACGGACCCCAGAATTTAATCATGTCTGTCCCCGGATAGAAATCCTGGTGCATGATTCCCTGGAAGAATACACTCAGGTCAAAACCATACCAGTCTGCATTCATATTAATGCCGAAGTTGTACCGGGGGGTTGTGTTACCGATAATTTCCCGGTCACCCGGATCATCCAGTGTACTGGCTCCCGGATGGATTTTATCATTGTCGTCAAGGTCAAGGAATTTCACATCACCTGCTCTTGGTTTACTCCATTCACCCGGAGACTTGTAGATACGGGTGTTGACATACCGTTGGTTGACCCGGGCGTTCCATTCGGTAGCTTCCTCGTCCGACTGGAATAGTCCGGCTACACGGTAGCCCCAGATTTCACCCCTCTTTTTTCCTACATAATTGTCAGCAATCAATCCTTTATTGTTCGCCTCGTATTTTGTAATCTCGCTGGTGGCATCCCCTACCGAAACAGATATCCCGTAGCGAAGAGTCTTACCGGCTACATTTTTCTGGTCGCTCCATCCAAGAGTTATCTCAAACCCTTTAGTTCTCATATCTCCGGCATTTTGTTTGGGCGAATTTGCACCAAAAACAGCCGGAACAGACAAACCATTCACCAGCATACCGGTTGTTTTCCGGATGTAATAATCACCCGAAAAACTAAGTCTGTTGTCAAAAAGACCAAGATCCAATCCCATGTTCGAAGTGGTCGCCTTTTCCCAGGTGAGGTTATTAGCGACAGGGGCAGGTATTCCCACGTTATAGGTTTTTTCGCCGTCAATCAGCCAATCAGACAGTGTAGCGGCCATACTTGAAATATACGGGTAATAATCGGAGCCGCTCAATTGATTCCCCAGGCTTCCGTACGAAGCGCGAACCTTGAGGTTATTGACTACGTTTTTGACCGATGTAAACCAACCTTCTTCACTGAGCCTCCATCCTCCGGAGACAGAAGGAAAGAACCCAAACCGTCTACCGGATTTAAATCTTGAGGTACCATCGTACCGCCCGTTGAATTCCAGGAGGTAGCGACCTTTATAATCATAGTTGACACGGAAAAATGCACCAAAAAGTTCATATTCGTATTGGTCGCCGGTAGCCAGCGCATCACCCGTACCCAGGTTTAAATCGTTCAGGGTAGGCGACACCAGGTCGTATTTCTGCCCCATGAGCCGGTTGTGTTCTTTATTTTCGTAATTCATCCCTGCAGTAGCTCCAAAAGTATGATCAGAAATCGTCTGGTTGTAGGAAAAGTAGAAGTTGGCGACATGCATGGGGTCATACCAGATTGTCTTCTTATAGTAGTCGGTATTAAAGTTGGGGACCAACTGCATAACCCCTGGCTGAATAGAATAATAAGCCTTTCCCCTCCGATACCAATCGTCAGCCATATAAAACTGGAAAGAGTAATCTGCTTTCAGTTTCAGGTTTTTGAGAACACTGGCTTCCAGCATGATCGTCTCCTTGAACTCATGCGTTCCTTTTTTACCTTTTGAAACACCACCCCACAGATTGGCAACCTGCCCGTCGGCTATAGAATAACTGTTCTTCATCGTATTATAGGTAAACGTTCCGTCGGGGTTGACCGGGGCATAACAGGGGAGCGCGTGAAGGTTCACATTCGACCAGCTTTCATTGGTTTCTCCTTCCATCCCCGGATAGGTATATTTCCGGTCATAATACATAATGTTATTGGTGATTTTCAACCAAGGAGTTAATTCTGCATTGATTTTTGACATGATCGTAAAAGCCTGATGCTTTTCTGTAAATTTTTTCAGCATGCCATCCTGTTCCGTATAACTGGCAGAAAGCATATAGTTTACCTTTTCTGATCCACCTGAGATGTTTACATTGTGGTACTGAGAAGGTCTCCACTTGTTGTATAAGGCTTTATACCAATCATAATTCCCGTAATAATGATAAATATCTTTCCCCTGATAAGGTTTTATCACCACCCAGGGACGGGATGGATCTTCTGTTTCGTCGTCTCGACGGGCAAGCAACTCCGCCATATCATCTTCTGAGTAGCGCGTGTACGTGTTACCCGTGGCACGCTTGAAAGCGACATCATTGATCATCAGGTAGTCATATGCAGTCGTCAGAAAATCTGTCGAAGTTGTCTGAGTCGAGTAAGCAGCATAACTGTCATAGGTGATCTTCGTTTTTCCGGCCTTGGCCTGTTTGGTCGTGACCAACACCACACCAAAAGCTCCGCGCGCACCATAAATGGCAGAAGAAGCAGCGTCTTTCAAAACGGATATTGACTCCACATCGGAAGGATTTAACCGGTTAAGACTTCCCGGAACACCGTCAATCAAGACAAGGGGATCGCTTCCGTTCAGAGACCCTTCACCACGAATCTGGATTGAACCGCCCTGTCCCGGGGCTCCCGAAGAGAGCGCGATCCTGACATTCGGCATCGTACCCTGGATCATCTGAGCTACCGTGGCGACCGAACGGTTTTCCAATTCCCTGGTAGTGACCTGGCTTATCGAACCGGTCAGATTAACCTTCCTCTGAACACCATACCCCACCACAACAACCTCGTCAATACCGCGCACGTCTTCCTTCATACTCACGTTAATGCTGTTCCTGGCTCCTGCCTGAATTTCCTGAGCAGCATATCCCACAAAGGAAAAAACCAACACAACGTCCTTATCCGGCACCTTGATTGAATACCGTCCGTCAATATCGGTCACAATCCCAATCGTTGTCCCTTTTGCAAAAATACTCACACCCGGGATCGAATTCCCTTTTTCATCTGTAACAACACCGGTGATGATACGATCCTGCTGAGCTGCGGATGCAAGCGAAACCTGCTGTTCCCCTGCGGGCAGCAAAACAATCTGACGACCAACGATCTTAGCCTCCACGTCGCTTTTTGCGAACAGCTGATCCAATATCCTGTCGATGTTCTGATTGTCAACGCTTATATTTACCTTCTTTTCCACATCAACTAACTGTCCGTTATACAGAATATAAAACTCAGATTGTTCTTCTATCTGCATCAGGACATCCTGTATCTTCGCATTATTCATGTGAAGCGTGAATCGTGTGGTTTGCGAATATGAGGTTTTGCCAATCAGCTGTACAGGCAGTACAAAAATCAACAACATCAATATCTTCATAAAACAAAGCAACTTTTTATAAAAAACTGAATTAATATCCATATTTTTGAATGTTTTTGTTAATGATTATTTATGACCTTGTTGTCATAAATGACTTAAACTCCCAGGAGGCGACCCCCATCGCCTCCTTTTGATTTATTTTTGAAATATCATGATCTTTCTTTTTTCATAGGCATGGTGTTGGTTTAGCGTTAAAGTTTCGGTAATATAATCGATTGGTGATGACATTTTCAATAATTCCATGATATCCTCCAGCGTCAGGTCTTCAAATGTAGCCGTATAGGTATACGTTTTGATCACATCATTTCGGATCTCAAAATGAACATTATACTTTCTGGACAATTCATTCAATACGTTACCGAAAGGTTCATTTCGAAAGACGATCTTATTATCACGCCAGGATGAGAAGTGATTGCTGCTTGCTTCAAATACGTTCATCTGGCCGGTTTCATTATTTACAGTGGCATATTGATTGGCAGTCACCGTCACAGGATCTGACGGACCGCGCGACAAGGTTACTTTTCCGGTTTCCACAGCCAGAACGGCGTGGGAATCCTCGGCGTAATGTTTGAAATTGAATGAGGTTCCCAATACTTTAACTTGTATTTCATTACTTCGAATAATAAAGGGCTGCTCCGGATGAGGGACCACGTCAAGAAACGCTTCTCCTACCAATTCTATTTCTCTTTTGCTTCCGTCAAAAAAAAGCGGATAACGAAGGGTCGACGATGAGTTGAGCCAGATAAGCGTCCCATCAGGTAAAGTGATCTGTGAACGTACTCCTCCGGGAACATGCATAACAATTTGCCGGTTTTGGGGATGCAGTTTTCCGTACCAGACCAGATAAGATAAGGCAAATCCGGCAAAAAGGGCAATCGTTGCCGCAATACCCGCGACACGGATCACGGTGATTTTTGAATACCGTCCGGATATGTATTGCGATATTTTGTCCCAGACAGCCCGCTTGTCCGAAGTATTTCTTAAGGGATCGGCTTTGGCAAGCCGCCATACCTCTTCAGACCGGCGAAAGAGTTTTTCGTTTTGAGATGATGACCCGCGCCAAAGCTCCAGCTCATTTATTTCGCCCGCAGAACAGGCTCCGTTCAAATACTTTGCTATTAATGCGTCTATATCCATTTTGATGAGGGTCAGTTTCGGATATAGACACATCTTTTTTCATATACCCTGAAAATTTTTAAATTTATTTTCAAGTTTATTTTACGAAGCAAGCTAAAGTAGCAGTACTCATTACCTGACCAGAGACCTGATAAAAATCAGGATGCTGCTGTTTCGCGGATAAAAGGCCGACAAATATTCCCTGATTTTACGTAAAGCGATTCCCATTTGAGTTTCAACAGTCTTTACCGATATATCAAGCCTCTCTGCTATCTGTCTGTAAGTCAGGCCCTCCTTTTTACTTAAATCGAAAATTTCCCGGCATTTCTCCGGCAATTGATCGATTGCATGCTGCACCCTATCACTGAATTCCTCTATATCAAAACATTCTCCGCTCAACCCTTTCTGCTTTTCATGCATTGTCCATAGCTCAATCAGCGTATGGTATCTTTTTTCATTCCTGATATGATTAAGCATCCGGTTGTGGGCCGCAGTGAACAGATAACTTTTGATTGACTCTATCCTCAATGACTCCCGTTCTTCCCATAATTTGATGAATACATCCTGAACCACTTCTTCTACAATCATACTATTTGCACTGTAGTAAGCCAGGTACCTGCATAATGGATCGAAATACTTATCAAATAGCTCTTTAAATAATGTTTGAGTAATATGAAGGGTGTCAGATCCCATCTGCTTTTTTGAATTTAGGAAACGCAAACATAACGAAAAAATAGCTGAGCATTATTCAGTTATTCCGATCATCCGCAATAATTGCTATTCAGTTTGATCAAACAATCTGCACTAAAATACTTTCATACTGTCCGGGAATGCGTCTGCATTATTATTTCCGGGCGCAAAAATCAGTAAAAAGCCTCCCCCTCCGGAACCCAGCAATTTCGTGCAGATACCTTGACTCATCAGCGTTTCGATCGTCTCCACGAAGGCAGAAGGAATCATTTCTGAAAAATAATTCAGTTGAAATCTTGTAATCAGATACAGATGCCGGAACAATTCATCGTGACGGCCATTCATGAATGCATCTGTTGCACCGTCATTCGCAGGCAGGTAATCACGATTAAAAGCGGTCTTAAAATCCGGATCTTCCATCTTTTCCAGAAATCTTGAAACCAAAGGCGAAGTAGCCCCCGTTATGCCTGTGTCAAGAAGATAAACCGAATAAGGCAACCGATCTGTTCTTAAATAAGGAAGTGAAATCTGATTGTTGGCAAACAAAACAGGTTGATTAATGAATGAAACCAGCGGGTCAAGCCCTGAACTTCTCCCGTGAAAATAGGATTCCATTACAGAGAAATCTCTCTTCAACATCTCCGTCAAACTATGTCTTTTACTAAGCAACGTCAAATTTTCACAATAGATACTGTAATTGTGAAATAATGCAGCGCAAAGCGCTCCCGAACTGCCCACACCATATTCAGCAGGGATATCAGATTGGAAAAAAAGATTTTCGCTGATATCTTTCCGAAGCCTTTCAAGATCAAGAGGAAAGTTCATCCTGGAATTCAATTGTTCATGACCAAACCAGGAAGCAAAGCGTTCCAACTCGATGGTGCTCTTTTTACTTACAGGATCCGGGTCACGTTCAACCGGTTTGATCAGACGTCCGCTATAGTTATAATAAGGAACGGCTAATGCGCGCGCTCCGAACATAAGGCCATATTCGCCAAACAACAGCAGCTTTGCAAAAAATGTCTTCATTCAATCTCTTTAACGCACAAGAATCCTCCGGCAGATCATTTCAGCCGTGTCGGTCCATCGCCTATCCCATCATTCAGCCATGTACCATTTTCAAGCAAAGAAAGTAATTCCGATTCAATAAAACGACGAACTACCTCCTGATCTTTACCAAAATAAAGGAAATGAATATTGGGTCCTGCATCAATTGTCAGTCCTGCAGCCAACCCTGTTTGGTTTCGGAAATCCCTGATCTTTTCAATCACTCGCAGACTGTTTGGCTTAAGCAGCATGAAAGCGGGTGACGAACTCATCATCAGCGCATGCAAGCTGAAGGCTTCCTCTTCTACCAGCTCAAAAAAGCGTATATAATCGCCTGTATGAAGGAGCCGGAGTAATTCTTCTCCGTTGCTGACCGCCTGACTGATCCTCCCCTGCCTATAGGGATGGCGGGTCATCAAATCATGACCAACCGAACTCGAAACGTTCTTTTTCCCGGAATCGATCAATAAGATTGCATCCCGCAAACCTAAGCAGTCGGGAAAGAAAGGTTGAGGTACCGGAATAGCATATTCGTCTGAAGATCCGGGAACTAAGTACGATTGTCCCCACCACACAAATCCGGGATAGACCGAACGGGAAGCACTTCCACTTCCCATCCGTGCCAGTCGTGAAGCCTTTTGCAGAAAATTCCCGCTATTATCTCCTGTCAACTTCTGATCAAGTTCCGTCAAACATAAAGCCAGCGCGCCAAATCCTGACGCCGACGAAGCTATCCCTGCAGAATGAGGAAAGGTATTTCTGCTCTCGATATGAAAAGTATAATGATCGACCCAGTCCAGTTCCCGGGCAAGAAGATCGAGGTATCCTTCTATTCTGGCAGTGAAAGGAGAAGGTTTTCCTTCCAATAAAAAAACCAGTCTCTCGTTGCCGCGTGGTAACAAGGTCACCTTTGTTTGCGTCACCGCTCCCTTTAAGCTGAAACTCAATGAAGGGTTGATTGGCAATTGTCCTTCCTTTTTACCCCAGTACTTGACAAGGGCTATATTCGACGGACATTCCCAGCAAACCTGCAATTCATCTGACATACGTACTTGCCTTCCTGTTTAAAACCAATTCTTTCCATGGAAAAACGACCCGTAATCCTTTTTCTTTAAAATAATGCAGTACATCACGATCTTCAAGGGTAGTCGCCACCAGATAAAAATCTCCTCCCCAGGCTCCCAGCGACTTCACCTCACCATCAAAATCATTAAAGTAGGAGGATTTTACTGTAGGAACATGCAATAAGGCTGAAACCAGTTTTTCGTGCTCGTCTATTAATTTTTGAAAATCGTCCAGTTTCCCCGCCCATGCTATTTGTTCTGATAAAAAGTCCATCTGCTCAATTTCCTGTTTTGGGATAAATCCCCCATTTAAAAAGCGCCTGACTTCATTTCGGGTACTCTTTTTCGAACCGGAGTAAATAAAATAAAGATTATCAAGGAACGGATAGTTCAGTATAACCGGTTCGGGTAACTCGTTTCTCCTGTAGAAAATGGGCCCATCAGCCGTTGCACAGGCTATATCGAACCCCGATCCGTTAAAAATCATTTCATTGAGGCGAAAGGCATCCACTCCGGCCCAATTCGCCAGATTGGCAATCAGCGTACTGCTGCTTCCCAGTCCCCACTGATTGTGAAAGTCAATGCGGGTATGTACATCAAGCGAATGTCCCAGTTCCACCGCAGGATTCATCTGTAAGATCGCACGAAATACGTCTTGCAGGATAATTGCCTTTTCCGGATCGGAACTGTTTACTATTTCAAAATCCGGCAATCTAAAATCGCAGGAAAACCAAAGTCCCTCCTGCATAAATGCTTTCCAGCTCAGAATTCCATCCTGGCGCCCTTTCGTTACGTCCATCCTTTGCCCGTATTGCAGCGGCAATGCGATCGCTTTCGCTCCGTGAAGAACAAAATATTCTGCCGTAAGCAGCAGCTTTCCATGTGCGTAATATTCCTTATTATTGTCCTGCATAGCTCTTCAGGTAATGCTCCACATCCGCAAAATTAACGTCGCGGTCATGGAAATAAAGCCTGGCGGCCCTTTTTTGTTCATCTGTTGCCTGTAAAACCGTTAAAATATTACTCAAATGCATCTTCATATGTCCTTTTTGAATACCGGTTGTCACTAAAGCACGAACAGCCGACCAGTTTGATGCCAGTCCGGCAACAGCAAGATACTGCATCAGTCCGCGGGCATCCGGATTCTCCAGGATCTGTATGGCCAGTCTTGCCATCGGGTGAATCGCAGTCACACCGCCAACAACACCTACCGACAAGGGCAGCTCCATCGAAAAAATAAACTGCCCTCCGTTAATCCTGGCCTCACTTAAGCCGGCATAATGTCCGTCACGTACTGCAAAAGCATGCCCTCCGGCTTCTATCGCACGGAAATCGTTGCCCGTAGCCAAAGCCAGTGCGTCTACACCATTAAAAATCCCTTTATTATGTGTCACGGCCCGTGATACGTCGTGTTTTGCGATGTGAACGGCCATTACAAATCTTTCTGCAAACTCGTACGATGCCTGGACATCTTTGTCCCCAACCAAATCTCCAACAGCACATTCCACCCATACATGAACCTTACTTTCAGGTACATGATTTGACAAAATAGCCATGATCACCCGGCAATCCCGCTCCTCCTGAGGCCAGGTTTCCTGTGCAGACAAAAATTCGCGAAGGCTTTTTCCAAACTGTTCCAGGCATGAATTAATAAAATTGGCTCCCATAGCGTCACAGGTATGGAAGGCAACGTCAATTTGGTAATAATGAGGCAAAATGCCGGGCAGATAATTCAGATCTGTATGCATGATCCCTCCTCCCCGGCTTTCCATTTTCCGGGTGAAAAGAAAGACATCGGCAAGTAACTTTTCTTGAATAACAGGAAAAACCTGAATCAGCTTTTCCGGATTTCCATTCCACAAAAAATGAACCTGTCCGCGCTTCTCCATTCCGTTCACCTTCGCGTGAAAGCCTCCGCGTGAGGCCCAAAATCCTGCAGCTTTTGCCAATGCGGCAACGACCGAACTTTCTTCGGTAACCAGCGGGAAAACCTTCATTTCCCCATTTACCAGGAAATTGGGAGCCACACCAAAAGGAAGATGAAAATTGGAAAGCTGGTTTTCGCTTAAATCGCTGATAATTCTCTGGAAATGATTGTCCTGCATCTCGAACGACGACAGAAAACCAGCGATTGAGCTGTCCAGTCCCAGTTGCTGTTCCAGCCATTTGATCTTTTGGGTCTTGTCCAGTTTTGAAAACCCTGATATGATTTTATTCTCCTTCATAATCCGGGTTCAGCCTCAGGTAAGCCTGAGCCAAACGATATGCTTTGATCTGATTTTCCATATATTGCTTTAGTGTATCATAATCGCCAGTCGCGTATTTCAACACAGAAGAAGCCATTCCAAAAACAGCCGGCATCCGGCACAACGAAACCAGGTAATATCCATCAAGATAATTCTTCACTCCTCCCGAAATAATGATTTGACGGCATACCGGTTCTGTTTCAGCAACCAGACGGTTAACGGCTTTTACCATTTGCCCGGCCGTTTGTCCCACCCTTATAAAAGGCTGATACAGTTCCATGATCTGCGGTGTATCACGTAACAATTCCAGCTTTGAAAAATTAGTTCCGCCGAAAGCAGCGAATTCGATTGCAGCCAAAGGTAACCGAAGGAGTTCCTTCAGACTTTCATTACCCATACCCTGTCCTACTTCCTTCACAATGAGCGGTAAATCCACTCTTACCATAAAATCCTGAATCGTTTCAAGCGGCGGTTGTTCAATCCGGTCGCCTTCAGGCTGGAACCATTCCTGGAGCGGGTTAACATGGATAATCAATCCGTCAGCCCGCAGTTCTTTCACGAGATCAATAATTACCTTTTCATTTCGATCTTTTAAAAGATGAGCAACCTGTGCAATACCCAGGTTAGCCCAGAAAGGACGATCAGGACCCAGTTCATCTCTCACATCAAAATCAGTCCAGTGAGTTTTGTCAAACAGAATTTTTCTGCACGAGCCCAGTCCCATCCCCAGTCCAAGCTCCCGGCACACCCGGGCAATATTGTGGTTCACTGTTTTTGAGATGCCGGTGCCGCCGGTCATACTTGAAACCCAAAAAGGAGCCTTCCAGCTTTTCTCCAGGAAATAAAAAAGGACATCCTTCTCCGTTGGATGTGAGGCCAGTAACGGCTCATAAATGAAACGCTGATCCTGCATAGAAGAAATCGTCTGCGAATCAGACGCCATTTGAATATGTTCGAGTTTACGGTCTTTGTTCATAAATCTGAAAAACTGTTACATATAAGCTGCACGTCTCAGGCTGCAAGCAACAGAAATTTCAAGTCGCAAATTTCAAAATTTTCTGAAAGCGAACAGCTCACAACTTCTTCAATCTTTTAATACGGAACGCGAGATGACCATTCTTAATACCTCCGAAGTTCCTTCCCCGATCGACAATAAACGCTGATCACGAAAAAACTTTTCAATGGGGTATTCGTCATTGCGAAAAAAACCGGCACCTCCAAAGATCTGAAGTGCATCGCCGGCCACATCACTGGCGACCTGCGAACAAAAAAGTTTGGCCATGGCCGATTCCTTCCCGAACGGTTGATTCTGATCCTTCAACCAGCAAGCATGATATAAAAAACACCTCGCATGTTCGATCTTCGTTGCCATATCTGCCAATTTAAAAGAAATCGTTTGAAATTCTGCTATCGCTTTACCAAATTGTTTTCTTTTTTTTGCAAACGCAGTGGCCATTTCGTAGGCTCCCTGTGCCAGGCCCAATCCCATGGCTGCGATCGACAGTCGCCCTGAGTCTATGGTTTTTAGCATAATTTTTATTCCCTGCCCCCGTTCTCCCAATTGATCTTCGAAAGGAATCAGGCAATCCTTGAAATAAACCATGCCATTATCAGCTGCTCTCCATAGTAATTTATTTTTCATATATTCCCGGGTATACCCCGCCGTTCCTTTCGATACCATGAACGCAGTAAATTCCTTCTTCCCATCGGCGCGAATTCCTGTTTGAGCGACAAAACTAATCCCTTTGGCAATTTCTGACGCCCCATTGGTGATATACTTTTTATGGCCATTTACCAGCCATCCTTTTTCTTTTTTCTCGGCGATTGTTTCCACACCCTGTGCATCCGATCCTGCATTTTCTTCGGTCAGGCCAAAGGCCCAAAGATTTTGGGCTGTACAAAGCTGAGGCAGGTATTTTTGCTTCTGCGTTTCGGAACCGAATTCGAGGATAGGCCCTACTCCCAGTG